>CAYVXO010000077.1:0-24512 GCA_964454485.1 uncultured Rubrivivax sp.
AGACGCACGACGACTACACCTACATGCACTCGATGGCGGTGTGCGCGCTGATGGTGGCGCTGGCGCGCCAGATGAACCTGCCGCCCGAGCAGTGCCGCGAGGCCGGCCAGGCCGGGCTGCTGCACGACATCGGCAAGGCGCTGATGCCTTCCGAGGTGCTCAACAAGCCGGGCAAGCTGACCGACGGCGAGTTCGCGGTCATGAAGACGCACCCCGAGCGCGGCCACGAGCTGCTGGTCGAAGGCCGCGGCGCCGGCGCGATGGCGCTCGACGTCTGCCTGCACCACCACGAGCGCGTCGACGGCACCGGCTACCCGCACCGCCTTTCGGGCGACGCCTTCGGGCTGCACGCGCGCATGGGCGCGGTGTGCGACGTGTACGACGCGATCACCTCGAACCGGCCCTACAAGGCCGGCTGGGACCCGGCCGAGTCGGTGGCCAAGATGGCGTCGTGGAAGGGCCACTTCGACGAGGCGGTGTTCGCCGCCTTCGTGCGCAGCATCGGCATCTACCCCACCGGCTCGCTGGTGCGCATGGCCTCCGGCCGCCTGGGCGTGGTGGTGGAGCAGAACCCCGAGCAGCTGGCCGCGCCGGTGCTCAAGCTCTTCTACTCCACCAAGGCCAGCATGCCCTTCGCGCCGGTGCGGCTGGACCTGGCGCGCGACGCCACCAGCGACCGGATCGTCGGCCGCGAATCGCCCGAACGCTGGGGTTTCAAGAACCTGGACGACCTCTGGCTCGACCCCGACCTGCGCAAGGCGTCGAAATAGGGTCAGGGGTAAGATCCCGGGCCTGAAGACGAGGACCCCGGACCATGATCGAGCTCACCCTTCCCGACATGAGCTGCGGCCACTGCGTGAAGGTGGTCACCGAGACCGTGCAGCGCATCGACGGCGCCGCCACGCTGAAGGTGGACCTGCCGGCGCACAAGGTGCAGATCGAGTCGCAGCGCCCGCGCGAGGCCTTTGCCGCCGCGCTCGCCGAACAGGGCTACGCGCCCGCGGCCTGAAGCTGCCCCCGAACCAGCGCCGCCGCGATGGCGGCGTTCAGGCGTTGCCGTGGCCTTCGCGCCAGGCGCGCAGGCGGCGGTAGAGCAGCCCGCGCGACACCCCCAGGCGGCGCGCCGCCTCCGAGATGTTGCCGCCGGCGGCGGCGAGCGTCTGCTCGATGTGGTGGCGGTGCACCTCGTCCAGTGAAGGCGGCGCCGCCGGCATCGAAGGCGCGTCCTCGGCCGGGCCGGGGCGACGGCTGCCCGGCGCCACCGCCAGCAGCCACACGCCCAGGCCGCTGGGCAGGCGGTGCGGCAGCGGCGTGCTGGCGCTGCACAGGCCCAGCAGCTGCATCAGCGTGAGGCCGAACAGGTGCTCCACGTCGCGCCGCGGTGCCGGCATGCCGGGCGGTTCGAGCAGCGCACTGCCGGCAGCGTTGATCCAGGCCACCTGGCCCGCGCCGTCCACCACCGCCAAGCCTTCCATCGGCGTGCCCAGCATCGTGGGCGCGACCTGGAAGCGCACCAGCAGCCGCTCGTGCGCCTGGGCGGCCACGTAGCGGTTCTCGATCGCGGCGGCGAACAGCTTGACGAGCCCGAAGGCGTCGAAGGCGAACGGCCGCCCTTCGATCGACAGGTCCAGCACCGCGGCGAGCTCGCCTTCGCGGTTGTGGATCGGCGCGGCCGCGCAGTGGATCTGCCCGAGTACGCCGAAGAAGTGCTCGCCGCCGGAGACGGTGCAGGCGCGCGTGCTGCGCGCGGTGACCGAGGGCGCGGTGCAGCCCAGGTTGTTCTCCGCCAGGCTGACGCCCACGCGCGCGCCCAGTTCCAGCGGCGTGCGCGCGACCGCGGGCGCCGCGGTGGCGCGCAGCACCACGCCGGCGCCGTCGACCAGGATCACCTTGCAGCCGGTGCCGGCCAGCATGCGGTCGAGCTGTTCGATCTCCGGCCCGGCAGCGTCGAGCAGCGTGCGCCCGCGCGCCAGCGCGGCATTGGTGCGCGAACGCGCGATGGGCTCGAAGTCGGGCCGCTGCTGCGGCTTCAGGCCCGAGGCCAGGCAGCGCTGCCAGCCCTGGATGACGGCTTCGCTCACCAGCCCCGAAGGGCGCTGGCCCTCTTCGAAGTAGCGCTGGCGCGCCCACGCCACGCGGTCTTCCGCGGTGGCGAAGAAGGGGCTGGCGACGACGCCGGTAGCGGGCCGTGCGCCGGGCAGGTGCGGCAGGGTCAAGGGCGGGGATCCTCCGGACCCGGCAGTGTGCCAGCGCGGAACAAGGCCCCGCTAGGGAAACCCCCGGTGTGGCGCCTGCGCGGCGGGCCGCATAGATTTCCGCGCTGCGGCCCGGGCACACGGGCCCGCGCGAGCCCGAACCCTTCCACGAAGGAGACAACCCCATGCAAGCCTCCAAGACCTGCGGCGCGATCGCGTTCGCGGCCCTGGCCCTGATCGCCGGCAGCGCCGGCGCCCAGAGCCTGGCCGACCTGCGCAACGACGCCACCACGCCCGGCGACGTCACCACCTACGGCATGGGCTGGGCCCAGCAGCGCCACACCTCGCTGAGCCAGATCACGCCCGCCAACGTGAAGAACCTGGTGCCGGTGTGGAACCTCAGCCTGGACAACTCGGCCAACGCGTCGAGCCAGCCGCTGCTCATCAACGGCACCATGTACGTGGCGACGCACTCGCACACGCTGGCGGTCGACCCGGTCACCGGGCGCCAGAAGTGGAAGGTGCCGGTGGAACTGCCGGCCGACATCAACGGCTACCTCTGCTGCGGCGTCCACAGCCGCGGCCTGGCGGCACGCGACGGCGTGCTCTACCGCACCACGCTGGACGCGCACGTCGTGGCGCTCAGCATGGCCGACGGCAAGCAGCTGTGGAACCAGAAGGCCGCCGACTACAAGGCCGGCTACAGCATGACGCACGCGCCGCTGGTGGCCGGCGACGTGCTCATCACCGGCATCTCCGGCGGCGAGTACGGCACGCGCGGCTTCCTCGACGGCTGGGACCTGAAGACGGGCGAGAAGAAGTGGCACCGCTGGACCACCGCCGGCCCGGGCGAGAAGGGCGGCGACACCTGGAAGCCCGGCATGGCCGAGACCGGCGGCGCGCCCACCTGGCTCACCGGCACCTACGACCCCGAGCTCAACCTCGTCTACTGGGGCACCGGCAACGGCGCGCCCTGGAACGCGTCGATGCGCGGCACCGACACGCTCTACACCGGCTCGGTGCTGGCCATCCGCCCGGCCACGGGCGAGATCGTCTGGCACTACCAGTTCAGCCCCGGCGACCCGTACGACTACGACGGCGTCAACGAACTGGTGCTGGCCGACATGCCCGGCGCCGGCAGCGGCAAGGTGCTGATGCAGGCCAACCGCAACGGCTTCTTCTACGTGCTCGACCGCACCAACGGCAACCTGCTGTCGGCGCGCCAGTTCGCGCGCAACGTCAACTGGGCCACCGGCATCGACATCAAGACCGGCCGCCCGGTCGACACGCCGATGACCGCCGCGGTCAAGAAGGACGGCGCGGGCGGCAAGGAAATCGAGGTCTGGCCCAGCGCCTACGGCGGCAAGAACTGGATGCCGATGAGCTATGACCCGGGCCGCAAGCTGGTGTTCTTCAACACCGTCGACCTGGGCATGAAGGTCAAGTACGTGGAGCAGAAGAAGCCCGGCGGCCCGAACTGGTGGCTCGGGCTCGAACTCGCCGGCTTCTCGGCGCCGGCCGACGGCAACCGCGGCTCCGTGGTGGCCTGGGACCCGGTGGCCGGCCGCAAGGTCTGGGAAGTGCCGCTGAAGACACCCAACTGGGCCGGCGTGCTGTCCACCGCCAGCGGCGTGGTCTTCACCGGCACCCAGACCGGCCAGTTCAAGGCCTACGACGCGAAGGACGGAAAGGAGCTCTGGAGCTTCCAGACCGGCAGCGGCATCTCCGGCCTGCCGATCGCGTGGGAGAAGGACGGCCGTCAGTACGTCACCGTGATGAGCGGCGCGGCCACCGTCTACGGCGCGCTCGCCGGCGACCCCGAACTGGCGAACATGCCCGCGGGCAGTTCGCTGTGGACCTTCGCGCTGCCGAAGTGAGGGGTCGGTTCGGCATCGCCGCCGCCGCGCTCGCCGCGGCGGCGGCCGTCTCTGCGCAGCAGGACGCGAACGCGCCTTCGGCGTCGGCCGTGGCGCCGGCGGCGATGCCCTCGCCGGCACCGGACTTCGTGCCGGTGCCCGCCACGCCCGAGGAAGGTCGGCGCGCCTACACCAGCTTCTGCGTGCGCTGCCACGGCATCAACCTGGCGGTGGGCAGCAGCGCCTACTTCGACCTGCGCACCTTCCCGAAGGACGACAAGGCGCGCTTCCTCAACTCGGTGACCAACGGCAAGCGCCAGATGCCGGCCTGGGGCGGCATCGTGCGGCCCGACCAGATGGAAGCGATCTGGGCCTACATCGGCAGCGTGAACGGCTGGTAGCCGGCGCGCGGCAGCGTGCCGCTGCCGATCAGCGGCTGGTCGCCCGCCGCCGCACCGCCTCCAGATAGGCCAGCCCGTCGGGCGGCAGCCCGCTCCTCTGGCTGGCCCAGATCATCTCGCCCAGGCACTCCATGACCTCGTGGTGTGCCGCGTGCAGCGAGTTGCGGCGCGCCGCCAGCAGTTCCACCGCCTGGCGGATGCCGTGCGGCTGGTCGATGCTGCACTGCTCCTCGATCGACAGGTGCATCGACAGGTGCAGGAAGGGGTTCGTGCGCCCGTCCTCCACCGTGTAGACGGCGGCCAGCGCCGCCGCCTCGTCGTCGAGGTCGGCGAAGTACTCGGGGTGCTCGCCGACCCAGCGTGCGGCGACCGCCTGCATCGCATCCAGCGGCAGCCCCTCGCGCTGGCGCGCGCGCACGCCGCAGAAGAAGCGGCGCACGTCGTTCTGCGAAGGCTGGAACATCGGACAATTGTCCTCTTGATCACCGACCCCTGGTTCTATGCCGTCGCGGTGCCGGCGGTGCTGCTGATGGGCATCAGCAAGAGCGGCTTCGGCGCCGGCTTCGGCGCGCTCGCGGTGCCGCTCATGGCCACCGTGGTGCCGGTGCCGGTGGCGGCCGCGGTGATGCTGCCGCTCCTGATGGTGATGGACGGCTTCGGGCTGGCCGCGCTGGTGCGCCACTGCGACCGCGCACTGCTCAGGCTGCTGCTGCCCGCCGGGCTGCTGGGCACCGCGATCGGCACCGCCGCCTTCGGCGTGCTGCCGGTGCGCACCGTGGGCGCGGTGGTGGGCGGGCTGACGCTCACCTTCCTGGCCATCCGCGTGGTCTTTCCGCCGAAGGCCGACGCGCCGCCGCCGCCGCGCTGGCTGGGCTTCGCGCTCGGCACCGCCTCGGGCTTCACCAGCTTCGTGGCCCATGCCGGCGGGCCGCCGATCGGCTTCTACATGCTGCCGCTGCACCTGCCGCCGCTGCGCTTCACCGCGACCCTGTCGGTCTTCTTCGCCGCCATCAACCTGTCGAAGTGGCTGCCCTATGCTTGGCTGGGCCTGCTGGACCTGCGCAGCTTCGCCACCTCGGCGGTTCTGCTGCCGCTGGCGCCGGTGGGAGTGTGGCTCGGCGTGCGCGTGGTCAAGAATATTCCGCAACGCCTGTTCTATCGTCTGTTCCACGTGGGTATGTTCCTCACCGGTTCGAAGCTGCTCTACGACGGGTTCCGTTGAACCGCTCCTCACCCTGGCGCGAACTCGCGCTGCTGGCCCTGTGGCTCGTGGCCACCATCGGCTGGCGGCCGCTGACGCTGCCCGACGAAGGGCGCTATGCCGGCGTCGCGTTCGAGATGCTGCACGGCAGCTGGCTCGAACCCACGCTCGACGGCCTGCCCTACTTCCACAAGCCGCCGCTGCTGTACTGGCTGGACATGGCGGCGATGCAGCTGCTGGGCGTGAACGCCTTCGCCGCCCGCCTGGGCCCGGCGCTGCTGGGCTGGTTGCTGGGCGCGGCGCTCTTCCTGCACCTGCGGCGCTGGCACGGCGAGCGCGTCGCGCGGCTGGGGCTCGTGGTGCTGGCGACGGCGCCGCTGTTCTACTTCGGCGCCCAGTACGTGAACCACGACATCGGCGTCGCGGCCTGCATCACCGCGGCGGTGCTGGCGATCGTGCGAGCGGTCGAGGACCCGGCGCGCACCGACCGCCGCTGGCTTGCCGCCGGCTGGGCGCTGTGCGGGCTGGGCGTGCTGGCCAAGGGGCTGATCGGCATCGTGCTGCCGGCCTTCGTGGTCGGCCCCTGGCTGCTGGCGCAGGGGCGCTGGCGGCAGATGCTCTCGCTGCTGCACCCGCTGGGGCTGGCCGCCTTCGCGCTCGTCGCGCTGCCCTGGATGGCGCTGATGCAGCAGCGCCACCCGGGCTTTTTCGACTACTTCATCGTCGAGCAGCATTTCCGCCGCTACGCCACCACCCACTTCAACAACCAGCAGCCGTTCTGGTTCTTCTGGGCCGTGCTGCCGCTGGGCCTGCTGCCCTGGAGCCTGTGGATCTGGCCGGCCACCAAGGCCGCGGGCGTGCCAGCGGCGCGTGCCGGGCTCTACGGCTGGTGGGTGCTGGCCATCGTGTTCTTCTTCTCGCTGCCGGCGTCCAAGCTGGTGGGCTACGTGCTGCCCGCCGTGGCGCCGGCGGTGGCGCTGCTGGCGCTGGTGCTCGAGGCGCGGGGCACGCGCTGGCGCTGGCTGGCCGGCGCGACCGCGCTCGCCTGCGTGGCCGGCGTCGCCGCGCTGGCCTGGGACGCGCGCGGCTCGCACCGCGACGTGGCACGTGCGCTCGGCGAGCATTGGCGCGAAGGCGACACGCTGGCCTTCGCCGACGAGGCCTACTTCGACGTCCGCTTCTACGCCGGCGTCTCGGCGCCGGCCGTGGTGCTGGCCGACTGGGGCTCACCCGATCTCGCCGGCCGCGACGACTGGCACAAGGAACTCTCGGATGCCGCCCGCTTCGCGCCCGAGGCCGGCCGCCAGCGCCTGCTGCACTGGGACGAAGCGCCGCGGCTGGCCTGCGGCGGCGGCACGCTCTGGCTGGTGGCCAACGAATCCGCTTTGCCGCGGCTGGCGGCGCTCGGCCCGCTGGAAACCGTGCTGCGCGGCCGCCACGCGCTGCTGCTGCGGCGCGCTCAGGCCGCGCCGGGCAGCGAGAGCTGCACGCCCGCCGCCGCCAGGTCGGCGGCGAACGCATCGCCTTCCAGGTAGGCCAGCTCGCGCACGCGTGCCGCCGCGATCGCGTCGCCGGCACCGGCTTCGCCGGGGTGGCAGAAGAGCAGCGCGCCTTCGGGCGGCAGCGCGCGCAGCCAGCGCTGCATGAGCGCGCGGTAGTCGGTGGCGGCGAAATCGTAGGCGCCCAGCAGCACGCGGTTCTGCGCCTGGCCGCGGCGCGCGAGGCGGCGCGCCAGCGTGCGACCGCCGGTCCATTCGATGACGCGGCGCTTGAAGCCGAAGCCCGGCCCCGCCAGGCGGCCGGTGGCGCGCACGCGCAGCGCCGGGCGCGCGGCCAGCAGCTCCAGCACCAGGCCGCGCAGCTGCGGCAGGTGGTGCACGTGCTGGTGGCCGTCCAGGTGCGCGGGCGGGCGGCCGTAGGCCGATTCGAAGGCGGCCAGCTGCGCCGCCAGCTCGGCGCGCAGCGCGGCCACCGGCAACCGCCGCAGCTGCGCCAGCAGCAGCAGGCGCGGCAGCGAAGGCAGCTGCGGCCAGGCCTGCGCCAGCGCGCCCGACAGCGGCCGGCCTTCGGTCAGGTTCCAGTGCAGGCCCGCGGCCACCGGCAGTGCCGCGAGGTGGGCGGCCGAGTGGCGCCATTCCCCGGCGTTGACGATGCATGAGACCGCGCTCAGCCGCCCGGCCGCTGCCAGCCGCAGGATGCCGCGGTCGATCGGGGCGGCAAGGCCGTAGTCGTCGGCCACCAGGGCCAGCGTCTTCACGGCCGGCGCGGTGCGAGCGGGCTTTCGCCGGCTTCCTCGCCGACCAGGTAGACGGGGCGGCGCTTCACCTCGTCGAAGATGCGGCCGACGTATTCGCCCAGGATGCCGATCGACAGCAGCTGGACGCCGCTGAAGAACATCATGCTCGTCACCAGGGTGGCGTAGCCGGGCACCGGCTGGTCTTCCAGGAAGTGCTCGACGATGACCCACACGCCGTACAGCAGGGCCGCCAGCGCGACCAGCGCGCCGATGCCGCTCCACACGCGCAGCGGCAGGTTGGAGAACGAGGTGACGCCGGTGAGCGCCAGCCGCGCCAGGCGGCCGAACGAGAAGCTGCTGCGGCCGGAGGCGCGCGCCGCCGGCTGGTAGGGCATCGTCTCGGTGCGGAAGCCGACCCAGGCGAACAGGCCCTTGAGGAAGCGGTTGCGTTCGGGCAGCGCGACGAGCGCGTCGACCACGCGGCGGTCGAGCAGCCGGAAGTCGCCCGCGTCGGGCGGGATCGGCACGTGCGAGCCGGCGTTGACGATGCGGTAGAACCAGCGCGTGCCGAACCGCTTGAGCCAGGGCTCGTCGGCGCGCGAAGCGCGCACCGCCACCACCATGTCGGCGCCGCCGGCCCAGCGTTCGAGCATCGGCGAGATGAAGGAAGGCGGGTGCTGCAGGTCGGCGTCCATCAGGACCACGACGTCGCCGCGCGCGCGCTCCAGCCCGGCCGACAGCGCCGCCTCCTTGCCGAAGTTGCGCGACAGCCGGAGGTAGCGCACGCCGGGCACGGCGACCCAGGGGCGCATGGCCTCGGGCGTGGCGTCGCGGCTGCCGTCGTCGACGACCAGCACCTCCCAGGGCGCGCCGCGCTCGCGCAGCACCGCGGTCAGCACCTCGAGCAGGCGCGGCAGGTTGGCCGCCTCGTTGAAGGCGGGAACGACACAACTGAGGCTCGGGTGGGTGGTGGTGCGCGCGGCCGTCATTCGGCTTCGTTCAGTCGGCCCGGCGATTGTGCCCCGGGCGACTGCCAGCCCGCGCGCGCGCGCGCTGCCGCGTTCTCGGCGCGTTCGCGCGCCCACATCTCCTCCAGCTGGGCGCGGCCCTGCTTGGCCAGCGCGATGAGCTTGTTCTCGTCGCCCAGGTGCGGCGCCATCGTCTCCAGCAGCTCCAGGTTGTGGCGGCGGAAGCGCAGCGCCTGGTGGCGCGCGTCGTGCGGCTGCCAGCCCATCGCCTCCAGCACGCTGCGCGCGCTCATCAGCGCCGAGTCCAGCGTTTCGCGCTCGATCAGCGTCACGCCCAGCTGGCGCAGGCCGTAGTGGTGGGTGACGTTGCGCGCGCGCGCCACCAGCACCAGGTGCGGGAAGTGCTCCTTCACGAGCTTCGCGCAGGCCAGGCTCTGCTCGACGTCGTCGATCGCGAGCACGAAGACCTTCGCCTTGTCGGCGCCGGCCACGCGCAGCAGGTCCAGCCGGGTGGCGTCGCCGTAGAAGGCGTTCCAGCCGAAGCGGCGCACGCCTTCCACCGCCTCGGCGCTGTGGTCCAGCACGGTGGCCGAGAGACCCACCGCGTTGATGAGCCGGCCGACGATCTGCCCGTAGCGGCCGAAGCCGGCGATGATGACCGGCGCGTCCTGCGGCACGCTGATCTCGGCCATCTTCGGGCCGGCGGCCTTCAGGTGCGCGGCCCACCAGCGGTCGGCCCCCACCAGCAGCAGCGGCGTCAGCAGCATCGAGAGCGCGACCGAGGCGACCAGCAGGCTGGAGATCTCGGCCGTGATGACGTTGGCGCCCAGCGCCGACTGGAAGACGACGAAGCCGAACTCGCCGCCCTGCGCGAGCAGGATCACGAACACCGGCCGCTCGTTCAACGGCACGGGCATCGTGCGCGCCATGGCCCAAAGCACCAGCGCCTTCAGCAGCAGGAAGGCGGCGACCACGCCGACGACGACCAGCGGGTGGCGGAACACGACCGCGAAGTCGATGCTCATGCCCACGGCGATGAAGAACAGGCCCAGCAGCAGGCCCTTGAAGGGCTCGAGGTCGGTCTCCAGTTCGGTGCGGTATTCGCTCTCGGCCAGCAGCACGCCGGCCAGGAAGGCGCCGAGCGCCATCGACAGGCCCACGCTGGCCATCAGCGCCGCGGTGGCCACCACCAGCAGCAGCGCGGCGGCGGTGAAGATCTCCGGCGTCTCGCTGCGCGCGATCCAGCGCAGCGCCGGCCGCAGCAGCAGCCGGCCGCCGAACACGATGGCGGCGATGACGCCGAAGGCCTTCGCCGCCCCCAGCCAGCCCGCGCCTTCGCCGGCGCCGGCGGCGGCGCCCAGCAGCGGCACGATGGCGAGGATGGGGATCGCCGCGATGTCCTGCAGCAGCGCCACCGCCAGCACGCTCTGGCCGGCGCTGGTGGCCTGCAGGTTGCGTTCGGCCAGCACCGCCAGGCCGATGGCGGTGGAAGACATCGCCAGCCCCAGCCCGGCGACGAAGGCGACGCGCCAGTCCACCCCGGCCGCCAGCCCGGCGCCCAGCACCAGCAGCGTCGAGCCGGCCAGCTGCACGCTGCCCCAGCCGAAGATGGGCCCGCGCAGCGACCACAGGCGGCGCGGCTCGAGTTCCAGCCCCACCAGGAACAGCATCAGCACGACGCCGAACTCGGCGAAGTGCAGCATGGTCTGGGCGTCGGTCACCAGCCCCAGGCCCCAGGGCCCGATGGCGATGCCGGCGCCCAGGTAGCCGATGATCGACCCCAGCCCCAGTGCGCGCGCCAGCGGCACCGCCAGCACGGCGGCGCCGAGGTAGATCAGGCTGCCGTGCAGCCAGCCGCTGCCATGTTCCATGCGGGGGCGTCCTTCATTCGACGGAAGCGGGGCGTTCGTCGGCCGCCACCTGGCAGCTGCTGTCGGCTTCCAGGTCGGCCAGCTCGGGCCATTGCGGCCATTGGCGCAGGCGGTCGGCGAACAGCGCGGCGTGCGCCGCCAGGTCGTCGTCGGCCACGCGGTGCGCGCCGTGCAGCACCAGCGGCGGCAGCCAGCGCATGCCGGCCAGCGCCGCGGTCTGCTCGTAGGGGTGCAGGAAGTCGTCGAAGAAGTAGCGGTTGTGGCCGTCCGGGCGGTAGCTGGCCTCGACGCCGCCGGTGGAGGCGGCCAGCCACAGGTCCTTGCCGCCGAGCGCGCGGCCGCCCGGCCCGTAGGCCCAGCCGAACGCGAACACCTCGTCGAGCCACAGCTTCATGAGCGGCGGCATCGAGTACCAGTGCACCGGGTGCAGCCAGACCACCAGCTGCGCCTCGGCCAGCGCGGCCTGCTCGGCGGCGACGTCGACGAAGTAGTCCGGGTAGCGCGCGTAGACGTCGCGCAGGTCCACCCCGGGCACGCCGGCGGCGGCGTCCATCAGCGCCCGGGTGACGCGCGACTGCTGCAGCTGCGGATGGGCGGCGACGACGACGATGCGGGCCATGCGGGCGCGATTGTGGTTTATCCGCAGGCCGCTTCGGGCGGGGGCCGCCGAAACCCCCTTAACATTGCCCGCCAGAACGATACCGAGGAGAGCTGCCGATGCCGGTCATCGTGGTCGCCAATCCCAAGGGAGGGGTCGGCAAGAGCACCCTGGCCACCAACGTTGCCGGCAGCCTCGCCGCCCGCGGGCACGCGGTGATGCTGGGCGACGTCGACCGCCAGCAGTCGGCGCGCCAGTGGCTGGCGCTGCGGCCGCCGCAGGTGGCGGCCATCCAGGGCTGGGACATCACCGGCGAGGACATCGTGCGCCCGCCCAAGGGCACCACGCACGTCGTGCTGGACACGCCGGCCGGCCTGCACGGCAAGCGGCTGGAGGCGGTGATGCGTATCGCCGACCGCCTGCTGGTGCCGCTGCAGCCCAGCCTGTTCGACATCCAGGCCACGCACGGCTTCATCGCCGAGCTGCGTTCGCACAAGCGCTTCGAGCACGTGAGGATCGGCCTCGTGGGCATGCGCGTGCGCGAGCACACCATCAGCAACGAGCAGCTGCACCACTACCTGTCCACCTTGCCGGTGCCGGTGGTGGCCTGGCTGCGCGACACCCAGAACTACGTCCACCTGGCCGCGCGCGGCCTCACGCTGTGGGACGTGGCGCCCAGCCGGGTCGAACGCGACCTGGAGCAATGGGCACCGCTCGTCGCCTGGCTGGAATCCCCATGAAGCACTTCGCCCGCCTCGCCGACCTCGCCGCCCACGTGGGCGAGGAGATCGCGCTCTCCGACTGGGTCGAGATCGACCAGCAGCGCATCGACCGCTTCGCCGAAGCCACCGGCGACCACCAGTGGATCCACGTCGACGCCGCGCGCGCCGCCGAGGGGCCCTTCGGCGCCACCGTGGCGCACGGCTTCCTGACGCTGTCGCTGCTGCCGCTGCTGTCGCAGCAGGCGTTCGCGATCGACGACGTGCGCATGGGCATCAACTACGGCTTGAACCGCGTGCGCTTCCCGAACCCGGTGCGCGTGAACAGCCGCCTGCGCGGCCGCTTCAAACTCATCGGCTACGAGCCGCTGGAAGGCGGTGCCCAGCTGACGGTGGAAGTGACGATGGAGATCGAAGGCGCCGACAAGCCCGCCTGCGTGGCGCAGTCGGTGTCGCGGCGTTTCACCTGAGAGGCTGGGAGGCCGGAAGGCACAATCGGCTCCCGTCGCAGCTTTCGGGGAGCAACGAGATGAAGGTCCTGCTGGTCGACGACCATCCGCTCATCCTGGCGGCCCTGCAGACCGTGATCCAGGGCCTGGACAGCGGCGTCAGCGTGAAAGGCGTGGACAGCGCTGCCGCCGCGCGCGCCGCGCTCGCGGCCGACCCCGACTTCGACCTCGTGCTGCTCGACCTGGCGCTCGGCGACGCCGACGGCTTCGACGTGCTGGCCGAGTTCCGCAGCACCTACCCGGCGCTGCCGGTGGTGGTGGTGTCGGCCTCCGACCGCGCGAGCGACGTCATTCGCGCGCTCGACGGCGGCGCCATGGGCTTCGTGCCCAAGCGGTCGTCGAACGACTCCCTGCACGAGGCGCTGCGCATGGTCATGTCCGGCGGCATGTACGTGCCGCCGAACATGCTGGGCATGGACGGCCACCTGGCAGCCACCGAGCCGGCTGCCGCGCCGCCCGGCGCCGCGCCGCTGGGCGAGCACGCGCGCGCCGAGCCGCAGCAGCGCCTGCCGACGATGGCCGAGCTGGGCCTCACGCCGCGCCAGGGCGACGTGCTGATGCTGCTGCTGAAGGGCCTGCCCAACAAGCTGATCGCGCGCGAGCTCAACGTCTCGGTGGAGACCGTGAAGGACCATGTCGCGGCGGTGCTGCGCGCGCTGGGCGTGAGCTCGCGCACCCAGGCCGTGCTGGCCGTGAGCCAGATGACCCAGGGGCAGGGCGGCTTCCTGGCGGCCAAGCCGGTTCCCCGGGCGTGACGGCGTCCGTGGCGCCGCCGGCCGCCGACGCCGCGGGGGAGGTCGAGGTCCCGGCGCTGCCGTCCTTCGTGGGCCGGCGCGTCGACCAGATGCGTGCCGCCTACGCGCAGACACCGGCCACGCTGGCCGGCTACGTGTTCGGCGTCGGCGTCATCGTGATGCTGTTCTGGCACCTGGCCGACCCGCGCGTGCTGGGGGGCTGGGTGGCCGCGGTGGCGCTCCTGTGGTGCGTGCGGCTGGCGCACTTCCTGCGCTACCTGCGCCAGCGCGCCAGCGCCAGCGAGGCGCTGCTGATGGACTGGCGGCGCAGCTGGCGCGTGCTGGTGCTGCTGCAGGGTTCGCTGTGGGGCGTGGCCTCGTGGCTGTTCTGGGGCCTGGGCACGCCCTACGACACGATCGGCCTCGTGCTGGTGGTCTACACCTACGGCGTCAGCTCGGTGCAGATCCTGGCCCAGCAGGGGCGGGTGTTCATCGCCTACATCTCGATCGTGCTGGTGCCGGCGGTGGTGCGCATCGCCACCGACACCCAGCAGCCCGGGCACTGGCAGCTGGCCATCATCGTCAGCATCCTGTTCCTGGCCACCGTGCTGATGGTGCGCACCTACGGCAACGCGCTCGCCCAGGCCATCCACCTGAAGGCGCGCACCGACGAGCTGGCGCGCCAGCTGCAGGTGGAGAAGGCCGAGGCCGACGCCGCGCGCCGCGCCGCCGAAGCGGCCAGCCGCGCGAAGACGCAGTTCTTCGCCGCCGCCAGCCACGACCTGCGCCAGCCGCTGCACGCGATGGGCCTGTTCGCCGAGGCGTTGCGCCAGCGCAGCCACGACCCCGAGGTGGCCTCGCTCGTGAACAGCATCAACGAGAGCGTGGACGCGCTCGAAGGCCTGTTCGGCGAGCTGCTGGACATCACCCGCATCGACACCGGCGGCGTGGAAGTGAACCCCGCGCCGGTGCGCCTGCGCGACCTGTTCGGCCGCCTGCGCCTGCACTTCGAGCCGATCGCGTTCGAGAAGGGCCTGATGCTCAGCTTCCGCGGCGACCGCCACGTGGCCCACGCCGACCCCGTGCTGCTGGAACGCGTGCTGCGCAACCTGGTGAGCAACGCCATCCGCTACACCGACGACGGCGGCGTGCTCGTGAGCTGCCGCGCGCGCGGCGGCCAGCTGCTGGTGCAGGTGTGGGACTCGGGCATCGGCATCGCCGAAGCGATGCTGCCGCGCATCTTCGACGAGTTCTTCCAGGTCCAGTCGAACCGGCCGCTGGAAGCGCACCAGCGCAAGGGCCTGGGGCTGGGGCTGGCGATCGTGAAGCGGCTCGCCGGGCTCATGAACGCGCCGCTGGACGTGCGCTCGCGCGTCGGCCACGGCACCGTGTTCTCGCTCGTCGTGCCGGCGGGCAAGGCGCCGCGGCCGACCGAGCTGCCGCCGGCCACCTCCAAGCCTTCGCTCGGACTCACGCTGCAGGGGCGCTTCTTCGTCGTCGTCGAGGACGAGGCCGCGGTGCGCGACGGCCTGGTGGTGCTGCTGAAGGCCTGGGGCGCGGCGGTCGAGGCCTTCGAGTCGGTCGACGCGGTGAAGGCTTGGCTGGCCACGCCCGCCGCCGCGCAACCCGACCTGCTGCTGGTGGACTACCGGCTGCCGCAGGGCACCACAGGGCTCGACGCGCTGGCCGCGATCCGCGCGCGCTGGCCGGGCGCCCGGCTGCCGGCCATCGTCATCACCGGCAGCACGATCGGCGGCCACGAGGACGAAGCCGTCACGCACGACTTCCACCTGCTCATCAAGCCCGTGCTGCCGAACAAGCTGCGGGCCATGATCGCGTTCAAGCTGGGCGTGCGCTGAAGGCCATTCGGAACGCGTCGCTGATCGGGGCGGAGACCGTGGACGAGTGGCCGAAGTCCGGCGGCCGTTGCGGGTCCAAGGCGTGCTGCCCGCCGAGGGCCAGCCTGGTGCGGTCGGTGCCGCGCAGGCTCCTCCATCTAGCGCGCAGGTCCGACCCAGTTGGCGCGCTCCGCCACGCAGCTGAAACCCGCGGCGCGGATGTTGGCGAGCGAGGGGTTCGGCTCGTCGCCCACCGGCAGCCCGGTTTCGGTGACGACCCAGCGCGCGCCGGCGGCCGCGGCGGCGGCGATGCGGCGTGCCAGCAGCGCGCGCTGGCCGCCGCGCCGGCGGTGGCTGGGCAGCACCGCACCCATGCCCAGCCAGCCGGTGTCGCCGTCGACGAAGAGGCAGCCGCCGCCGACGACGGTGGCGCCGTCGCGCAGCGAGAAGACCTGCCAGTGTGGCCGGCCGTGCAGGGCGAGCAGCCAGTCGGCCATGAAGGGCGGCATCTCGAAGGCGGTGGCGATGGCCTGCGTGGTGGCGGCGGCGCCGGCGTCGTCGGCCGGCCGCAGGTCGAGCGACGTGGTCGCGGCAGGCGCGTCGGCCGCCGGGCGCAGCATCTTTGCCCAGCGCTGGCGCGGCGGCGCGGTGTAGCCGCGTGCGGCGAGGGCCGCCTCGAAGTTGGCGGGACCGGCCTGCGGGTTCCAGTGCAGCCACCAGGTGCGCACGCCGGCGCCGCGGAAGCAGGCCTCGATGTCGCCCAGCGCCGCCGTGTCGGCCGGGGTGCGCAGGCCGAGGCCGATGGCGCGGTTGAACGTCGGCGTCGGCAGGCCGGGGGCGACGAGCAGCGTCGCGTCGGCCACGCGCTGCAGCGCCAGGCCGATCCTTTCGCGCAGGGCCGGCGGCGCGGCCTGCCAGAGGTCGGCATAGGCCGCGGCTTCGGCGTCGTCGGCGCGGCGGGCCGCTTCGAGCGCGTTCATGCCGGATTGTCCGCCGGGCGGCGGCTGCCGCGGCTGGCAGGGCCGTAGAGCGGCGCGTTGGCGTCGCGGCCCACCAGCAGCGGGGCCAGGCGGCGCGCCGAATCGCCTTCGAAGCCGACCTCGCCGTTGAACACCTTCGGGTTGCGGAAGGTGCCCCACAGCAGGTCCCAGAGCGGGAAGTCGGAGTAGTTGTAGGCATGCACGCCGCGCCGGTGGTGCACGGCGTGCGACTCGGGGCGCTGGATCAGGTAGCCCAGCCACTGCGGGGTGGCGATGTTGAAGTGCTGGAACAGGCCGTAGAACACCGCCACGTAGCCGACGATGGCCGCCGCCAGCGGCTCCAGCCCGAGGCCGAGCACGACGACGAGCTGGAAGACGACGATGTTGAGCACCATCTCCCAGGGCGTGAAGATCACCGCGCCCGGCGTGTCCAGCCGCTGCGGCGCGTGGTGCAGCTGGTGCACCCAGCGCCAGAGCAGGTCGAACCGGTGGTAGGCCCGGTGCAGCAGCGCGGTCGCCAGCGCCAGCACCGGGTAGCCCAGCAGCACGCCGCCCAGCGTGCCCAGGCGGCTGCCGTCGAACAGGTGGTGCGGCGCCAGCAGCGGCTGCAGCCATTGCGGCAGCAGCGCGTTCAGCGTGCCCAGCAGGATGAAGAAGGCCAGCCCGCGCGTGCGCCAGAAGCGCGTGGCCGGCCAGGCGCGACCGGTGCCGAAGGCTTCGATGGCCAGCATCGCGAGCCAGGTGAGCGGGATCAGGAGGGCGACGATGTCCTCGGCTTGCATGGCGTGTCTCCTCGAAGGTGGCAGACCTGGGCTGCGGCACCGGCCGGGATCCGGATGCCGCCGCCACCGATGGCCTTACAGCGTAAGGTCACTTTAGGCGATGAACCTTACGGTGTAAAGTCCGGTCATGCCCCCACCCCCCCGAACGAAGGCGCCCGCGCGGGACCGCAGCCCGCTCACGCGCGCCGCCATCGCCGACGCCGCGCTGGCGCTGATCGACGCCGAAGGTCTGGAGGCGCTGTCGATGCGCCGCCTGGGCGCGGCCCTCGGCGTGGAGGCGATGGCGCTGTACCACCACTTCGCGAACAAGGGCGAGCTGCTCGACGCGGTGCAGGAACGCCTGCTCGACGAACTGGACCTGCCGCCGCGCGAAGGCCTGGCGCCGCTGGCGCGGCTGCGGCGGATGATCACGAGCTACCGCGCGGTCGCGGTACGCCACCCGCCGGCGTTCGCGCTGCTGGCGGCGCGCCGCTTCAACACCGAACGCGCCTTCGCGGTCTACGAATCGATCCTGGAGGCCTTCGCCGACCTCGGCCTGGACGCGGCGCAGTCGGCGCGCTGGTTCCGCCTCATCGGCGGCTACGCCGGCGGCGCCGGCATGGCCGACGTGGCCAGCCGCGAACGGGTGGCCGACGCCACGCCGCTCGTGCTGCAGCGTTCACCGCAGGCGGTGCCGTTCCCGCACGTGCGCGCGGTGGCGCCGCACCTCACGGTGGAGCGGCTGGACGCGGTGTTCGAGCACGGCCTGGACGTGCTCTTCGAGGCGCTCGAGGCGCGGCTCGGCCCGGCTAGCTCGGCTCGTAGGCCAGCCGCACGTAGATCGGCGCGAAAGCCTCGGCCTGCGTGACCTCGATCAGCCGCTCGCGCGAAAGCTCGAGCATGGCGATGAAGGTGACCACCAGCACCGGCGTGCCGCGCGCGGGGTCGAACAGGTCCTGGAACTCGACGAAGCGGCGGCCCTGCAGCCGGCGCAGCACGATCGACATGTGCTCGCGCACCGAGAGCTGCTCGCGCGAGATGGTGTGGTGCTGGGTGAGCCGGGCGCGCTGCAGGATCTCGGCCCAGGCGGCGCGCAGGTCGGCCACGTGCACGTCGGGGAAACGCGGCTGCAGGCTCTGCTCGATCGCGATCTGCGCGCGCAGGAAGTCGCGCCCGATGATCGGCAGCTGGTCCAGCTTGGCGGCGGCCAGCTTGATCTGCTCGTATTCGATGAGCCGGCGCACGAGCTCGGCGCGCGGGTCCTCGGCTTCGCTGCCGTCGGCGCTCTTCTTGGGCGGCAGCAGCATGCGGCTCTTGATCTCGATGAGCATCGCCGCCATCAGCAGGTATTCGGCCGCCAGCTCCAGGTTGCGCCGGCGCAGCTGCTCCACGTAGTCCAGGTACTGGCGCGTCACGTCGGCCAGCGGGATGTCCAGGATGTTGAAGTTCTGCTTGCGGATAAGGTAGAGCAGCAGGTCCAGCGGGCCTTCGAAGGCTTCGAGGAAGACCTCCAGCGCGTCGGGCGGGATGTACAGGTCCTGCGGCAGCCGAAACAGCGGCTCGCCGTACAGGCGCGCCACCGCCACCTGGTCGACCACCTCGGGCACGGGCGCCGGCGTGTCGGCGCCGGGGTCCGGCAGTTCGGTGTCCAAGGACTACTTCGTCTTCGTCTGGTAGACGTAGGGCTGCTGCGGCACGCGCGCGGCGCGCCACTCGGCCTGCGCCTCGCGGTCGAGCTGCTTGTCCCACAGCAGCGCGCGGCCGGCGCGCTGCTCGGCTTCCAGCGTCGGGCGCTGGGCCTTGAGCTGGTCGATGAACTGCGTCACTTCCGAGACGTAGGGCGGCTTGGCGAACAGCGAGGCGAGCATGGGAGGCTTCGAAGGCAGAATGCGGCGATTTTACCGGGGGAGACGATGCGCATCCTGGCTGTCCTGGCGCTGACGGTGCTGACGGCGCTGCTGGCGGGCTGCGACCCTTCGCGGGTGGCGAAGCTGGAGGAAGGCGTCTCGACCGAGAACGAGGTGCGCCAGCAGTTCGGCGACCCGGTCACGATCACCCAGCAGGCCGACGGCAGCCGCGTCCTCGAGTACCCGCGCCAGCCCGAAGGCTGGACCAACTACCGCATCACGATCGGCGCCGACGGCAAGATGAGTTCGCTGCGCCAGCTGCTCAACGCGGACAACTTCGCGCGCGTCAAGCCCGGCCTGGACCGCAACGCGGTGCGCGAGCTGCTGGGCCGGCCGGCGGCGCAGAAGCGCTACGACCTCAGGAACGAGGAGGTCTGGGAGTGGCGCTTCAAGCCGGTGAACGAGGCGAAGCTCTTCAGCGTGACCTTCGGCGCAGAGGGGCGCGTGCTCGCCACCGCCACCGGCGACGACCCGCGCGAGACCCAGCCGGCCCGATGAAGCGCGCGGGCGCGGTCGAGTTCGAACTGCGCTTCCAGGCGCCGGCGGCGGCCTGGCCGGCCCTCGAACGCGCGTTCGGCACCGCGCGCAGCGAGAGCCTCTCGCTCGCCGCCACCTACTTCGACACCGCCGACGGCCGCCTGGCCGCCGCCGGCCACGTGCTGCGCCTGCGGCGCGAAGGCCGGCAATGGGTGCAGGCGCTGAAGTCGCGCGGCGATGGCCTGGCCGCGCGGCCCGAGCACGAGGTGGTGCTGGGCAGCGGCCGGCGCGCGCCCGCGGTCGACCCCGCGCGCCATGCCGGCACGCCCGAGGGCGACGCGGTGGCCGCCCTGCTGGCCGACGGCGCGCCGCTGCAGGAGCGCCTGCGCACGCAGGTGCTGCGGCGGACGCGTGTGGTGCGCCACGGCGGGGCGGTGGTGGAACTGGCCTGGGACCGTGGCCATCTGCACGCCGGCGGCCGGAGCCTGGCGGTCGCCGAGGTCGAGTTCGAATGGCGTTCCGGCCCGCCGCACGCGCTGCTGGCGCTGGCCGAACGCTGGGTGATGCGGCACGGCCTGTGGCTGGAAGTGCGCACGAAGGCCGAGCGCGGCGCCATGCTGGCGCTCGGCGCGGGCCCGACGCCGCCACGCAAGGCCGAGCCCGCCGGCTGGCCGCGCGCAGCGAGCGCGGCCGTGGCCTTCGCGGCGATGCTGCGCGAGACGCTGCGCCACCTGCTGCCCAACGCCGCCGTGCTGGCCGAAGGGCGCGGCGAGCCCGAGCATGTGCACCAGGCGCGCGTGGCGCTGCGCCGGCTGCGCACGGTTCTGCGCTGTTTCGGCCGCTGGAGCGCCGCGCCGGCGCTGGCCGCGCACCTCGAAGCCGCCTGGGGTGTGCCGGCGCGCCGCCTCGGGGCGGCGCGCGACGCCGACGTGCTGGCGGCGCTGGGCCTGCCCGCGCTGCCGCCGCCGCCGGCCGTGCCGCCGGCCGAGGACCCGGGCGCCGTCGTGCGCGAGAGCGCGTTCACGCTGCTGGCGTTGCAGACGCTCGCGCTCGCGCTGGCGCCGGCCGAAGCCGCTTCGCCGCCGGCCGCGGCCCGGGCCGCGGGCGTGCTGCGCGCGGCGTGGAAGGCGGTCGAAGGCGGGGCCCGCCGCTTCGCCGACGACGGCGAGGCTGCCCGCCACCGCACCCGGCGCCGTCTGAAGCGGCTGCGCTACGCCACCGAGTTGCTGCTGCCGGTGCTGCCGCCCGCGCGCACGCGGCGCGCGCTGGCGACCGTGTCTGCCGCACTGGAAGCGCTGGGCGACCACAACGACCTCGTCGTCGCCGCCGGCTGGGTCGACCGGCTGGACGCGGCCGACCCGCGCGTGGCCGCGGTGCACGCCGAGCTGGCGCGCCGGCGCCACGCCTCGGTCCGCCTCGCCGCGCGGCGACTGGCGCGCTTGCCGCGCCACGCCGGCTTCTGGCGCCGCGGCTGATCAGCCGCCGGCGCTGGCGGCCGGCTCGTCGTCGAAGGCGGCGCTCACGGTGGGCACGATCTGCTCGGCGCCGATCTCCTTCTCGAAGCCCGAACGGCGGATGAGCGACAGCGGCTGCTCGTTCACGTTCGCCAGCACGAGGCCGATGCCCTGTTTCTTGAGCGTGGCGTGCAGCTGTTCCAGCGCCTCCAGGCCCGAGGTGTCGAGCGAGATCAGGCGGTGCATCTCCAGCACCACCGCGCGCGTGCCCTGGGGCAACTCGGCCGGCAGCGCCTCGACCTTGGCGACGGCGCCGAAGAAGAGCGAGCCGAACAGCTCGAACACCTGCACGCCCGGCGGCACCTGGCTTTCCGGCACGTGCTGCACGCGGAAGAGGGTGCTCATGCGGTAGATGAAGAACAGGCAGGCCAGCACCAGGCCCACCTCCACCGCCACCGTGAGGTCGAAGATCACCGTCAGCAGGAAGGTGCCGACGAGGATGGTGCGGTACTGGAGGCTGAAGTTCTTCAGGCGTGCGAACTCGTGCCACTCGCCCATGTTCCAGGCCACGAACAGCAGGATGCCCGCCAGCGAGGCCAGCGGCACCAGCGAGGCGAGCGGCGCCGCCGCCAGCACGATGACCAGCAGCGTGAACGCGTGCACCATGCCGGCCACCGGGCTGGTGGCGCCGGCGCGCACGTTGGTCACCGTGCGCGCGATGGTGCCGGTGGCCGGGATGCCGCCGAAGAAGGGCACCACGAAGTTGGCCACGCCCTGCGCCATCAGCTCCTGGTTGGGGTCGTGGCGCGGCATGTCGATCAGGCCGTCGGCCACGCGCGCGCACAGCAGGCTCTCGATGGCGCCCAGCAGCGCGATCGTCACCGTCGGGATCACCAGCTCCTTGGCCGACTCCCAGCTGAACGGCGGCAGCGCCAACGCCGGCAGGCTCTGCGGGATGCCGCCGAAGCGGCTGCCGATGGTTTCCACCGGCAGGTGCAGCAGCGCCGCCGCCGCGGTGGTGGTGACGAGCGCCACCACCGGCCCCGGCACGCGCGAGAGCGCCTTCACGGTGTGGCCCTCGAAGGCCTGCGTCGGCAGCGCGCCGGAGACGAACAGCCGCGGCCACAGGAAGAGTCCGCCGAAGCAGGCCAGGCCGATCGCGAACGCGTAGACGTTGAAGCTGCCGAGGTGCGAGGCGAGCGCGCCGATCTGGGCGAAGAAGTCGGCCGGCAGCTTGTCGATCTTCAGGCCCATCAGGTCGCGCAGCTGCGACAGGCCGATCAGCACCGCGATGCCGTTGGTGAAGCCGATGATGATGCTCACCGGGATGTAGCGCACCAGCGCGCCCAGCTTGAACAGCCCCATCACGAACAGCAGCACGCCGGCCGAGGCGGTGGCGATCAGCAGATTGGTCAGCCCGTAGCGCTGCAGGATGCCGTAGACGATGACGATGAAGGCGCCCGCGGGGCCGCCGATCTGCACGCTGGAGCCGCCGAGTGCGCTGATCAGGAAGCCGGCGACGATGGCGGTGATGATGCCCTGCTCGGGCTTGACGCCGCTGGCGATGCCGAAGGCCATGGCCAGTGGCAGCGCGACGATGCCCACCGAAAGGCCGGCGCCGATGTCGGTGGTGAGACGGTGCCGGTCGTAGCCGCGCACGGCGTCGAGCAGGCGCGGGCGGAAGCGCTGGATGTCCATCATCGCGCGCGCGCTTTCGCGCCCCGCGCGGCCTTGGCCGCCGGCGCCGCCGCGCCGCTGGGCACGTAGCTCACGCCGTGCGCGGCCAGGTAGTCGCGGATCATCTGCCGCACCACCTGCGACGGGGTCTTGTCCTGCTGCGCGCACAGCTGCTCGAAGGCGGCCTTCTTGGCCGGGTCGATGAGCAGCGTGAGCCGGGCGGTCTTCAGTTCCATGTGCATGACATGTTAATGTGAAGCGCATTCTACTCGCACGCCATGTGCCCGCGCCGCCGGGCGGCGCGGGGTCCGTCAGAAGGAGGTGGGGCGGGCGCGGCGCCTCAGCGCACGCGCAGGCCCGGCACGGCGCCGGGCCAGGGTTCCAGCACGTACAGGCCCGGGTGGGCCTTCTCGTCGGCGTGGCTGGCGGCGAGCACCATGCCTTCGGAGACGCCGAACTTCATCTTGCGCGGCGCCAGGTTGGCGACCAGCACGGTGAGCTTGCCGGCCAGGTCTTCGGGCTTGTAGGCGCTGGCGATGCCGCTGAAGACGTTTCGCGTGCGCCCCTCGCCGGCGTCCAGCGTCAGCCGCAGCAGCTTGGTGCTGCCTTCGACCCGTTCGGCGGCGACGATCTTCGCGATGCGCAGGTCGACCTTGGCGAAGTCGTCTATGCCGATCTCCGGCGCCAGCGCCTCGCCCCCGGGCGGCGGCGCGGGCGCCGCGGCCGGCGGCTCGAAGAGCGCCTCCAGCTGCTTCGGGTCGACGCGCTGCACCAGGTGGCTGTAGGCGCCGATGGTGTGCGCGCCCATCGAGCGCGCGCCGTCGGACCAGCGCAGCGGCTCGATCTGCAGGAACGCTTCCACCTTGGCCGCCAGCGCCGGCAGCACCGGCTTCAGGTACAGCGTGAGCAGGCGGAAGGCCTCGATGCAGACGCTGCACACGTCGTGCAGCGCTGCGTCCGCGCCTGGCTGCTTGGCCAGCTCCCAGGGCTTGTGCCCGTCGACGTACTCGTTCACGCGGTCGGCCAGCAGCATCACCTCGCGCAGCGCCTTGCCGAACTCGCGTGTCTCGTAGAGCTCGCGGAGGGTTTCCGACTGCGCACGCAGCCCGTCCAGCAGCACGCGCCCTTCCACGCCCACGTCGGCCGAAAGGCGGCCCGCGAAGCGCTTGCCCAGGAAGCCGGCGGCGCGGCTGGCGATGTTGACGTACTTGCCCACCAGGTCGGCGTTGACGCGGGCGACGAAGTCTTCCGGATTGAAGTCCAGGTCTTCCACGCGCGCGTTCAGCTTGGCGGCGATGTAGTAGCGCAGCCAGCTCGCGTCCAGCCCCAGCTCCAGGTAGCGCAGCGGGCTGATGCCGGTGCCGCGGCTCTTGCTCATCTTCTCGTTGTTCACGGTCAGGTGGCCGTGCACGTAGATGCGGTCGGGCACCTTGCGGCCGCTGAACTTCAGTGTCGCCGGCCAGAACAGGGTGTGGAAGGTGACGATGTCCTTGCCGATGAAGTGCACCTGCTCCAGCGCGGGGTCGGCCAGGTAGGCGTCGAAGTCGACGCCGCTCCTGTCGAGCAGGTTCTTCAGGCTCGCCAGGTAGCCCACCGGCGCGTCGAGCCAGACGTAGAAGTACTTGCCCGGCGCGTCGGGGATCTCGATGCCGAAGTAGGGCGCGTCGCGGCTGATGTCCCAGTCGCCCAGGCTCACGCGGCCGTCGTCGTCGCGCGCGAACCATTCGCGCACCTTGTTCGCCACCTCGGGCTGCAGGCGGCCGTCCTGGGTCCAGGCTTCGAGGAATTCGACGCAGCGCGGGTCGCTGAGCTTGAAGAAGAAGTGCTCGCTGGTCTTCAGCACCGGCGTGGCGCCGCTCAGGGCGCTGTACGGGTTCTTCAGCTCGGTGGGCTGGTAGACGGCGCCGCAGACCTCGCAGTTGTCGCCGTACTGGTCCTTCGCGCCGCAGCGCGGGCATTCGCCCTTGATGAAGCGGTCGGGCAGGAACATGCCCTTCTCGGGGTCGAAGAACTGCTCGATGGTGCGCGTCTCGATCAGCTCGTTCTTGCGCAGCGCCAGGTAGATGGCGCGCGTGAGTTCGTGGTTCTCCGGGCCGTCGGTGCTGTGCCAGTTGTCGAACGCGATGTGGA
>CAYVXO010000078.1:0-24445 GCA_964454485.1 uncultured Rubrivivax sp.
CTCAAGGGGGCAACGCCAGCAGCCCGGCAAAGCCGGTTCTGCGGCGTTTGCTGGGGAAGACCCGGAAATCGTCATGTTGAATCGCCGCGAACTGCTGCAAGGCGCCGCCGGCGCCGCCAGCGCGAGCCTGCTGGCCGGCGCGGCCGCGCTGTTCGCGCGCGAGAGCTTGGCGCGGCCGGCGCAGGCGCTGCGCCCGCCGGGTGCGCTGCCCGAGCCGCAGTTCCTCGGCGCCTGCATCCGCTGCGGCCTGTGCGTGCGCGACTGCCCGCCGCAGAACCTGAAGCTGTCCACCGGCACCGCGCCCGCGCTGGGAACACCGTACTTCACCGCGCGCGAGATCCCCTGCGAGATGTGCGAGGACCTGCCCTGCGTGAAGGCCTGCCCCACCGGCGCGCTGGACCACGGGCTCAAGGACATCACGAAGGCGCGCATGGGCGTCGCGGTGCTGTCGGACACCGACAACTGCCTGAACTTCCTGGGCCTGCGCTGCGACGCCTGCTACCGCGCCTGCCCGCTGGTGGGCCAGGCCATCACGCTGGACAAGGTGCCCAACCCGCGCAGCGACCGCCACGCGCTGCTGCTGCCGGTGGTGCACGCCGAAGCCTGCACCGGCTGCGGCAAGTGCGAACGCGCCTGCGTGCTGGAGAAGGCGGCGATCAAGGTGTTGCCGGCCGAACTCGCGCGCGGCGAAGCCGGCCAGCACTGGCGCAAGGGATGGGAGGCGCCGCAGCGCGCAGGCCAGCCGGGCTTCGACCTGCCGGTGCAGCGCCTGCCCGACGACCGCCGCGACCTGGTGCCGCTGAGGAGCGGTGCCGACCCCTACCCCAACGCCTCGGGAGCGGCGCGATGACGCGGCTGCCGCGCTGGTTGATCGCACGACGCGCCTCGCAGGGCGCGGTGCTGGCGCTGTTCCTCGCCGGTCCGTTCTTCGGCCAGTGGATCGTGAAGGGCAACCTCGCCTCCAGCCTCACGCTGGGCGTGCTGCCGCTCACCGACCCCTTCGTGCTGATGCAGGTGCTGGCCACGCGCCATGTGCCCGAGACGAGCGCGATGCTCGGCGCCGCCCTCGTCGTCGCCTTCTACATGCTCGCGGGCGGCCGCGCCTTCTGCGCCTGGGTCTGCCCGGTCAACGTGGTGGCCGACGGCGCGGCCTGGCTGCGCCGCACGCTGCGCCTGACCGGCGGCCGCGCACCGCGGCGTTCGCTGCGGCTGTGGCTGCTGGGCGCGCTGCTGGTGGCCAGCGCGCTGACCGGCCTCACGGTCTGGGAATGGGTCAACCCGGTGACGCTCACGCAACGCGCGCTGCTCTTCGGCGGCGGCCTGGCCTGGGGCGCTGCGGCCGCGGTCTTCGTCTACGACCTGCTGGTGGCGCCGCACGGCTGGTGCGGCCACCTGTGCCCGGTCGGCGCCACCTACGGCCTCGTCGCGCGTGCGAGCGTGATGCGCGTGAGCGCGGCGCACTCGAGCCGGTGCAACGACTGCGGCGACTGCTTCGCGGTCTGCCCCGAGCCGCAGGTGATCACGCTGCCGCTCAAGGGCAAGGGCGGCGCCGGCCCCGTGATCACCGCCCCCGAATGCACCAATTGCGGCCGCTGCATCGACGTCTGCGGCCCCGACGTCTTCCGATTCACGCACCGCTGGGACGCGAGGAGAAACTGAACATGAACATCCGCGACATCCTGAAGATCGCGCTCGCCGCCGCCGTGTTCGGCCTCGGCCTGGCGGACTTCGGCCACGCGGCCGACGCCCAGCCGGTGAAGCTGCAGGGCCTGCGCGGCGGTACGCCGGTGAACCAGGACAACCCGCCCACCGCTTCGCACCAGGAGCGCGACACGCCGCCGAAGGAACGCGACTTCGTGCAGCAGCCGCCGCTCATTCCGCACAACACGGCCAACTACCAGATCACGAAGAACGTCAACAAGTGCATGGACTGCCATGCCTGGCAGAAGACCCGGGAGAGCGGTGCCACCAAGGTGAGCGTCACCCACTTCCGCACGCGCGAGGGCACCGAACTCGACAACATCTCGCCGCGGCGCTACTTCTGCACCCAGTGCCACGTGCCGCAGACCGACGCCAAGCCGCTGGTGGACAACACCTTCCAGCGCGCGCGCGGCCTGCAGTGAGGGCGCGGCCATGACCGAGAAGCGAAACTGGAAGGCCTGGATCTGGGGCCTCGCCACCGGCGGCCTGGGGCTGGCCTTCGTGGCCGGCATCGTGTTCTGGGGCGGCTTCCACACCGTGCTGGAGTGGACCAACCGCGAGGAGTTCTGCATCTCCTGCCACGAGATGCAGGAGAACGTGTTCAAGGAGTACCGCAACACCGTCCACTACCAGAACCGCACCGGCGTGCGCGCCACCTGCCCCGACTGCCACGTGCCGCGCGAATGGGGGCCGAAGATCGTGCGCAAGATCCAGGCGAGCAACGAGCTGCTGCACAAGGCGCTGGGCTCGATCGACACGCCGGAGAAGTTCAACGCCAAGCGGGCCGAGCTGGCGCAGCACGAATGGGCGCGCATGAAGCGCAACGACAGCCAGGAGTGCCGCAACTGCCACAACTTCGGCTACATGGACTACGCCGAGCAGAACCGGCGCGCCGCCGCACGCCACCAGGTGGCGTTCAACGAAGGGCAGACCTGCATCGACTGCCACAAGGGCATTGCGCACACGCTGCCGCCGATCGAGCAGCACATCGGCGCACCCAAGCCGGGCGCGGCCGATCCCGGGGCTTCCGCGGGGCGGTGAGTCTCAGCGGCCGCCGCCGAAGACGGCGTCGAACAGCATGAGCCCCGCGAACGTGAGCCCGTGCCCGAGCGCGGCGCACAAGGCGCCGCGCAGCGCGTTCGCGAGGCGCGGCCCGTCGTAGAACTGCGAGGCGCACCAGCCGAAGTAGCCGTACCAGGCGGCCCAGAAGACGGCCACATCGGCCGCGTCGGGCGCCTGGATCGACAGCGGCACCGCCAGCACCGCCAGCAGCGTGACCGCCGCCGCGCGCATCGCCAATGCGTAGCCCACGAGCGCCATGTGTTCGGTCAGGCGGTGCCCCTGGCCGCGGAACAGCAGCGCGCAGGCCGCGCCCAGCAGCGGCAGCTGCGCCAGCTGCAGCAGGTCGAAGTGGCTGTACAGCAGCGCCGCCGCGTTGCCGGTGGTGACCTCCTGCGCCAGCGCGCGGAAACCGGTGGTGCGGATCGCCAGCGCGTCCACGCCGACCATCACCGCCAGCGTGGCGAAGGGCCCGAAGTGGCGGCGCCGGCGGCCTTCGACGTACTCGCGCGCGACGCGGCCCGGGTGCAGCAGCAGCGCCCGCACGAACTTCAGCGGGCTGCGTTCGGCGATGCGGTCGGCGCGCATGAACTCGCGCGCCATGTCGACGAAGGACAGGCGCGCAGTGTCGGCACGCTGGCCGCAGTGGGGGCAGTAGCGCACGCCTTCGGGCAGCGCGGCATCGCAGTTCAGGCAGGGGCGGGTGGGCACGGCGCGATGGTAGTGGTGGGCCGGGGGCTTGCGCCGGCCCCAGGCGGACCGTCACGCTCCACTGGCGAGGGAAGGGCCAAGTCAGCAGCTCGGTATCGAGCCTGGCGACGCCGCCGTCGGGACCGCAGCGGCACATGCGGCGACATCCAGACGACGGTCGAGCAGGTTTCGCTGCGACTTGGCTATGCTCCGGGCGTTCGGCCGGCGGCGTCATGGCGCCTTTGACCATGCGGACCGTCCGGCGTGCTCCCGACCGATGGCAACTCATGGACAACCGCGACCCCTGGCTCTTCGAAACAGAACGACTGATCCTGCGGCCCTGGGACAGGCGAATCGATCTCGACGACGCCTTCCGCATCTACAGCGACCCGGAAGTCTTGCGATACATCGGCGGCGAAGCCAGGCGGATCAAGAACCGGGACGAGATGCTTGTGCGCCTCGATTCGGTCATGAAGGTCCGGCCCGATGGGCTCGGCCGATGGGCCATGGAGCGCAAGGGCGAGCGGCGCGTCATCGGCACCGTCGTTCTCCAGCACGTCCACGAAGGCTACGCAGAACCTCTCGACGAGATCGAGATCGGCTGGCACCTTGCCCGCGACTCTTGGGGTCAGGGGTACGCCGCCGAAGCGGCCCGCGAACTGCTGCGACACGGTTTCGACACCCTCGGGATCGGCGAGATCCTGGCGATCCTCGGGACAGAGAACAGGGCCAGCGCCCGCGTCGCGCAGCGAATCGGCATGAAGAGGATGGGAGAAGCGGACCGCTACTACGGCACGACGACCGAGTGGTACCGGCTCACCGCATCGGAGTATCGATCGGGCGCACCGTCCTGAGGTCTGCGCGCATCGGGCGCTTCTCGACCCGGTCGTCGCGGCGGGATCGCCCGGAGAGACTTCTTCGGTCGCTGGCGCTGCAGGTCAGCGAGCACACTCGCAGCGCCTGCCGACCCGCCACGGCGCATGTTTCGAGCTTCCACCGTTGCGATGGGGCCATGAGCCGTGCCGGTGGCTGGCCGCGGCAAACCTGTCGACCGATGAATCGAGTGTCCGGGGCGCGGATGCGTCCATCGGCGGCTTCGGGTGGAGAGAAGACCCCCGTCGTTTCACCCGAACGATGTCGCCTTCCACCGTAGGGCCGCCAGGCACGGCCAAGGCCGTGTGGTTCAGTCGCGCCGCGCTACCGGCCCGCCACGCTCACCGCCTGCACCGGACAAGGCCCCATGCAGTCGCCGCAGCCCGTGCACTTCGCGAAGTCGGCCACCGGCAGCGCCACGCCCCCGCGCCGCGGCGGGAAGCGGATCGCGCCCGCATCGCAGGCTTCGCCGCACACCCGGCACTCGACGCCATGCCGTGCGAGGCACGCTTCGCCGAAGAGCACCGGCACGCCCGCTTCGGCCGCCGGGTTCGCGCGCCCGCGCAGGAAGGCGCGCCGCGCGGGGTCCATCGTCATCGCATCTCGTAGCCGGCGAGGCGCTTGGCGTCGAGGATGCGGATGTCGCGCTTGTCGATCTCGATCAGACCGGCCTGTTCCAGCTCGTGCAGCACGCGCGAGAAGTATTCCGGCGTGAGCGACAGGCGCGAGGCGATGGTCGCCTTGCTCACCGGAAGAGAGACGGTGATGACGCCGGAGCCGCCGCCTTCTTCCACCGTCTGGTCGCGCAGCAGGTAGCCGATGACGCGCTGCATGCCGCTGTGCAGCGCGTAGGCCTGCACGTCGTGCACCAGGCCGTGCAGGCGGCGCGAGATGCCGGCCAGCATGCGCATCGCGAAGCGCGCGTCGCGCTCGATCTCGGCCACCACCGCGGCCTTGCCGACCGACAGCAGCAGGCTGTCCGTCAACGCCTGCGCGTTCACGATGTAGGGGCGGCCGGTGAACATCAGCGCCTCGGCGAAGCTGGTGCCGGGGCCGCAGAGCTCGATCACCTTCTCCTGGCCGGCCGGCGAGATGGCGAACAGCTTCACCTGGCCGGTGACGGTGACGTGGAACTCCTCGCAGGGCTGGCCCACCGAGAACACGTTCTCGCCGCGCGCGAAGCGGCGCAGCCGGCAGCCTTCGGCCAGCCGCACGAGTTCGGGCTGGCTGAGGTCGCTGAACAGCGGCAGCACGCTGAGGTATCGCGGGACGTCGAAGCGCCCAGTGTCCATCGGTGATCCTTCTCGGGGCCCGGCGATTGTCGGCGCCCCATGGCGCGCGACGGCTTGACAACCCTCAACCGCGGCGGGACAGCGACGCCGCCGCGGCCAGCGCGAAGGCTGCCAGCAGGCTGTGCAGGACCGCGATGGCAGGGCCGCCGCCGGTGGTCCGCATCAGCACGCCGACGACGGCAGCCAACCCGAGAAAGACTAGCAGCAAGCGCGGCGCCTGCGATGCGGACGCACCCTGACGCCGCGCGATCATGACTGGCCAGGCGATGACCAGGAGCCCGGCCGCGGCATGCAGGTTCGACGCGCCTTGCGCAGCGCCGAGCGAATCCACCCCCAGCACGGCCAGCGCCGGCAGCAGGGTTGCGAGGTCGGTCTTCGGCCGTACCCACAGCCAGGCCAGCAAGGCCAGCAGCAGGTGGCCGCCGAGCAGGTTCACCAGCACCACCGGCAAGGCGGCACCGGCCACGGTGTAGCGCCCCACCACCGCCAGCACGGCGGTGCAGGCCAGCAGCAGCATGCCGGCTACGCGCTCGCCGCGCCGCCAGCCGCCCCAGGACATCAGCACGCCGAACAGGAACACGAGCCCGGCCGCGCTGGCGCTCACGCGGTGCGCCAGCCGCACCGCGTCCTGCCAGGGCGAAGGCGGCAACGCGGCTGCCGCGGCCTGGCGCAGCGTGGCGCTGGCGCTCACGATGGCCAGCACCAGCAGCGCCGCCAGCGCCAGCCAGGCGCGCCGCATCAGCGGCGCCCGGCGGCCGGCCGCAACGCGCGCAGCACCACCACGATGAAGAGCAGGCCGCCGACGATGGCGACGAGCCCGCCCAGCCCCATCAGCCCCATGCCGGCCACTTCCTGCGGCGTGCGCAGCACCTGCGCCGCACCCGCCACCTTGCGCTGCACGCCATAGCCGCCCGACCACACGAGGCCGACGATGTGCAGGAACTGACCGCCGCCGTAGACCCAGGGTTGCCACGCGGCCAGGCGCGACTGCGGGGCGGCATGGCCCAGCGCCGGCAGCAGCCGGTAGGCCACGCCCATGAGCGCGAGCGTGACGCCGACGATCGCGCCGTGGTAATGCGCCGGCACGCGCACGTCGCTGCCTTGGATCATGAAGCCCATCAGGCCGCCGGTGCAGAAGAGGCCCACCGACGCGAGCACCGCGTTGCGCAGCGGGCGCTGCGCCGCGTCCACGCGGCCGCCGCGCACCAGGGCCACGCCGATCGCCAGCACGAAGGGCAGGATCGCGAGCCCGCCGCCGAAGCGCATGAGCCAGGTGAACAGCCGCACATGCTCGGGCGAGCCCACGCTCCAGGCCAGGTAGATGGGCGGGGTGGCGAACACCGCCACCAGCGCGACGCCGAAGAGCAGCACCGCCACCCGCGGCGACAGCGGCAGCGGCGCTTCGACCGCGCTCGCCAGCCAGGCCCAGGCCACCAGCATCAGCAGGGTCCAGGTGAACTGCAGCACGTGGCCGGGGCCCCAGAACAGCGTTTCGTAGAAGGTCTTGCCGACCGCCGGTTCACCGGCGTTGCGCAGCGCCAGCCACGACCACACGAAGGCCGCGACGCCGAGCGCCGCACTCACCGCCGCCGCGTTGAGCCCGAAGTGCAGCGCGCCTTCGCCCGGCAGCGTGACGCCCACGCGCCCGGGCGCGACCAGCGCGCGCCAGGTCGCGGCCGCGAGGCCGAGGCCGAACAGCGCCAGCGCGCCGGTGAAGACCGGGCCGTCGAGCACCGGCACGTAGTTGCTCATGAGCGGCGGCGCGTGCTGCACGAAAGGCGCCGCCACCATGCCCGCGGTGCCCAGCACGGCGAGCGCGAGCGCGGCCCAGCCGAAACCCATCCAGCCGGCGCCGCCGGCCACGGTCCACAGCAGGCCGGCCATGCTGCCGAACCACACCAGCACCGAGAGGTCCACGTGCACCACCAGCGCGACGTGGAAGAAGTCCACCCCGGGCAGCAGCGCGCCCACGCCCGGCGTGCGCGCGGCCACCAGCAGCAGCGAGAAGAGGCCCGAGGCGACGAGCGCCGCCACCGCGAGCAGCAGCCACGCGGTGGCGAGCCGGCGCCTTTCGTCGGTGGGCACGGCCAGCGTGTAGCGGTGCAGCGGCAGGCCGGGGGCGACGCTGCGCGAGACGAGCGTGTTCATGGCAGGCCTTCAGCGGATGACGGGGCCGTCGGGGCGGAAGTCGATCAGCACGATCTGCCCTTCGGCCACGGTGAGGGTGGTGTCGCGTTCGTGGGCGGGCGCCTCGGCACGCAGGTCGTCGCGGAAGCTCACCTGCAGCCGGTGCGGGCCGGCGGCCAGCGGCGTGCGCCAGTAGCCGCTGGAAGCGCCGTCGTGCGAAAGGCCGGCGGGCACGAAGCTGCGGTCCAGCAGCGTGCGGCCGTCGACCACGATGCGCACGCTCACCGGCGAGCGGCCGCGCTGGCAGTCTTCCGCGGTGCGCATCTGCGGCGGCAGCTTGGCCAGTTCCTCGGCGCTGCGCCGGCGGCAGTCGGCGACGATCTTGCCCGGGTGGCTGAACGAGAGGCGCAGCAGCCCCTGGCCCGGCGCCAGCATCGAATAGGCGGGCGCGGTGGCGAAATAGCCGACGAAGGCGGCAAAGGCCGCATACAGCAGCGCCTGGCCGGCGTAGCGAAGGGGTTCAGGCATGGCGAGTCTCTTGCGGGGATCGGGCGGCAGCACGGCCGCGCCCGCGGGGGTGCGGCCGATCCAGGGCAGTGCCGTCAGCAGCAGCGTGCCGGCGGCCAGCAGCGCCCAGGTGGCCCGCGGCCAGCGGTCGGCGGCCGGCAGCGCGGCGAGGAAGAACCAGTCGAGGTCCACCGGCGCCGGCACGCGCGCCAGGTCGGCCACCGGCATCGAGAGCGCCGGCCGCGCCAGCGCGCCGGCCACCAGCGCCGCGAGCGAGCCCCAGGCGAGCGCGGGCCGCGGCTGCGTCAGCGGGTCCTTCAGCCGCAGCAGGTGCACCCAGCTGCCCAGCAGCAGCAGCAGCGGCGCGCCGATGTGCAGGAACGAGAGCAGGCTGAAGAAGCGGTCGGTCACCGCCGCCGGGTCCAGCAGGTTGCGCACCGATGCCAGCGCCACGCCGGGCAGCGTGGTCGCCCATTCCAGCAGCGCGGTGCCGGCGTACTGCGCGCGCCGGTCCCACACCATCCAGTAGCCGACCAGGCCCGAAGCCGGCAGAAGCCACAAGAGCGGCACCCCGCTCACCCAGGCGAACCAGCGCGTGCCGCGATGGCGGCCGAGCAGCCATTCGCGCAGCGCGTGCAGCGTGGTCACGACGACCAGCGCGTCCGACGCATAGCGGTGCAGGCTGCGCACGAGGCCGGCGCCCCAGGGCTGCAGGCGCATCGCGTCCACCGAAGCCCAGGCGCCTTCGACGCTGGTCTCGTAGAGCACGTAGATCCAGAAGCCCGAGGCGACCACGATCCACAGCAGCCAGAAGCACCAGGCGCCCAGCTGGCGCAGCGGGTTGGCGCGCAGGCCGAACCAGCGGTCGAGCGCACGCTCGGCGCGCCGCACGGCGCGCGCGCCCAGGGTCGCGGTGGTCAACGCAGCCTCGCATGGCGCCACTCGCGGCCGATGAACCAGCCCAGCGCACCGAGCACGGAAAGGCCGCAGAAGATCTCGAAGAAGAGCGAGTAGTTGGTGCGGTAGCCGCCGCTCGCGGGGTCGTAGACGGTGCAGAAGAGGCGCACCTGGGTCCACAGGTTGTCCAGCGTGGCCGGGGCCTCGGCGGCCTGGCCGCCGAGCAGTTCGCGCAGCGGGCCGACGAACTGCGCCAGCGCGGGCCGGTCGCCGTAGACCTGGCGGTAGACCGCGCCGCGCGCGTCGACGATCGTGGCCTGCGTGATGTGGTCGAAGCCCTTCGGGCTGGCGGTCCAGCCGAAGCCGAAGGCGCGGGCGAGCGCCGGCACGTCTTCGGCACGCGGGCTGGCGAAGGTCCAGCGTTCGTCGCGGACGCCGGCCTGGCGCGCGAAGGCGCTCATCGCCTCCGGGGTGTCGAAGGGCTGGTTGAAGCCGATCGTGACGACGTGGAAGGTCCCGGGACCGAGCGCGTCGCGCGCCGCGGCCACGGCCTGCGCCAGCCCCTTCGTCGCCAGCGGGCAGGCCTGGAAACAGCCGGTGTAGACGAAACTCACCACCAGCGGCCGGCCGCGGAAGTCGGCCAGGCGCACGCTGCGGCCCAGCGTGTCGGCCATCGGCCGTTGCAGCACGTCTTCGGGCAGCGCGCGGCCGATGACGGCCTGGCTGGCCTTCAGCGCGTCGTCCCAGGCGGGGTTGCCCGAAGCCGCGTAGGCGACGAGCGGCCACCCCAGCAGCGCGAGCCACCAGCGTTCAAAGCGCGGCCCATGTCGCATCAATCATCGCGCCGGAGAGCACCAGCGTCAGTTGCGAGAGCGAAGCCGCGAAGGCGCGGAAGGCGCGCCGGCGCGTCGGGTCCAGCTGCAGGCGCAGCGACTCGACGACGAACCAGCCGCCGCCGATGACCGACAGCACCAGCGTCACCGGCGCCTTCGCCACCATGCCCAGCGCCACCGTGAGCAGCAGCAGCGCGACGGCATGCGCCGTGATCGCGCGTGCCGCAAAGGCGTCGCCCTTGGCCACCGGCAGCATCGGCACGCCTGCGGCAGCGTAGTCGTCCCGGCAGGCGATGGCCAGGCTCCAGAAGTGCGGCGGAGTCCAGAGGAAGAGCACCACCGTCAGAATCCAGGCTTCGACCGAAAGCTCGGGGTTCACCGCCGCCGCGCCGGCCAGCACAGCGAAGCTGCCGGCCAGCCCGCCGACGACGATGTTCCACCAGGTGCGCCGCTTCAGCCACACCGTGTAGACGATGGCGTAGGTGAGCGCGCCGGCGACGGTGTAGACCGCCGCCGGACCGTTCGTCGCCCACCACGCGCCCAGGCCCGCCACCACCACCAGCGCGGTGATGACGGCGAGCCAGAACGCGTCGGGCTTGAGGGCCCCACAGGCGAAGGGGCGGCGCGCGGTGCGCCGCATGGTGCGGTCCAGGTCGGCTTCCCACCACTGGTTGAACGCGCCCGAGGCGGCCGAGGCCAGCAGCACGAAGACGAACAGCAGCCCCATCGCGACCCCGCCCGGCCCCTTGCCGGGCTGCACCGCGATGCCGCCCAGCGCCGTGACCGCGATCACGAGCCCGATGCGCAGCTTGAACAGCGAGAGGACGGTGCGCACGCTGGCCATGGCCATGCCCCCTTCAGCTGAGGCCCCACACGGTGGAGAGGTACTTCCAGTTGACGAAGTAGTAGAGGACGAAGGCGCCCAGGAACACCATCGCGAAGACGAAGGTGCCCGGCGCGGCGAAGCCGCCGCCATGCCCGCCCTGCCCGCTCACGGCCACCGCCACCGGCATCTTCAGCACCGTGCGCTGGTTGCTGTACGTGCCGGCGTCGAGCTTCTTGCCGACCAGCAGCGTGCCCACGGTGATGAGGATGTAGGCCGCGCCGCCGACGATGGCCACGAGGCCCGAGATGCCCGCGATCGCCAGCATCAGCCAGGCCGAACCCGGGAACTCGTAGGGCAGCGAGGCACCGGCGAAGGTGATGTCCCAGTGGCGGCGCGGAACGCCCAGCGTGCCGGCGCCCATCATCGCGAGCGCGAAGCCCGACATGCCCAGGCCGAAGAGGTAGGGCTGCCACTTCGCCAGCCCGGGCAGGATGACCTCGCGGTTGAACAGCGTGGGCAGCAGGAAGTAGGTGAGCGCCATGAAGGCCAGCGTGGTGCCGATCACCACCGTGGCGTGGAAGTGGCCGGGCACGTAGACCGTGTTGTGGATCAGCATGTTGAGCTGCTCGGTGCCCATCATCACGCCCGAGATGCCGCCCAGGAAGCCGAAGCCGAAGAGCGAGATGAACATGCCCGAGAACACCGGGTTGCCCCAGGGCGCCTTGCGCACCCATTCGAACAGGCCCTTGGTGTAGCCCTTCTCGCGCTGCGCCACCTCGATCGCGCCCGGCACCGTGAGGCCGTGGATCATCGAGGCCAGCACCGCCAGGTACATGGCATAGCTGGTGTTGAACACCTTCCACTCGGTGCCCAGGCCGGGGTCGGCCAGCAGGTGGTGCGCGCTCGCCAGCTGCAGGAAGCAGATGTAGAGCACGAAGGCGGTGCGCGAGACGCGCTCGCTCATCGGCTTGGCGCCGAAGACGATGGCGGCGATGGCATACCACACCGCCACGTGCGCGCTCACGTTGATCTGCTGCGACGAGTGGCCGAAGCCCCACCAGATGGTGCGGTACATCAGCGGGTCGATGTGCTTGATGTAGCCGGCCGACCAGAGGAAGGTCGGGATCAGGATGATGGCGCCGGCGGCGATGGTGAAGATGGCGATGATGCAGGCCGTCATCGCGCCGAAGGTCACGAGCGGGATCGAGCCTTCGTAGGTCTTCTCCGCCTTCGCCACCACCAGCGTGCCCAGGAAGATGAAGCAGCCGATGAGCGCGCCCACCGCGAACAGGATCAGCCCGAGGTAGAAGCCCGGGTGCGCCGGCAGCGGCACGTAGCTGGTCATCATCACCGTCGCGTTGCCGGTGAAGATGGCGACGTTGAAGGTGACGGTGCCGATGACCATCAGCGCGAACGCCAGCCAGCCCAGGCGCGGTGTCGCCAGCCGGCAGCGCAGCAGCGTCGACGAGCAGAAGTACAGCACCGCCATCTCGAAGAAGATGACCCAGATCACCAGCATGTCCAGGCCATGCGCGGTGAGGTAGACGTAGAAGTTCTCGGCGTTGATCAGGTGCACCGCCTGCCAGCGCGTGAGCGTGATCAGCAGCGCCAGCACGCCGCCGACCAGCAGCGCGACGACGGCGGCCACCGCGTTGACCTTGATCAGCGTCTCGGCCGACTTGTGGAACTGCAGCCCCGTGCGGGGGCAGGTGCGGAACAGCTCGTTGTTCGCCATGGTGTCCCTCGCAGCGGTGCTACTTCACGTACAGCTTCGAGACCATCTTGTGGTGCCCGATGCCGCAGAACTCGTTGCAGACGATCGCGTAGGTGCCGGCCCGGTTGGGCGTGATGGTCACCACGTGCTCGTAGCCGGGGATCACCTGGATGTTGATGTTCTCCGGCTGCAGCGAGAAGCCGTGCTGGTAGTCCATCGACGAGAGGTGCAGGCGGTAGGTCTTGCCCTGCTCGAGTTCCAGGATCGGCCACCAGGCCCACAGGCGCGCGATGAGGAACACGTCGCTGCCCACCGGCGGGTGCACGACCGGGATCTTCTCGTCGGTCTCGGTGCGCACGGTGTACTTGTCGACCACCTCCTGCGCGGCGCGCGAGAACTGCTCGGGCCGCACGCGATAGGTCTCGCTGCTGAGGTTCTGCCTGCCGTACAGGTGCCAGTACGGCATCATGAAGAACATCACCATGCACCAGACGAAGGCGATGACGATCCACACGAGCTCCACGCCGTGGACCGGCTGCTTCCACCAGACGCGTTGTGCGGGGGGCAATATGGCGCTCATGGCTCACTTCCCCAGCGGGCTGATCGGGATGCCGGCGATCTCCATCACGCCCCACACGATGTAGAGCACGGTGGGCAGCGCCACGCCCAGGAACAGCAGCAGGAACGGGTTCTCCAGGATCTGCTGGAACGCGGGGATGCGTTCCTCCTCTTCGGGTGCCTTGGGGTCGGCCATCGCCATCTCCTCGGTTGGACGCGTGATGGGGGCCGAATCTAGGCACCGGGCCCGGAGCGCGAATTGAAGTGCTTCAAGAATTCGGACGAAGGTCGCCGGCCCGCGGGTTCACCCTGAGCATGGCCCTCCTACTGTCCTGGGCTATTCCTTGAAGCACTTCAAGGGCACGGCGGGCCCTTCGTTGCTAGCTTCGGCGCGATGCTGCGACTGCTTCCCGCCGCCGGGCGGCGCGCCTTCCTGGGCGCCGACCGCGTCTTCAACCGCCTCTTCGGCGACCACGCGAACCCGCTGTACTACCTGGGCACCCTCAGCTGCCTGATGTTCGCGGTGGTGGTCGCCAGCGGCTTCTACCTCTACGCCTTCTACGAGACCGGCGTGCAGACCACCTACGCGTCGGTCGAGCAGCTCACGCACGGCCAGCGCTGGGTGGGCGGCGTGATGCGCAGCCTGCACCGCTACGCCAGCGACGCGATGGTGCTGACGATGCTGCTGCACCTGGCGCGCCACTTCTGCTTCGACCGCTACCGCAGCTTCCGCGCGTTCTCGTGGATCACCGGCGTCGTCGTGCTGTGGCTGGTCTACGTGAGCGGCGTCAACGGCTACATGCTGCCCTGGGACCGGCTGGCCCAGTTCACCGTGGTCGCGGTGGCCGAGTGGTTCGACGCGCTGCCGGTGTTCAACGGCACTCTGGTGCGCAACTTCATCCTGCCGGAGGCGATCACCGACCGCTTCTTCTCGCTGCTGCAATTCCTGCACATCGGCATCCCGCTCGCCGCGCTGGCGGCGCTGTGGGTGCACGTGGCGCGCGTGCCGCGCGCGCGCGTGGTGCCCCCGCGGCCGCTGCTCGTCGGCATGCTGGTCATGATGCTGGTGCTCTCGCTCGCCTGGCCGGTGCTGGGCCAGGGCCCGGCCGACCTGAAGACGCAGCCCTTGTCGGTGCGGCCCGACTGGTTCTACCTGGCGCTGCTGCCCATCGCCCTGGAAGGCCGGCCGCTGGAACTGTGGGCCGCGGTGGGCGCGCTCACGCTGCTGGCGGTGGCGCTGCCCTGGCTGCCGCCCAAGCGCAGCGGTGGCGCCCACCCATGGCAGATGACGCTGCACCCGGGCGGCAGCAGCGTGGCGGTGCGGCCGAACGAGACGCTGCTGGAAGCCGGCCTGCGCGCCGACGTCGCCCTGCCCTTCGAATGCCGTTCCGGCGGCTGCGGCCGCTGCCGCGCGCGCCTGCTGCAGGGCCGGGTCGACGACGGCGGCGCCGAGGCCGCGGCGCTGACGCCGGCGCAGCGCGCGGCCGGCGACATCCTGCTGTGCTGCGCCTGCGCGCTCACCGACGTCGAGGTCGAGGTCGCCGAGCCGACGCTGTCGCACCGCATGGTCGCGCGCGTGGACGCGCTCGAGCGGCTGGCCCCGGATGTGATGCGCCTGACGCTGCTGCTGGAAGGCGGGCGCACGATCGCCTTCCAGGCCGGCCAGTACCTCAACGTGGTGCTCGAAGACGGCCAGCGGCGCGCCTATTCGTTCACCACCCGCAGCGGCGAGGCGAACCGCATCGAGCTGCACGTGCGCCGCATGCCCGGCGGGCGCTTCACGACGCGCGTGTTCGAGCAGCTGAAGCCCGGCGACCGGCTGGAGGTGGAAGGCCCGATGGGCCACTTCGTGCTGCGCGAGCCGAGCCCGCGGCCGCTGATCTTCGTCGCCGGCGCGACCGGCTTCGCGCCCGTGAAGAGCCTGCTGGAGGAAGCCTTCCACTCGGGGCTGACCAAGCCGCTGCACCTGTACTGGGGCGTGCGTCGGCCGGAAGACCTGTACCTGCGCGAACTGCCCGAGCGCTGGGCGCGCGAGCATCCCAACTTCAGCTTCGTGCCGGTGATCAGCGAGCCGGCCGCAGGCGACGGCTGGAGCGGCCGCACGGGCCTCGTGCACCAGGCCATCCTGCAGGACTTCCCCGATCTCTCGGGGCACCTGGTCTACGCCTGCGGCTCGGTCGGCATGGTGCAGAGCGCGCGCCCGGCCTTCCTGGCGCAGGGCCTGGCCGAAGACGCCTGCTTCTCCGACGCCTTCGTGCCCGCGCAGCGGGCGTGATCAGCGGCGGATGCCGCCCGGCTCGAGCGCGAAGAACTGCGGCTTGAGCGCCGCCATCGGGCCGCGCAGCTTGTCCAGCTCGGCGGCCGGCCCGTGCACTTCCAGGCGCGCGATCTTCGAGATCTTCAGCGCCTCGCCGAGCAGCGCGCCCACGTTCTCCAGGTGGGCCAGCACGGCGGCGGCGTCGACGTAGCCTTCGCGGCAGTGCGCGGTGTTGCCGCTGAACGAGAAGGCGTAGTGCACGGCGCCGGCTTCGGTCTTCGTGCGTTCGACGAACTTAGGGCCCAGCGCCTTGAACTCGGCGAGCTTGCCTTCGGCGATCTCGAAATACGGCACCAGCGTGCAGACGCGGTCTTCGGTGGTCATCGCGGTCTCCTGTCGTGGTTCTAAGAGGGCGCCGATGATAGGCTGGGTGCGCCGCGCCTCAGGTGCCGGCTTCGCGACCGACCCAGACGCCGGCGCGGACAAGCCCCCACTTCCACTTCGGCACCTCGTGGTACGCGAGCGTGCGGCCGCTCGTGTCGGGCACCGGGCTGCCGCGTTTCATCTGCAGCGTGATCGTGCGGCGCGCGTCCTCGCTCGGCTGGCAGCGCCAGTTGCGGCCGTCGTGGATCTTGCAATCGGTGTAGCGGCCCGAGGGGCCGGAAGCGCCGACGGTCCAGAACAGCACCTCGCCGTGCGCGCGCAGCGCGCGGAAGCGGAAGCGCTCGGCGGCCACCAGTTCGCCGCTGCAGCGCGTGCCCTCCCAGGCACCACCCTTGCAGCCCACGGTGTAGACGGTGCGCTCGCCCTCGAGCGTGACGCTGTCGGTGACCCAGGCGTACAGCACTAGCAGGCCGAACATGGCCAGCAGGGCCATGTTGGTGAACTTGAGCATCCGGGCGTGCATGGTCGGGCGGGACTATAGGGCCAGCGCGCCGCGGGCCTGTCGCGGACCCTTGGTTCCGGGGACAGGGTCTTCGGCAGCGGCGCGCCGACTTGAAGCGGTTCAAGAAAAACGAAGAAATCGCAACAGTTCCGGCGCGCCAGGCCGACAACCCCTCAGGGGCTGCGCCGCGGCCATCAGAAGAAGGGGACCGAACGATGATCCGCTGGCTGCAGCATTTCCGCCTTTCGCTGCGCATGACGCTGGGCTTCGGCTTTCTGCTGGCCATGCTGGCCGCGAACGTCGGCGTGGCCTTGCTGGGCTTTGCCGACATGCGCAAGTCCACCGAGCGCCTGATGGAGGTGGAATGGGTGAAGGCGCAGGCGGTGGCCGAGCTGGACACCGCCATCCGCGCCACCGCGCGCCGCACGCTCGAGCTGCTGATCACCGAAGAACCCGGCCGCCGGCAGGAGCTGCACGCCCGCGTGGCCGACAACCGCCGCCAGGGCGACGCCGCCACCGAGACGCTGCGCCGCCTGGTCTACCTGCCCGAAGGCAAGCAGCTGCTGTCGGAGATCGAGGCGCTGCGCAAGCAGTACCTGCAGACCTTCGAGCGCCAGGACGCCGAGCTCGCCGCCGGCCATCGCGCCGAGGCGGTGCAGCTGGCGCAGGCCGAACTGCTGCCGCTGCTGGACCGCCTGCAGGCGAAGACGCGCGCGCTCTCCGAGCTGCAGACGCGGCTGGCCGGCCGCGCGCGCGACAGCGTGCGCGCCAGCGCTGACAGCGCGCTGTGGATGATGCTGGCCATCGGCGCCTGCGCGCTGGTGGCCGGCACGCTGCTGGCCGCGGCGCTGGCGCGCTCGATCACGCGGCCGGTGGCCCAGGCGGTGGCGCTGGCGCGCCGCGTCGCCGAAGGCGACCTGAGCGTGGACATCGCCACCGAGGGCCGCGACGAGGTGGCCGAGCTGCTGCATTCGCTGCGCGACATGACCGCGCGCCTGGCCGGCGTGGTTTCCAGCGTGCGCGGCAACGCCGAGAGCGTGGCCACCGCGAGCGCGCAGATCGCGCACGGCAACCACGACCTGAGCCAGCGCACCGAGGAACAGGCCAGCGCGCTGCAGCAGACCGCGGCGTCGATGGAGCAGCTGGGCAGCACGGTGGAGCAGAACGCCAGCCACGCGCGCCAGGCCAACGAGCTGGCGGCCAGCGCCGCGCAGGTGGCGCGCAGCGGCGGCGACGCGGTCGGCCGCGTGGTGACGACGATGCAGGGCATCCACGACAGCTCGCGACGCATCGCCGAGATCATCGGCGTCATCGACGGCATCGCGTTCCAGACCAACATCCTGGCGCTCAACGCCGCGGTGGAGGCGGCGCGCGCGGGCGAGCAGGGGCGCGGCTTCGCGGTCGTGGCCGGCGAGGTGCGCGCGCTCGCGCAGCGCAGCGCCGAGGCGGCGCGCGAGATCAAGAGCCTCATCAGCGCCAGCGTCGAACAGGTCGAGCAGGGCCACGGCCTGGTGGCCGACGCGGGGCAGACGATGCAGCGCATCATGGACGCCATCCAGCGCGTGAGCACCATCGTCGACGAGATCAGCCACGCCAGCGCCGAGCAGAGCGCCGGCGTCGGCCAGGTCGGCCAGGCGGTGAGCCAGATGGACCAGGTCACGCAGCAGAACGCCGCCCTCGTCGAGGAAAGCGCGGCCGCCGCCGAGAGCCTGAAGGAACAGGCCGCGCAGCTGGTGGGCGCGGTGGCGGTGTTCCGGCTCGCTTCGCAGCGCGCCTGATCAGCCGGCCTTCGCCCGCAGCGACTTCACGAGCGCCGCGTCGACGCCGCCGAGCTTGCCGCTCCTGGCGACGATGCGGCCTTCGGCGTCGACGTGCTCGATGACGGTGGAGTGGTTGAACTCGCCGCTGTCCAGCCGCCGGTACTGCACCCCCAGCACGGCCGCCACCTTGCGCACCGTGGCCTCGTCGGCGCGTGCCAGCGTCCAGCGGGCGTCGCAATGGCGGTCGGCGGCGGTCTTCTTCAGCACCTCGGTGCTGTCGCGCGCGGAGTCGAAGCTGACCATCAGCACGCCGAGCGGCGCGCGGTCGGATGCCGGCAGCGCCTTCAGCGTGAGGTGGATGGTCTCGAAGATCGTCGGGCAGACCATCTCGCACGAGGCGTAGAACATGCTCGCCAGCAGCGGCCGGCCGCGCAGCGAGGACCATTCGAAGCGGCGCCCGTCCTGGTCGGTGAGCGTGGCCTGCAGCTGGTAGATCGAATCGCCGGGCAGCGGCGCGGCGCGCCCGAACGCGGGCGCCGCCAGCAGTGCCAGCGCGGCGCGGCGGCGAAGCGGCGTCATGGCGCCCTGCTTTCCAGCGGCCGCGCGCAGCGGAAGCCCAGGTTGCCGGTGGTGCCGGCCGCGTCCAGCGAGGACAGCAGCGCGATGCGCATCACCACCGCGTAGCTTTCGCGGTCGACGATGTTGAGGGCGCCCGAACCGCAGAACTTGGCGAGGTCCGGGTCGCCCTGGGTGCGGCTGTCGCCGGCGATGAAGAGGGCGTTGAAGTCCTCCACCCATTCCCAGGCCAGGCCGTGCAGGTCGCTCACGCCGTACACGTTGGGCGGGCCGCCCACCGGGCCGGCGGGTGCGTTGGACGGACGCGCGTACCAGGCCAGGATGCGCTGGCGCCAGGCGGGGTCGGCTCTGGCGTCGCGCCGCGTCTCGTCGGCGGCGGCGGCGTACTCCCACTCCAGCCAGGTGGGCAGGCGGGCGCCTTCGCTTTCGCAATAGGCCCTGGCCGCGAACCAGCTCACGTGCACCACCGGGCTGGCGGGGTCGACCCCGGGCGGCAGCTGCAGCGCCGAAGGCCACGAAGCCAGGTAGCGCGCGTCGGCGAACAGCGCCGGCACATGGCCGCGCTGCCATGCCGGGTTCGCGCGCACGAAGGCCAGGTACTCGGCCAGCGTCACCGGCGTGCGGCGCAGCTCGAAGGGCCTGACGTCCACCGGCGTGGCCAGCGTGGGCACCTTGCCCTGCGGCAGCACGCTTTCGAAGCGGCCGCCGGGCAGCGTGGCGTAGTCGGCGCCCCACGCGGCGGCCGAGAGCAGCGCGAAGGCGACCGTGGTGACGCCGCGCATGCGCGTCGCCCTTCAGTGCCCGGTGGGTGCCGCCGCCGTGGTCGGCTTGGCGCGCTCGGCCTTCACCTCTTCCTTGGTGATGCGGCCGCCCGGGTTGCCCCAGCTGTTGAGCACGTAGGTCAGGATGTTGGCCACCTCGTCGTCGGTGAGCTGGTTCATCGGCGGCATGACCGAGTTGTACTCCTGCCCGTTCACCGTGACCTTGCCCGAGAAACCGTGCAGCACCACGCGCATCGCGCGCTTCGGGTCGGCGGCCAGGTAGTCGGACTTGGCCAGCGGCGGGAACACGCCCGGCAACCCGGCGCCGTTGGCCTGGTGGCAGACGGAGCAGGTGCCGGCGAACAGCGCCTGCCCGGCCTGCACCTGGTCCTCCTGCGTCAGCGCGCCGGCCTGGGCGTTCTCGGCGGCCTTGGTCACCGCGGCCAGGTTGGGCCCGGCGCGGTCGCCCAGGTAGACCGAGTCGAGTTCCTTGCCCGAATAGATGGCCTTGTCCTCCGGGCCGTCGACCTTGAGGATGGCGAGCGCGCCCTTGTTGAAGGCGCGGAAGATCGAGTGGTCGACCAGCACGTAGCTGCCCGGCACGCGGGTCGTGAACTTCACGATCGCGGCGCCGCCGGCGGGGATGAGCGTGGTCTGCACGTTGCGCTGCACCGCGCTGCCGCCTTCGTAGCGCACCTGGTCGAAGATGGCACCGATGACGTGGAAGCTGCTCACCAGGTTGGGCCCGCCGTTGCCCACGTACAGGCGAACCGTCTCGCCGGTCTTCGCGCTCAAGGCCTTGTCGCCGGTGAGGGCGCCTTCCGCGCCGTTGAAGAGCACGTAGGTGGGCCGCTCGTCGATCGCCTTCTCCATGTCGAAGGGCTGATTGCCCTTCTCGCGGTACTTGCCCGTGGTGTAGAAGTCGCCCTGCATCACGTAGTACTCGTGGTCGACCTTGGGCATGCCTTCGGGCGGCTCCACCAGGATCAGGCCGTACATGCCGTTGGCCACGTGCATGCCCACCGGCGCGGTGGCGCAGTGGTAGACGTAGATGCCCTCGTTGAGCGCCTTGAAGGTGAACTGCGACTCGTGCCCCGGCGCGGTGAAGCTGGAAGCCGCGCCGCCGCCCGGCCCGGTGACGCCGTGCAGGTCGATGTTGTGCGGCATCTTGCTGCTCGGGTGGTTCTTCAGGTGGAACTCCACCGTGTCGCCCTGGCGCACGCGGATGAAGCTGCCCGGCACCGTGCCGCCGAAGGTCCAGAAGGTGTAGTTCACGCCTTCGGAGATCTGCATCTCCTTTTCGACCACTTCCAGCTCGACGATCACCTTGGCCGGATAGTTGCGCCCGGTGGGCGGCGGCACGTTCGGCGGGCTGGTCAGCACCGCCTTGACGGGCGCGCCGCGCGGCGGACCGAAGTCACCGGGAAGTTTCTTCGCGCCCGCGGCGTTGGCCGCAAGCGACAGCGCCATGCCCAGGGTGCCCATCAGAAGCGCCACCCCTCGCCAGAGTCCGATGCTGCGCGATCCGTTCACGTCATCTCCGATCCGCTCCGCGCCCCCCGGCGCCCTCGCGAACCATGGTGCAGCAGCAGCGGCGACGAGGCCGCGAAACCTTGAGCGCAGTGCGGGCTAGCGTGCGCCGCGTGGCGCGGCGTGCTCAGCCGCAGCGCGTGCGCGTGGGGTCGTGCGGGTCGTGGGCGACGGACTGCAGTTCGCTGCGGTGGAAGCCCAGGTCGCGCAGCGTGCGGTCGTCCAGGCCGGCCAGCGCCGCGAACGTGGCCGCCGCGACGCGGCGCTCCCGATGCGCGGCCCAGGCCGAGCGCAGGCGGCGCGACAAGCCTTCGAGCGCGTCCGCGACGGTGCGCAACGCCGACAGCGGGGCGGGAGTGTGGAGCGAATGGCGGGTGGTGTTCATCGTGCGTCCTTTCGACGGGGCGCACTGTGCGCGGACGCGCGTTCCACCGGCGTTCCGCGGCCGCCGGACCGGGCGCGCGCGCCGGCCCCTACCATCGGCGGTTCGAAAGGCACGAACCGGAGCCCCCATGCCCGATCCCGCCGGCGCCACCCTGCCCGACCCGCTGCGCTGGGACGGGGACGGCACGCACCAGATCCCCTTCCTCGCCTACACCCGCGAAGATCTCTACCGGCGCGAACTGGAACGCTTCTTCTACCGCGGCCACTGGTGCTACGTGGGGCTGGAGGCCGAGGTGCCCGAGCCCGGCGACTTCAAGCGCACCGCCATCGGCGAACGCTCGGTGATCCTGACGCGCGACGCCGAAGGCCGGCTGCACGTGGTGGAGAACGTCTGCGCGCACCGCGGCATGCGCTTCTGCCGCGAGCGGCACGGCCGCCGCAAGAGCTTCGTCTGCCCCTACCACCAGTGGAGCTACAAGCCCAACGGCGACCTGCAGGGCGTGCCGCTGCGCCGCGGCGTCAAGCAGGACGGCCAGGTGCTGGGCGGCATGCCGCCGGAGTTCCGCCCCGAGGACCACGGCCTCAACAAGCTGAAGGTGGCCACGCGCGGCGGCGTCGTCTTCGCCTCGTTCGACCACGGGGTCGAGCCGCTGGAGGACTACCTCGGCCCGGCCATCGTGCCCTGGTTCGACCGCCTGTTCGACGGCCGCAAGCTCAAGATCCTGGGCTACAACCGCCAGCGCATCCCGGGCAACTGGAAGCTGATGCAGGAGAACATCAAGGACCCCTACCACCCGGGCCTGCTGCACACCTGGTTCGTCACCTTCGGGCTCTGGCGCGCCGACAACAAGAGCCGCCTCGTGATGGACGCGAAGCACCGCCACGCGGCGATGATCAGCACCCGCGGCAGCGGCGGCCAGGCCGGCGGCGTGACGCAGGTGGAAAGCTTCAAGGCGAGCATGAAGCTCAACGACCCGAGCTTCCTGGACATCGTGCTCGAGCCCTGGTGGGGCGGCCCGACGGCGGTGATGACCACCCTCTTCCCGAGCGTCATCCTGCAGCAGCAGGTCAACAGCGTGAGCACGCGCCACATCCAGCCTTCGGGACCGGGCAGCTTCGACTTCGTCTGGACCCACTTCGGCTTCGAGGACGACGACGAGGTGATGACCAGGCGCCGCCTCACGCAGGCCAACCTGTTCGGCCCCGCCGGCTTCGTCTCCGCCGACGACGGCGAGGTGATCGAGTTCAGCCAGCAGGCCTTCGAGAGCCGGCCGGCGCACCACGCGCTGGCCGAACTGGGCGGGCACGGGGTGGGCGACACCGAGCACATGGTCACCGAGACGCTGATCCGCGGCATGTACCGCTACTGGCGCGAGGTGATGGAGGCGTCCGAATGACGATCCGCTTCGAGGACTGGCTGGCCATCACCCAGCTCTACGCCGACTACGCGAGCGCGGTCGATTCCGGCCACTGGGACCTGTGGCCCGAGTTCTTCACCGACGACTGCGTCTACCGCCTGCAGCCGCGCGAGAACCACGAGCGCGGCTTTCCGCTCGCCACGCTCTCGTTCACCAGCAAGGGCATGTTGAAGGACCGCGTCTACGGCATCCAGGAGACGCTGTTCCACGACCCCTACTACCAGCGCCACGTGCTCGGCATGCCGGTGCTGCGAGAGACCGCGCCCGACCGCTGGCGCTGCGAGGCCAACTACGCCGTCTTCCGCACCAAGCTGTCGGAGACGAGCACGGTGTTCAACGTCGGGCGCAGCTTCGACACGCTGGTGCGCACGCCCGCAGGGCTGAAGTTCGCGGTGCGCGAATGCATCTACGACAGCGAGATGGTGCCCAACTCGATCATCTACCCGATCTGAACGGGTCCTCAGGATCATCGGTTTTCACGAATAGCTGACACACCGGGTCGAATGGCTGCGCTTTGACAGGCATTTCTGACCTTCCAGGTCAGCCACGGCGGCGCAGACTGGCAGCCTTTCCATCGCACCGAAGCCACTGCGGAATCCCGATGCGCCTCAACGAACCCGTCACCCAGCGGGAGCACGAGCTCCCGGAAGACGCGACCCTGCTGTCGACCACCGACGAACAGAGCCGGGTCACCTACGCCAACGCCGCCTTCGTGGCGGCCAGCGGATTCGACCGCGCCGAGCTCACCGGCCAGCCGCACAACATCGTGCGCCACCCCGACATGCCACCACAGGCCTTCGCCGACATGTGGCGCACGCTCAAGGGCGGCGAGACCTGGACCGCGCTCGTGAAGAACCGCCGCAAGAACGGCGACCACTACTGGGTGCGCGCCAACGCCACGCCGGTGGTGCGCGGCGGCCGGCTCGCGGGCTACCTCTCGGTGCGCACGAAGCCCGCGCGCGCCGAGGTGGCCGCGGCCGAGGCCCTCTACGAGCGCTTCCGCACGAACCGCGCACGCGGGCTGGCGTTCCACAAGGGCCTCGTCGTGCACACGGGGCTCGGGGCCTGGCGCTCGTGGCTGCAGTGGATGCCGGTGCGCTGGCGCATCCGGCTCGCCTTCTCCGGCACCGTGGGCGGCGCGGTGGCCGCCGCGGTGGCGCTGGCACCGGCCGGCCCCGCCTCGGCCGCCGGGCTGGCGCTGGTGGCGCTGGCCGCGCTGCTGGCCGACCTGTGGCTGGAAGCGCAGGTCGCGAAACCGCTGCGCCTGGTGCTGCGCCAGGCCAAGGCGGTGGCCGCCGGCGCGCCCGAGCCGCTGCGCACGCTGGACCGTGTCGACGAGATCGGCATGCTGATGCGCGCGGTGGTGCAGTCGGGCCTGAACCTGCGTTCGATCGTCGACGACGTGCACGAGCAGGTGCAGGGCCTGCGCCAGGCCAGCACCGAGATCGCGGCCGGCAACGGCGACCTGAGCGTGCGCACCGAGAACACCGCCGCCAGCCTGCAGCAGACCGCCTCGGCGATGGAGCAGCTGCACGGCACCGTGCGCCACAGCGCCGACGCCGCGCAGCGCGCCGCCGGGCTGGCCGCCTCGGCCAGCACCGCCGCCGAGCACGGCGGCACGGTGGTCGGCCAGGTGGTGCAGACCATGGACGCCATCTCGGGCAGCTCGCGCCGCATCGCCGACATCAACGCCGTCATCGACGCGATCGCGTTCCAGACCAACATCCTCGCGCTCAATGCCGCGGTGCAGGCGGCGCGCGCCGGCGAGCAGGGCCGCGGCTTCGCGGTCGTGGCCG
>CAYVXO010000079.1:0-24229 GCA_964454485.1 uncultured Rubrivivax sp.
CGCGCCCGCGGCGCCGGCGGCCGCGCCGGGGCCGGACGCCGCCGCGGCCGGCGGTGCCGGCATCAGCGGCCGCGTCAGCCTGGCGCCGGCGCTCAAGGACAAGGTGGCGCCGGGCGACACGGTGTTCATCTTCGCGCGTGCCGTCGCCGGCCCGAAGATGCCGCTGGCCATCCTGCGCAAGCAGGTCTCCGAGCTGCCGTTCGACTTCACGCTCGACGACAGCCTGGCGATGAGCCCGGCGGCCCGCCTTTCGAGCGCCCAGCAGGTGGTGGTGGGCGCGCGCGTCAGCAAGAGCGGCAACGCGGTGGCGCAGCCGGGCGATCTGCAGGTACTCTCGGCGCCGGTGGGGCAGGGCACGCGCGGCCTGAAGCTGGAGATCGCCGAAGTCGTGCGCTGAGCCGCCACCGGGGAGGACGCTCGCCGATGCGCATGCTGCTGGTCGAAGACGATCCGCGCCTGGCCGGCGCGGTGCGCTCGTGGATGGGCCACGGCGGCGTCGACGTCGACTGGGTGGTCACCGGTGCCGACGCCGAAGCCGCGCTGCGCCGCGGCGGCCACGACTGCGTGGTGCTCGACCTCGGCCTGCCCGACATGCCCGGCGAAACCGTGCTGCGCCGCCTGCGCGAGGCCGGCCACACGCTGCCGGTGCTGGTGATGACGGCGCGCGAACAGGTGCAGGACCGGGTGCGCCTGCTCGACCTGGGCGCCGACGACTTTCTGGTCAAGCCGGTGCACCTGGACGAGCTCTCGGCGCGCCTGCGCGCGGTGCAGCGCCGGCACGGCGGCGCCGAGACCGAGCTGCGCCACGGCAACCTGCGCCTGGTGGCGGCCACACGCACGGTGCTGCGCGACGGCACCTACGTGCCGCTCACCAACAAGGAGTTCTTCGTGCTCGAGGCGCTGATGCGCAACCGCGAGCGCGTGACCACGCGCGAGCAGCTCGAGGAGGCGCTCTACGGCTGGAACGAGGACGTGGCCAGCAACGCGGTCGAGGTGCACGTGCACCACCTGCGCCGCAAGCTCGGCGCCGAGGTCATCCGCACCGTGCGCGGCGTGGGCTACGCGCTCAGGGAGCTCGACTGACGATGCGCTGGTCGCTGCGCGCGCGGCTGCTGGTCATCGTGGCGATCGCCTGCGTGGCGGCCTGGCTGGCCGGCGGCGCCGCGGTCTGGGCCACGGTGCAGCGGGCCGACATCGCCCATGCCGACAACCGCCTGCTCGACCTGGCGCATGCGCTGCGCGCCTTCGTCGACCACGAGCTGCGCGAGAACGGGTCCGACGGCCACCTGGGCCCGGGCGTGATCGACACCTACGAGACGCACCAGGACCGCTACCGGCTGCAGGTGTGGTCGGCCGATAGCCGCCTGCTGATGGCCAGCGCGAACGCGGTGAACCAGCCGCCGCTGCTGGACACCGCCGGCAGCGGCCCGGTGACGCGCCGCCTCGACGGGCGCGACTTCCGCGTCGTCTCGCTGTCCGGGCCGGGCGGCCGGTGGTATCTGCAGGTGGCCGAGCCGCTGGTGCCGGCGGCCGGCGTGCTGGACCTGCTGGGCGGCTACCTGGGCGTGGCCACCGTGCTGTCGGCGCTGCTGCTGCTGCTGCTCGCGGTGCTGCTGCTGCGCACGCTGCTGCAGCCGCTGTCGGAGGCCGGCGTCGAGCTGGAGTCGCGCGGGCCGCTGGACCTGCGGCCGCTGCCGCTGACGCGCCTGCCCAAGGAGATGCAGCCGCTCTTCGGCTCTCTCAACGCGCTGCTGCGGCGGGTGGACGTTGCGATGCACAGCGAACGCGGCTTCGTCGCCGCCGCCGCTCACGAGCTGCGCACGCCGCTGGCCGGCCTGCGCGCCCAGGCGCAGCTGGCGGCGCACCCGCGCACCTCGGAAGCCGAACGCGCGGCGGCGCTGCAGTCGGTGATGGAAGGGGTGGACCACGCCACCCACCTGGTCAACCAGCTGCTCGACCTGGCGCGCAGCGACATGCTGGCCGGCGACCCCGACCGACTGGCCGAGGAACGGCACCCGGTGGCGCTGGAGCCGGTGTTCGAAGGCGTGATGGCCGAACTGGTGCCCGAGGCGGCACAGCGCCAGGTCTCGGTGACGCCGCGCTTCGAGGTCGACCGGCTCGAAGGCTCGGAATTCGGCATCGGCCGCCTGCTGCGCAACCTGCTGGCGAACGCGATCGCGCACGCGCCCGAAGGCGGCGACGTGGCGGTCGGCTCGCGCCGCGAGGGCAGCCGCGTCGTGCTGTGGGTCGACGACTCCGGCCCCGGCATCCCGGCGGCCGAGCGCGAACTGGTCTTCGAACGCTTCCGGCGCGCCGAAGGCACCGAACGGCCGGGCTGCGGGCTGGGGCTGTCGATCGTGAAGGCGATCGCCGACGCGCACGGTGCGCGCGTCTCGCTCGGCGACTCGCTGCTCGGCGGGCTGGCGGTGCGGGTGGTCTTCCCCGGCTAACGACCCCGGCTAGCGGCGGCCGAACTTGGTCTCGAACCGGATGCCGATGTCCTTCAGCAGCGGCGTCGGCAGCACGCCGCCGGCGCAGACGATCACGTAGTCGTTGGCCAGCGACTGCTCGCTGCCGCCCTTCAGCGCCAGCGTCACCTGCGCCGGGTCGATGCGCTTCACGCTGGATTCCAGCAGCACGCGCACCCGGCCCTTGGCTTCCAGCGCCTGCAGCTGCAGGCGGTTCTTTTCCTTCACGCGCGAGAAGGCCGCGCTGCGGTAGGACAGCGTCACTTTCGCCGCCGCCTCCTCGGCGAGCGCGACCGCCGCTTCGAGCGCGCTGTCGCCGCCGCCCACCACCAGCACGTTGCGGCCGGCGTACTGCTCGGCGTCGACGAGGCGGTAGACCACCTTGGGCAGGTCCTCGCCCGGCACGTCCAGCTTGCGCGGCGTGCCGCGCCGGCCCAGCGCCAGCAGCACCGAGCGCGTGTGGTAGCGGCCGCGCGAGGTCTGGACGTCGAAGCTGCCGTCGCCCAGCTTGTCCAGGCGCTCGAAGCGCTCGTTGAAGTTCAACACCAGCCCCGTGCGCTGCACGACCCGGTGCCAGAACTCGAGCAGCTTCTCCTTCTGCACCTCGCTGCCCAGGCGAACGGTGCCGATGAGGTCCAGCTTCACCGGCGCCGTCATCGCGATCTTGTTGCGCGGGTAGTGGTAGACCGACCCGCCGAGCGAGTCTTCCTGCTCCAGGATCACGTAGCGCAGCTTGTGGTGCAGCGCCGACAGCCCGGCCGAGAGCCCGGCCGGCCCGGCGCCGACGATCACTACGTCCAGCGGCGCGCCGTGGTCGCCCACCGAGCGGCGCTGGATCGCCGCCATCGCCTGCCGGCCCTGTTCGGCCGTCTTGCGGATCAGGCCCATGCCGCCCAGTTCGCCGGCGATGAAGACGCCGGGCACGTTGGTCTCGAAGTCGCGGCTGATGTTGGGGATGTCGATGCCGCGCTTCTCGGAACCGAACACCAGCGTCAGCGCCTGCACCGGGCAGGCGGTGGCGCAGGCGCCGTGGCCGATGCAGGCCGAGCCGTTGATCAGCACCGCCTTGCCGTTGACGACGCCCAGCGCACCCTCCGGGCAGGCCTTGGCGCAGGCGCCCGAGCCCAGGCAGCGGTTCGGGTCCACCGCGGGGTGCAGCGAAGGCGGCTCGTTCATGCCGGACTTCTCGGCCGCTTCCAGCTGGGCCGCTTCGGCCTGGTGGCGGCTGCCGCGCCGCTTCAGGTGCCAGGTGACGAGCACGACGACCAACGCGCCGTACAGCAGGAGGTAGATCGCGTTGTTCATCCGGGTCGTGCAGGGGGCGCGGGATCGCCTCGATGGTGCGGCGCCCAGGAGCGTATTCGAATGTATCGACCGTGCGGAACGTGAGCAACTTCTTAAGGAAGAGGGGGGGTCGCGGCCTAGACTCGTCTTCGAATGTCCTGCCGGCCCCGCACCGGGGCGGCGGGAGCCACGAAAGACGACGTCGCATGGGTTCGATGCTGGAAGTCCCCGCTGATGAGATGGTCGACGCGGAGCCGGTCGCTGTCGACGCGGCGCCGCCCGCGCCGCGCCGGGAGGCGGTCAGCCGGCCGGCGCCTCTGGAAGAGGCCGCGGCCGAAACGCCGAAGGCGCCGCCGCGCCGCCGCGACGGCTACCTCTATGCACTGCTGGGCCTGCTCATCCTGGGCGCCTGGGGCATCACCCGGCTGCGCCTGTACGAGACCAAGTCCGATTTCGCCTACTGGCTGGGCGTGGCCGGCGGCGTGATGATGCTGCTGCTGCTGTCGTACCCGCTGCGCAAGCACTGGCGGCCGATGGCGCGCCTGGGCTCGGGCAGGTACTTCTTCATCGCCCACATGGTGCTGGGCATCGGCGGGCCGGTGCTGATCCTGCTGCATTCCAACTTCGAGATCGGCTCGCTCAACGCCGGCGTCGCCTTCTTCTCGATGGCCATCGTCGCGCTGAGCGGCGTGGCGGGCCGCTTCCTCTACGTGCGGCTGCACCAGAACCTGAACGGCGTGAAGCTCTCGCTGGGCTCGCTGCGCGACATGCTGGACGTCGAGAACGCGGCCGCTGCGCGCCTGCGCTTCGCGCCCGCGGTGCTGGAGCGGATGCAGAGCTTCGAGTCCTGGGCGCTGGGCAAGCCCTCCATCAAGCCGCACGCGATGCTGCGCAACGTCTCGGTGCTGCCGGTGCGCCGCTGGCGCACCGAATGGGCCTGCCAGGCCGAACTGCGCCGTCGCCTGGTGGTGGTGGCGCATGCCGAAGGCTGGTCGCGCCGCAAGTTCGAGGGACGGCTGAAGGCCTCGCAGAAGCTGGTGCACGACTACCTGGAAGCGGCCCAGCGCACGGCCCAGTTCAGCACCTGGGAACGGCTGTTCTCGCTCTGGCACGTGGCGCATGTTCCGATCGTCTACATGCTGGTCATCAGCGCGATCGCGCACATCGTCGCGGTGCATGCCTACTGAGCACGCCGCGGCGCGCCTCGTGCGCGCGCTGCTGGCGCTGCTGTTGTGCCTCTTCACCGCCACGGCTGCCGGCCAGTCGCTCGAATCGGTGCTCGCGCCCGGCCTGGTGATCCAGGGCCACGCCAAATACGAGCAGGAGTGCAAGAACTGCCACGTGCCCTTCGAGCGCGGGGCGCAGGACCGGCTGTGCGCCGACTGCCACAAGGAGATCGGCCAGGACCTGCGCGAGAAGACCGGCTACCACGGCCGGCGCGACCCGCAGGCCTGCCGCAGCTGCCACACCGAGCACCGCGGGCGGGCGGCGAAGATCGTCGTGCTCGACGAGAAGGCCTTCGACCACAAGCAGACCGACTTCCAGCTGCGCGACAAGCACTCGAACGTGGAGTGCGCGAAGTGCCACGTGGCAGGCAGGAAGTGGCGCGAGGCCGCGCTCACCTGCGTCGGCTGCCACCGCAAGGACGACGCCCACAAGGGCGGCCTGGGCGACAAGTGCGAGGACTGCCACAACGCCCGCAGCTGGAAGGAAGTGGAGTTCGACCACGGCAAGAAGACGCGCTTCGCGCTCACCTTCAAGCACGAGCCGCTGAAGTGCGACGACTGCCACGCCAAGGGCCGCTTCAAGGACACGCCGCGCACCTGCATCGGCTGCCACAGGAAGGACGACGAGCACAAGGGCCAGTACGGCGAGAAGTGCGAGAGCTGCCACAACGCCAAGGCCTGGAAGCCCTCGACCTTCAACCACGACACCGACACCAGGTACGTGCTGAAGGACAAGCACCGCGGGGTGAAGTGCGCCAGCTGCCACACCGGCCACCTGTACCGCGCGAAGCTGGAGACGGCCTGCGTGGCCTGCCACCAGAAGGACGACAAGCACGAGGGCTCTCTCGGCAGGAAGTGCGAGACCTGCCACAACGAACGCAGCTGGAAGGAACCGCCCGGCTTCGACCACGCGAAGACGCGCTTCCCGCTCACCGGCGGCCACGTCAAGCCGGCCTGCAAGGAGTGCCACAAGGACCAGCGCTACAAGGAGACGCCGCGCGAATGCGTGCAGTGCCACCTGAAGGACGACAAGCACCAGAACACGCTGGGCAAGGACTGCGCCGAGTGCCACGTCGACAAGGACTGGAAGACGGTGCCGCGCTTCGACCACCAGAAGACGAAGTTCCCGCTCCGCAACGCGCACGCGGCGAAGACCGTCAAGTGCACCGACTGCCACGAGACGCCGGCGAAGATGCGCGGCATCGCCACCGACTGCGCCAGCTGCCACCGGCGCGACGACAAGCACGAAGGCACGCTGGGCCCGAAGTGCGACGCCTGCCACACGGACCTGCGCTGGAAGGTCGACCGCTTCGACCACAACCGAACCCGCTACCCGCTGACCGGGCGCCACGCGATCGTCGAATGCAAGTCCTGTCACCAGACGCTACGCTACCGCGAGGCGCCGCGCGACTGCCTGGGCTGCCACCGCAAGGACGACACCCACAAGGCCACGCTGGGCGTCAAGTGCGAGGACTGCCACAACACGCGGTCGTGGAAGCTCTGGTCCTTCGACCACGCGAAGACCCGTTTCGCGCTGGAGGGCGCCCACGGCCGCACCGAATGCGTCAAGTGCCATGCCCAGCCGGCGCCGGCGGGCAAGACGATCGCGCCGCTGGCCTTCGACTGCGGCGGCTGCCACCGCAAGGAAGACGTGCACGAGGGTCGCTTCGGCCGCCGCTGCGACCAGTGCCACAACACCGAGCGCTGGCGCGAGGTGAAACGAAGGTCGTGACAGCTTAAGTCGCGCTTAAGAGGACGCCGGGCCGCTGGGGCAGACTGTCCGGCAGTCGGGTAGAGGAGAACGCGCGAGGTGAATCCAGGCCACGCCAACAGGGCTGCCGCGCCGTCATGGCCGCGGGGCTGGCTGCGTGGCTGGCTGCTGGCCTGCCTGCTCGTCTTCGCTTGCGTGCTGCCGGCGGCGGCCCAGGGCTCGCGCGCCGTCTTCGACCACCAGAGTACCGACTTCCCGCTCGTCGGCCAGCATCAGGAGGTGCGCTGCGAGACCTGCCACGTGCGCGGCATCTTCAAGGGCACGCCGCGCGACTGCGCCGGCTGCCACGTCTCCGGCAACACGATGGGCGCGCTGGCGCCGACGCTGCGCCACTTCCCGACCCAGCGCGCCTGCAGCGACTGCCACACCTCGAACGCGTTCACCGGCGCGCGCTACGACCACCAGGACGCCCTGGCCGGGCAGTGCAACAGCTGCCACAACGCCGTCTGGGCGCCGGGCAAGTCGGCCGGCCACCCACCCACCAACTTCTCCTGCGACCAGTGCCACTCCAGGCTGTCGTTCAGCAACCTCATCAAGCCGGCCGACCATCTGCCGCAGGTGGGCACCGCCACCTGCACCACCTGCCACACGGGCGCGAACTTCGAAGCGCAGATGAACCATGCCGGCATCACCGGCAACTGCGTCGCCTGCCACGTGACCACCGGGCTCACCGCCAGCTTCGCCGGCGTCGGCTCGGTCGTGAAGATGCCGCCGACGGCGCCGCCGGGGCCGGGCTCGCACATCCCCACCTCGCAGCCCTGCGAAGCCTGCCACCTGGCCACCATGCCCGTGGGGCCGGTGCCTTCGGTGGCGAGCACGCTGCCGCCCGGCACCGGCTTCCGCACCCCGGCGCCGAGCGGGGCGCAGATCCACGCCGGCATCAGCGGCAGCTGCGCCACCTGCCACGAGACGGGCTACACCTGGCTCGGGATGGACCTGTACCCGATGTCGCCGTCGACCCTGATCGCCGGCGCGTCGTACAACGGCTTCCACTCGCGCCCGCGGCCGACCGCCGGCCCGGCCAACATCGCCGACCCGGTGCACCCGGCGAGCGGCGACTGCTCCTCGTGCCACACCAGCCTGGCCGTCTGGACCGGCGTCGCGATGCCGTCCAACCACATCCCCTACGCGAGCGGCGCCACCTGCCTGGCCTGCCACGCGGGCGGCGACTTCAAGACCGTGCCCTCGATCGGCGCGATCCACGCCAACGCGCCGAGCACCAGCACCAATTGCCAGCAGTGCCATGGCGCGGCAGCGGCCAGCTTCGCGATTCCGGCGTCGGGCTTCTCGATCGTCGGCCAGCCTTCGAACCACATCCCGACCAGCGCCTCGTGCGAGGTCTGCCACGTCGGCCCCGGCTCCAGCGTGGCCGTGACGCCGGTGCCCGATGGCGCCAAGTTCAGCGGCGCACTGATGAGCCACACCGGCATCAGCGGCAACTGCGCGGCCTGCCACCAGCCGGCCGGCAGCACGACCGCGTTCGCGGGCATCACGTCCATCGTCGGCATGCCGTCGGCCGCCGCGCCCGGTCCCACCGCGCACATCCCCAGCGGCACGGTGTGCGAGAACTGCCACCTGGCCGCGATGCCCGCGGTGCCGGTGCCGGCCTCGGCCACCAAGTCGGTGCCGGGCACCGGCTTCGCCAACGCACCGCCCACCGGGGCGCAGATCCACACCGGCATCACCAGCGGCTGCGCGGCCTGCCACGAGGCGGGTTACGTGTGGGTGGGCGTCTCGGCCTACCCGATCTCGCCGGCCACGCTCACGGCCGGGGCCTCGTACCGCGGCTTCCAGACCCGGCCGCGCGCCGCAGCCGGCCCCTACAACGTGGCCGACGCCGCCCACCCGGCCGGCGGCGACTGTGCCGGCTGCCACAGCAGCACCACCGCCTTCAGCGGCGTCGACCGGCCGGCCAACCACATCCCGTTCGCGGCCAGCGCCTCCTGCAGTTCGTGCCACACCAGCAGCGACTTCGCGGTGATGCCCACGCTCACCGCGATCCACGCCAACGCGCCCAGTACCAGCAGCAACTGCGCCCAGTGCCACGGCGCCAACGCGTCGTTCTACGCGATCCCGGCGGTGGGCTTCTCGATCGTCGGCCTGCCCGGCAACCACCTGCCCACCAGCGCCTCGTGCGAGCTGTGCCACGTGGGCCCGGGCTCCAGCATCGCCGCCACGCCGGTGACCGACGGCGCGCGCTTCAGCGGCTCGCTGATGAACCACGCCGGCATCGGCAGCGGCTGCGCCACCTGCCACCTGCCCGCCGGCAGCAGCGCCAGCTTCGCCGGCATCACCAGCCTCGTCGGTCAGCCGCCGACGGCGCCGATGGGCGCCACCTCGCACATCCCCACCGCCGTCACCACCTGCGAAACCTGCCACCTGGCCGCGATGCCGGCCGGTCTGATCCCCGCCAACGCCACCAAGACCGCGCCCGGCACCGGCTTCGCCAGCGCGGCGCCGAGCGGGGCGCAGATCCACACCGGCGTCACCGGCGGCTGCGCCGCCTGCCATGAGGCCGGCTACGTGTGGATGGGCGTCACCGCCTACCCGATCACGCCGACGACGCTGGTGCCCGGCGCCTCGTACACCGGCTTCCAGACCCGGCCGCGCGCCACCGCCGGCGCCTTCAACGTGGCCGACGCCGGCCACCCGGCGGCCGGCGACTGCTCGCAATGCCACGGCAACACGACCGCCTTCACCGGCGTCGACAAGCCGGCCAACCACATCCCGTACAACGCGGCCGCGGCCTGCACGGCCTGCCACACGAGCACCGACTTCGCGGTCATGCCCACGCTCACCGCGATCCACGCCAACGCGCAGAGCACCACCGGCAACTGCGCCCAATGCCACGGCAGCAGCGCGGCCTCCTACGCGATCCCCGCGGTCGGCTTCTCGATCGTCGGTCTGCCGACCAACCACATCCCGACCAGCGCGTCGTGCGAGCTCTGCCACGTCGGGCCCGGCTCCAGCATCGCCGCGCTGCCGGTGGTCGACGGCGCGAAGTTCTCCGGCTCGCTGATGAACCACGCCGGCCTGGTGAGCAACTGCGCGGCCTGCCACAAGCCGGCGGGCAGCAGCGTCAGCTTTGCCGGCATCAGCGGCATCGTCGGCATGCCGCCCACCAGCCCGGCCGGGGCGGGTTCGCACATCCCCTCGTCGACGAAATGCGAGACCTGCCACGCCGGCAGCATGCCGGTGGGCCTGATCCCGGCCTCGTCCAACGCGGTGGCCCCGGGCACCGGCTTCGCGACGCCGGTGCCCACCGGGGTGCAGATCCACAGCGGCGTCACCGGCGGCTGCGCCGCCTGCCACGAGGCGGGCTATGTGTGGCTGGGCGTGGCCAACTATCCGATCGCGCCCACCGTGGTGAGCCCCGGCGCTTCCTACACGGGCTTCCAGACCCGCCCGCGCGCTGCCGCCGGCACCTACAACGTGGCCGACGCGGCGCACCCGACCACCGGCGACTGCTCGTCCTGCCACAGCAGCACCACCGCCTTCACCGCCAGCGACAAGCCGGCCAACCACATCCCCACCAATGCGGCCGCCACCTGCGACGCCTGCCACACGACGAGCGACTACGCGGTGATGCCCACCATCGCCGCGATCCACGCCAACGCGCCCAGCACCACCACCAACTGCGCCCAGTGCCACGGCGCGGCGGCGGCGAGCTTCGCGATCCCCGCGGCCGGCTTCTCCATCGTCGGCCTGCCGTCCAACCACCTCCCGACCAGCGCCTCGTGCGAGGTCTGCCACGTCGGCACCGGCTCCAGCGTGCCGACGCTGCCGGTGCCCAACGGCGCGAAGTTCAGCGGCTCGCTGATGAGCCACGCCGGCATCAGCAACAACTGCGTCAGCTGCCACGTGCCGGCGGGTACTTCCGCCGCCTTCGCCGGCATCGCGCGCATCAGCACGATGCCGCCCACCAGCCCGGTGGGGGCGAGCTCGCACATTCCCTCGTCCACCACCTGCGAGACCTGCCACCTGGGCAGCAAGCCGGCCGCGATGGTCGCCGCCTCGGCCACCAAGCTGCCGCCGGGCACCGCCTGGGCCACGCCGGCGCCCACCGGCCCGCAGATCCACACCGGCATCACGAGCGGCTGCACCGCCTGCCACGAGGCCGGCTACATGTGGATGGGCATGACCGCCTACCCGATCTCGCCCACCACGATCACCGCCGGGGCCACCTACAAGGGCTTCCAGACGCGGCCGCGCGCCGCCGCCGGCACCTACAACGTGGCCGACGCCGCGCACCCGACGAGCGGCGATTGCGCGGGCTGCCACGGCAACACCACCGGCTTCACCCCGGTCGACAAGCCGGCCAACCACATTCCGTACAACGCGGCGGCGCGCTGCGACTCGTGCCACACGAACCCGGACTTCGCGGTCATCCCCACGATCGCCGCGGTGCACGCCAACGCGCCCAGCACCACCACCAACTGCGCGCAGTGCCACGGCAGCAACGCGGCCTCGTTCGCGATTCCTTCGGTCGGCTTCTCGATCGTCGGCCTGCCCTCGAACCACCTCCCGACCAGCGCCTCGTGCGAGGTCTGCCATGTCGGCACGGGTTCCAGCGTGCCGACGCTGCCGGTGCCCAACGGTGCCAAGTTCAGCGGCTCGCTGATGAGCCATGCCGGCATCACCAGCAACTGCGTGGCCTGCCACAAGCCCGCCGGCAGCGCGACCGCCTTCGCCGGCATCGCCAACCTGACCGGCATGCCGCCCACCGCGCCGGTGGGCGCCAGCGCGCACATTCCCTCGTCGACCACCTGCGAGTCCTGCCACCTGGCCAACACGCCGGCCGGCACGGTGCCGGCGTCGGCGACCAAGAACCCGCCCGGCACGACCTGGGCCACGCCGGCGCCCACCGGGGTGCAGATCCACGCCGGCGTCACCGGCGGCTGTGCCGCCTGCCACGAGGCGGGTTACGTCTGGATGGGCATGAGCGCCTATCCGATCTCGCCGACCACGCTCACCGCCGGCGCCACCTACAACGGCTTCCAGACGCGGCCGCGCGCCGCCGCCGGCACCTTCAACGTGGCCGACGCGGCGCACCCGGCCAGCGGCGACTGCTCGCAGTGCCACACCAGCACCACCGGCTTCAAGGGCGTCGACAAGCCGGCCAACCACATCCCGTACAACGCCGCGGCGGCCTGCTCGGCCTGCCACACGAGCACCGACTACGCGGCGATGCCCACGCTGGCCAACATCCACGCCAACGCGCAGAGCACCACCACCAACTGCGCCCAGTGCCACGGCAGCGGCGCGGCATCGTACGCGATCCCTTCGGCCAACTTCTCGATCGTCGGCCTGCCGTCGAACCACATCCCGACCACTGCTTCCTGCGAGGTCTGCCACGTCGGCACCGGCTCCAGCGTGCCGACGCTGCCGGTGCCCAACGGCGCGAAGTTCAGCGGCTCGCTGATGAGCCACAGCGGCATCACGAACAACTGCAACACCTGCCACGTCGGGCCCGGCACCACGCCGTCGTTCGCCGGCATCAGCCGCATCAGCACGATGCCGGCGACGACGCCCATGGGCGCGTCGGCGCACATCCCGTCCTCGACGGTGTGCGAGAGCTGCCACCTGGGCAGCAAGCCCGCCGCGATGGTCGCCGCCTCGGCCACCAAGTCGCCGCCGGGCACCGCCTGGGCGACGCCGGCACCCACCGGCGCGCAGATCCACACCGGCATCACCGCCGGCTGCTCGGCCTGCCACGACACCGGCTACGTGTGGCTGGGCATGACGCAATACCCCATCGCGCCCACCGTGCTCACCAGCGGCGCCCAGTACAAGGGCTTCCAGACCCGGCCGCGCGCCGCCGCCGGCACCTTCAACGTCGCCGACGCCGCGCACCCGACGAGCGGCGACTGCTCGGGTTGCCACGCCGGCACCACCTACTTCGACGGCGCCGCCAAGCCGGCCGGCCACATCCCGACCTCGATCAGCACCTGCTCGACCTGCCACGTGGTCGCGGGCGACTTCTCGGTGGCCGGCCTCACCACCAACAACGCGACGCTGCACACCGGCATCACCAACAACTGCCGGGCCTGCCACGTGGCCGGCGCCGGTGCCGGTCCGTTCGCCGGCTGCACCACGCAAGCCACCTGCACCAGCCCGCCGCCCATCACCTACCAGCCGAAGGTGATGCCGCTGGCCAGCGGCGGGTCGCCGACCGCGCCTTCGACGTCGACCCACGTGCCGGTCGGCACCACGCCCTGCGAGTCCTGCCACTCGGCGAGCAACTTCACCAGCTTCGCCGGCACCAACATGAAGCCGGGCACGGGCAGCAGCGGCACCGCGATGCACACCGCGGTGACCGCGCAGACCTGCATGGGCTGCCACGAGCAGAGCTACAAGTGGTTCGGCGTGACGATCAAGACGCGGCCGAGCGACCACGCCAACAGCAGCACGCGCAAGGCCCCGAACGACTGCGACAACAGCGGGTGCCACAAGGTGGCCTCCAAGTTCGACCGCGGGCTGCTGCGCCCGATGCCGCCGGTGGTGATGCGCGCCGCGGTGGGCAACCAGATGCGCCGCCTGCTGCCGCACGAGGTGGGCGGCGACGTCGCGGCCAATCCGGTGTCGAACCGCTTCGACCACCGCGGCGTGCTGGCCGGCCAGTGCACGAGCTGCCACAACGGCACCGCCGCCAAGGGCGTGCCCACGAAGCACTACGCCACCAAACTCAGCTGCGACAGCTGCCACCGCAACACGAGCTGGCTGCCGGCGCAGTACGGCCACGCGGGCGTGATGGCCGGCCAGTGCCAGTCGTGCCACAACGGCGTCAACGCCAGCGGCCGCCCGGGGGCGCACTTCCTGACCGTGCGCGCCTGCGACAGCTGCCACCGCACCCAGGGCTGGCAGCCGGTCAACTACCAGCACCTGTCGCCGGCCTACCGGCCCCAGCCCGACCGGCCGGCCTGCAAGGCCTGCCACGTGACCAACGGCGAGATGATCCCGCGCCAGCTGCACGGCAATCCGCGTCTGCGCCCGGTGCCGCCCGGGACGCCGCCGTGACGCGCGCGGTGGCGCTGCTCCGCCTGCTGCGCGCCGCGCTCGTCGCGGCGCTGGTGGGCCTGGGCGGCCCGCTCGTGGCGCAGACGCTCGACGAAGTCGACGTGCGCGCGCAGTCCGACGCCAGCATCGTGCGGCTGCGCTTCAACGGCGCGGTGCGTTTCCTGCAGCAGGTGCCCACCGCCGAGGCCGACCTGTTCGAGGTGCGCTTCGAGCTCGTCACCACCGACGAGGCGATCCGCCGCCAGGTGGTGGCCGAGTTCCGCCGCGTGCCCGCGCAGGGCGGCCTGCCGGCGCTCACCATCACCTACGAACCGCAGGCCAATTCGCGCACCCAGCAGCTGCTGCTGAAGTTCGCGCGCGCGGTGCCGATGCAGGTGCGCCAGGGCGGCAACGCGCGCTCGCTGGAGTTCGTCGTCCGCACCGCGCCGCTGCCACCGCCGCCGCCGCCCCCGCCGCCGCAGGCAGGGCGCTTCGGCGTGCTGCTGGAGACGTTGCCGATGGCGCAGAAGGACCGCGCCACGCCGATCCCGGCCGCGCTGCAGGCGCTGGAGGTGGTGACCTCCGAAACCCTGGTCGACAACGTGCCGAGCCTGCAGGTGGCGGTGGGCTTCTTCCGCACGCGCGAGGAAGCCGAATCCGCGCGCGCCGCGGTCGCCTCGCGCTTCCCGCAGGCGCGCGTGGTCGACCTCGCCGAGCGGCGCGCCGAGGTGGCAGTGCCGGTGCCGCAGGCGCCGCCCTTCGTGCCACCGGCGCCCGCCGCGGCGGCTTCCGCACCGGCACCCGAAGCGGCCGCATCGGCTCCCGAGGCGGCGGCCTCGGCCGCTGCCGCACCGGCGCCGCCATCGGCCGAGCCGGTGCCGGCCTCGGCGGAGGAGACCGAGCGCCTGGCCGCCGAGCTGATGGCGCGCGCGCGCGAGGCGCTGGCCTCCAAACGCACCGAGGCGGCGATCACGCAGCTGAACGACCTGCTCAAGCTGCCGCCGAACGCGCAGTCGACCCCGGCACAGGAATTGATCGGCAACGCCTGGGAACAGGCCGGCAGCCCGGGCCGCGCGCGCGTCGAGTACGAGCTCTACCTGAAGCTCTACCCCGGCGCCGAAGGCACGGCGCGCGTGACGGCGCGGCTGGCCGCGCTGGGCGTGGAGCCGCAGCGCGCCGCGGCCCCCGCGCGCACCGACGCCGCGCAGCCCTACAACGGCTCGATCGCGCAGTACTACTACGGCGGCAAGGCGCGCAGCAAGTCGCTCGTGAACCTGAGCGCCGGCATCGACCAGGCGACGCTGTCGCGCACCACCGAATCGGCCATCGTCACCAGCGTGGACCTGGGTGGCCGCCTGGTCGGCGAGGACAGCGAGACACGCGCCGTGCTGCGCGGGTCCGGCACCAAGAGCCTGATCGCCGACACCCACAGCAGCAGCTCGATCAGCGCCGCCTACGTCGACTGGAAGCGCCAGCCCGACGGCATCGCGCTGCGCGCCGGCCGCCAGTCACCCATCAGCGGCGGGTTGCTGGGCATCTTCGACGGCGTCTCGATGGCGATGCCGGCGGGGCAGGGCCTGAAGGTCGACCTCATGGGCGGGCGGCCGGCCGGCGAACTGGTCAGCACGCCGGGCGAGCGCCTGCTGGCCGCGGTGCTGGAAGCCGACGGCCTGGCCGAGCGCTGGGGCGGCAACCTGTACCTGCTGGACCAGACCTCGCAGGGCTACACCAACCGGCGCGCGCTCGGCACCGAGGTGCGCTACGCGGGCGACCAGTGGTCGCTGAACGCGCTGGCCGACTACGACGTGACGTTCCGCGAGCTCAACGCACTCTCGGTGCACGGCAGCGTGCAGTTGGGCGGCCAGACGACGCTCACGCTGCTGGCCGACGACCGCCGCGCGCCCGCGCTGCAGCTGACCAATGCGCTCATCAGCCGGCCGGGCTACGACTCGCTCAAGTCCCTGGTGCAGGACCTCGGCATGGAACAGGTGAAGGCCGAAGCGCAGGCGATCACGGCGCACGCGCGCCAGTTCCTGGTCAGCCTGGCGCGGCCGCTCGACCCGCGCTGGCAGATCGCGGCCGACCTGCGCTACAGCTCGGTGGGCGCGTTGCCTGCGGTGGGCGAGATCCCGGAGCAACCGGCCACCGGCAGCCAGTACACCACCAGCGTGCAGCTCACCGGCACCAACCTGTTCTCCAAGCGCGACATCCACAACTTCAACCTCGCCTACACCACCACGCCCCGGCTCAAGGGCGTGCAGTTCGCGTACAACAACCTGGTCGGCATGCTGGAAGACAACGCGCTCACGCTCGAACCGTCGATTCGCCTGTACCTGCAGCGCACGCCGAACACCGACACCACCGGCGACAACAGCACGCGAACCACGCGCGTCGGCCCCGGCCTGCGCGCCACCTGGAAGGCCAGCACCAAGGGCAGCCTGCTCGGCGAGCTGCTGTACGAGGTGAGCAGCACCAAGGGCCCCTCCGGCGGCAGCGACAGCACCCGCTCGGCCTTCTTCTATGTGGGCTACCGCTACGAACTCTTCTGAGTTGCGGCGCCGGCTGATGCTGTCGCTGGCCGCGCTCTTGGCGGCCACGCCCGCCTTCGCCGCGCTCGACGACCTGCCCGCGGCCGTGAACGGCGAGGCGCAACGCCTGGGCGCGCGCTGGCGGCCGGCCACGCTGGCGGCGGCGCAGCCGGTGCACCGGCTCGAATGGCCCGACGGTTCTTCGCTGCGCCAGTTCGTCGATGCCGACGGGCGCGTTTGGGCGGTCGCCTGGAACACCCGCACCGCGCCGCGCATGGACCTGCTGCTGGGCCCGCACTACGCCGCCTGGCGCGAAGCGCTCGGCCGCCGTCAGACCGCCGGTGCCCGCCACGCCGCGCGCGTGACGGCCGGCGACCTGGTCGTCGAGTCGCGCATGAACGGCAACGCCTACACGGGCCGCGCCTGGCTGCGTTCGCGCGCGCCGGCCGGGCAGGGCAGCGATGCGCTGCGCTAGCGCCTTCGCCGCCTTGCTGGCCGCGCTGCTGCTGGCGGCCTGTGGCGGCGGCAACAGCACCGAGACGCGCTGCATCGGCGAATGCGGCGGCACCGAAGTCTCGATCGACACGCCCACCGGCGCCAACACCACCGAAGTCGTCGTCGACGCCGGGCCCGGCGGCGGCTTCTCGCTCGGCGTGGCCAACCTGCCGTACGTCACCGTCACGGTCTGCACGCCGGGGGCGGCGACACGCTGCGTCAGCATCGACCACGTGTTCCTGGACACCGGGTCGATCGGCCTGCGGCTGATGCGCAGCGCGGTCGAGTCGCTGGACCTGCCGCGCGAGAGCGTCGCCGCCGGCCCGGCCTTCGAGTGCTACCCCTTCGTCGTCGGCGCGGTGTGGGGCCCGGTGGCCCGTGCCGACCTGCGCATCGGCGGCGAGACCGCGGCGGGCCTGCCGGTGCAGCTGATCGACGACCTGAGCCCTTCGGAGGCGCCGGTGCCCGCCGACTGCGACAAGGCCGCCGGCGGCCAGATGCTGCAGAGCGTGGGTGCGCTGTCGGCCAAGGGCGTGCTCGGCGTCGGCCAGCTGCGCTACGACTGCGGGCTCGTCTGCCAGCAGGGCAGCTACGGCGCCGGCGTCGTGCTCTACTGGACCTGCAACGCCGGCACCTGCGCGGCCGCGCCGATGCCACCGGAACAGCAGGTGCATCACCCGGTGACCTTCTTCGAGGTCGACAACAACGGCACCCTCATCGTGCTGCCTGCGCTGCCGACGCTGGGCGCCGCGGTAGCGCGCGGGCGGCTGGTGTTCGGCATCGGCACGCAGTCGAACAACCAGATCGCGGCCGCGGCTTCGATCTACACCGTCGACGCCGACCCGGCGAGCGCGGACTACCTGTACCTGTCGACCACGGTGGGCGGCGTGCGCTTTCCGGCTTCGTACATCGACAGCGGCTCCAACGGCCTCTTCTTCGACGACGCGACGCTCGGCACACCCTGCGGCGGCGCCGGCGCCGGCGGCTGGTACTGCCCGGCCACGCCCGCATCGCGCAGCGCCCTGGTCACGGGCACCAACGGCAGCACCGGCACGGTGGACTTCTCGATCGTGAGCGCCGACGTGCTGTTCGCCACCTCGAACGTGGCCTTCGCCAACCTGGGCGGCGCGGCCGGGGCCGCCAACGCGGGCGCCTTCGTCTGGGGCCTGCCGTTCTTCTACGGCCGCAGCGTCTACACCTCGATCTGGGGCCAGGCACTGGCGACGCAGGGACCCTGGTACGCGTTCTGAGTGCCCGCTGGGCCGGGCGGCGCACAACCCGCTCCCCGCGTGAGATCGAGCCGACCGGCAAATCAGGATCACCTTGAGAGCGCTGCGCGCTTGCGTGCGCGCAAGGGTCCGCGCCCTGCGCGGCGCATGATGGGTGTTCCCGAGGCATGGGCGCGCAAACCCGATCATGCACAACAACGATTCGCCGGCACGCGAGGTGCGCATCGGGCCGCTTGCGCTGCCGGGTCTGGCCTGCGAGCCCACCGCCACCGGCTGGGTGGCCTTCGCGCACGGCAGCGGCAGCAGCCGGCTCAGCCCGCGCAACCAGGAGGTGGCCGCGATGCTGCGCGCGCGCGGCCTGGGCACGCTGCTGCTGGACCTGCTGACCGAAAGCGAGGCGCTGCACCGCAGCCTGGTGTTCGACATCGCGCTGCTGGCCACGCGCCTGGGCTGGGCGCTCGACTGGCTGGAGTCGCAGGGCGGGGAGGGCGCGCGCCCGGTCGGCCTGTTCGGCGCCAGCACCGGTGGCGCCGCCGCGCTGTGGGCCGCCGCCGAGCAGCCGCACCGCGTGTCGGCCGTGGTTTCGCGCGGCGGGCGACCCGACTTGGCGGCGGCCCGCTTGGCGGCGGTGCACGCACCCACGCTGCTGGTGGTGGGCGGCCTGGACCGCGAGGTGCTGCGCCTGAACCGCGAAGCACTCGCGCAGCTGGGCGGCGAGCGCCGGCTCGAGGTGGTGCCCGGCGCGACCCACCTGTTCGAGGAACCCGGCGCGCTGGAGGCCATGGGCCACCTGGCCGCCGACTGGTTCGCCAACCACCTGCCACCACCGCCGCCGCCATGAAGGCGATGTTCACCGACCGTGCCGAGGCGGGCCGCCTGCTGGCCGCGCGCCTGGCCGTCCTGCAGGCGGCAGGCCGCCTCGTGCCGCCCTTCGTGGTGCTCGCGCTGCCGCGCGGCGGCGTGCCGGTGGCCGCCGAGGTGGCGCGGCGCCTGGGTGCGCCGCTGGACCTGATCCAGGTGCGCAAGATCGGCGCGCCCTGGCAGCACGAACTGGCGGTGGCCGCCGTGGTCGACGCCGGCGGGCGCGAGGTGGTGGTCGACGAGGCGATGTGCCGGGGCACGGGCACTTCGCGCACCTGGGTCGACGAGCAGGCCGGCATCGAGTGGCGCGAAATCGAGCGCCGGCGCGAGGCCTACGGCCGCGGCCGCGCAGCGCCGCCGGTGGAAGGCTGCACGGCCATCGTCGTCGACGACGGCATCGCCACCGGCACCACGATGCGCGCCGCCTTGCTGGCGCTGCGCCGTCGCCGGCCCGCGCACTTGGTGCTGGCGGTACCGGTGGCGCCGCACGACGCGCTGGTCGTACTGGGCCGCGAAGCCGACCTCGTGGTCTGCCTGGCCGAGCCGGAGCCCTTCCGCGCCGTCGGCCAGCACTACGCCGACTTCCACCAGGTCGGGGACGAGGAGGTGATCGCCGCCCTAGGTGCCTGAAAGGGAGTCTTCGGTGCGCAGCCCCTGCTCCATGCCGTAGCGGATGAGGGAGGCCGTGGTGGGCAGCTGCAGCTTGTCCTGGATGCGCCGCTTGTGCGTGCTGACGGTCTTCACCGACAGGTGCAGCGCGTCGGCGATGTCGGTCAGGCGCTGGCCGGCGACGATGCGGCGCAGGACGTCGAACTCGCGGTCCGAGAGCTGGCTGTGCGCCGGCGCCTCGAGCGCGCCGTTGAGCCGCAGCACCACCTGTTCGGCCAGGCTGGCGGTGACGTAGGCGCCCCCGCTGGCGACCTTGCCCACGGCCTCCACCAGCTCGGCACCGGCACGGTCCTTCGTGAGGTAGCCGTTCGCGCCCGCCTTGAAGGCGCGCAGCGCGTACTGCTCCTCGGCATGCATGCTGAGCACCAGCACGCCGACGGCGCCGAACTCGGCGCGGATGCGGCGGATCAGTTCCAGCCCGCCCATGCCGGGCATCGAGAGGTCGACGATCGCCACGTCGACCTCGTGCCGGCGCAGCCACTCGATGGCCTGGAACCCGCTGCTCGCTTCGGTGGCGTGCCAGGGGCGGCCGCCGCCTTCGAGGATGCGCACCAGACCTTCGCGCACGATCGCGTGGTCGTCGACGACCAGGATCTCCAGCGGGTGCGAAACGACCGTCATGTTGATGCTCCGGCTGCGAGAAAAGCCTACGCGCTCGACGCGCCCGCGTCACCGCCGCCGGGCAGATGCGCCTTCGCGCGGCGCACACAAGCGGGCACCGCTTGACCTGCATCAAGCGCGCGCGCCCCGTCGGAAAACTCCTACCCCCGCCTTCCGCGTTTCCGACAAGCGCGCCGGAACGGCGGCAGCGCAGCGAGGCCGGCATGCCGATTGCCGCCGACCGCCCCGCGTCCGATGCTCGGGATCAGATCCCCATCGCAATCACCACGACAAGCACCGGAAGGAAGACGATGAGCATCGAATCCGCGGGCCGGACCGCAGGCCGGGACGAACCCCATCACTGGTTCGTCGAGCGCGACGACGGCGGCGCTTGGTCGGCCCATGGCGCCCTGCTGCGACTCCTGAACGGCAACTCTGCGCGGCCGGGCAGCGGTGGCGTGCCGCTCCAGCACCTGACGCGCGGCGCGGTGCTGCTGCACGAAGGCGCGCCGGCGCGCTGCGTCTATGTGATACAGGCGGGCGACTTCAAGTGCGTGAAGACCGCCGAGGATGGCTACGAACTGGTGCTGGACTTCGCCGGCCGCGGCGACCTGCTGGGCTTCGACGCCGTCGCCTCGGGCCACCACCCGAGCGGCGCGGTGGCGCTGGAGGACGCGGCCGTGTTCGCGATCCCGCTGCACGAGCTGGAGGCCATGCGCCGCGGCGGGCACGCCTTCGACGCCGCGCTCCAGGCCACCGTGAGCCGGCAGCTCGAGCGCCTGGGCGAGGCGGCCTGGTCGATGTCGGCCGTGGGCGCCGACGTGCGGGTGGCGCGCTTCCTGGTGCAGCTGTCGGCCCGCATGCTGGAACGCGGCCAGTCGCCGCGCCTGCTGCGCCTGCGCATGGGCCGGCGCGACATCGCCAGCCACCTGGGGCTGGCGCACGAGAGCATCAGCCGTTCGTTCGGCAGCCTGGTCGAGATGGGCCTGCTGCGGGTGGACAACCGCGACGTCGAGATCATCGACATCGCCCGCCTGCAGCAGCACGCCCGCTGCACGCGCGGGCTGGGCGAGGAGGGCGCCCATCGCCCCGCGGCCTTGCCCGCGGGCCACCACCGCACCGGCCCGGATCGCCGCGCGTCGCCCATGGCGGCCGCCGCCTGAAACGGCGCGACCACCAGCCACATCACGACAAGGAGACAGGACACCATGGCCAAGAAGACCACGCCGCGGCTGCAGGCCGTCGCCCCCGTTCCGGCACCCGAAGCCGCCCGTGCTCTCGATCCCGAAGAGCGCGAAACCATGATCCGCGACCGCGCGCACGAACTGTTCCTGCTGCGCGGCGACGCGCCGGGCAGCGCGATGGACGACTGGCTGCAGGCCGAACGCGAAGTCGACCTGCGCCTGGCGACCAAGCTGGCAGCCTGAGCGCCGCGGCGGCCGCCGGAGGCCGCAGAATCGGCGCATGACCCATCGTCCGACCGTGCTGGCGGTCGCGCTTGCGTTCTGCGCCGTCGCCTCCGCGTTCGACCTTCAGGGCCATCGCGGGGCACGCGGCCTGCGGCCGGAGAACACGCTGCCCGCCTTCCAGCAGGCGCTGGCGCTGGGCGTGGACACGATCGAGACCGACGTCGGCATCACCGCCGACGGCGTGGTCGTGATCTCGCACGACCCGTTCCTCAACCCGGCCATCACGCGCGACGCCGCGGGCCGGTGGCTGGCCGCGCCCCGTGGTCCGCTGATCCGCTCGCTCACGCTCGCACAGCTGCAGACCTATGATCTGGGCCGCCTGCAGCCGGACACACCGTACGCGAAGTCTTTGCCGGAGCAGCAGGCGGTGGACGGCACGCACATGCCCACGCTGGCCCAGTTGTTCGACCTGGTGAAGGCGCGCGGCGCCACCCAGGTGCGCTTCAACATCGAGACCAAGATCAACCCGACCCAGCCCGACGGCACCGTCGGTCCGGAGGCGATGACGCAGGCGCTGCTGAAGGTGGTGCGCGAGGCGGGGATGACCGGCCGCGTCACGATCCAGAGCTTCGACTGGCGCACCCTGAAGCTGATGCAGAAGCTGGAGCCTGCGATCCCGACCGTCTGCCTGACCGTGCAGGCGCCGGGCAACGACAACACGAAGGATGGCAACTGGACGGCCGGCCTGAAGATCGCCGACCACGGCAGCGCGCCGAAGATGGCCAAGGCCGCGGGTTGCGCCGCCTGGTCGCCCAACCAGGGCGCGGTGACCGAGGCGCTGGTCAAGGAAGCGCAGTCGCTCGGCCTGAAGGTGGTGCCCTGGACCGTGAACGACCCCGCCGTGATGGACCGCCTGATCGGCTGGGGCGTCGACGGGCTCATCAGCGACTACCCCGATCACCTCCGCGCGGTGATGGCGAAGCGGGGGATGGTCTTGCCGGCCGCGGCGAAGTGAGATTCTCGTTGGATCAACGGGTTGGGCGCGGAATCGAATGTGAATGTGGATGCAGCCTTAAGTTTACATAATATACATCGTCGCGGTTTTCGCTGCGAACGCCGGAGGCCTGACCGATGGGCATCCGGCTCTACAACATCGACCAGGCGCCGCGCGCGGTGCCAACCTGGCCGCAGCTGCTGGCGGACTTATGTCACCCCACGGCAGCGCGGGTTGCCCGCGTGCTGGGCGTCAGCGTGCGCACCGTCAAGCGCTACAACCAGGCCGGCCAGGCGCCGCGCGCCGTGTGCCTGGCGCTGTACTGGCTGACCCGCTGGGGCCGCTCCGCCGTACACGCCCAGGCTGTCAACGACGCCGTCCTGGCCAGCCAGCTAGCCGACGCGCTGCAACGCCGCGTCACTGACCTCGAAGGCCTCGTCAGCCACCTGCAGGAGATCGGCCACTTCGGGGCCGCCAACGCCCCGACCCTGGCTGACCGGGAGGACCGCCATGCGCTCCCGCGCTGACGCATCCGCACAACAGCGCCGCGCCGGCTGTTGCGCCCTGACCACGTTCTCCTCATGTCACCCCCGTGTTACCGAGGGGGGCATCGTCACAAGACGTAACGGAGAGGGCTGCCGGAGAGGGATCGAAGGGTCACCAGACCAGGGTAGCCAGGCCGCCCCAGGCCGTCAAGCCGCCTGGCGGGGCCGTCGGCCCGCCGACGGCCTGGCGGCCGCCGCCGCCTGCCGGCCGGCCCCCCGGGCGCCCAAGGGCGCCCCGGTGGCCGTCCAGCAGCCGCCAGGCGCACGCACTGCCCTCCGGCTGACCCACTGCCCCACCGTCGCCCAGCTGAGCCATCAGGCGCGCAGCCACCCTCCCCGCGCACCCCCGTTCACGCCCGCGAGCACCAGCCAGGCGCACGCCCATCCGCTCCGCTGGTGTCCAGACAGACAAGGGCTATCCATGGGGCTTCGCCCCATACCCCAACCCCGAACCGAGACGCACATGCAGACCACCACCCACACCGACCTCGAAGCCGCCATCCTCGACCTGGAGTGCCTGGCGCAGACCGCCCAGGACCTCCTCGACCCGCACGCACCGAGCCAGCCCGCATGGGTCCACACGGTGCAGGCCCACGCCGCACGCATCCGCCAGGCCTTCGAGAGCCACTGCCAGGCCGAAGGCGCGACGCCGTTTCGCAGCGAAATCCGGAGCCTGGCGTGAGCCGCCGCCGCAGCCCCGACCAGCTCGAGCTCGATCGCCGTCGCCGGCAACAGCTCGAGGTGCTCGAAGCCGCCAGGCTGGCCAGCCTGCTACTGCTCCGCCTGGTGCCTCTGTGGGTCCAGAGCCTGCCGGCGGAGGACTTCGACGACGACGCCCGGAGTATGGCGAAGGGCCTGGTCGAGGGTTTTCTGGCCATGGCTCCCGAGATGCAGAAAACCCGGCTGGCGACCGACTCGAAAACCCAGGCCGAGGTATCTCATACCCGCCTGACATAATGTCACCCCCATCGAGGCAATATGTCGAATCCCCCCCGTATAACGCGATATACATCGTCGCGCTTTCAGGGATAGCCCAGGCCCAGCGCCCGATGTCCCGCCACGCCGGATCGGTTAGAAACCGTGGCACCGAGGCGCCGGACCGCGCGCCCCATTCGAACGATCCGCGGCCGGGAGACCCATGCCAAGAGCCCCCT
>CAYVXO010000080.1:0-24152 GCA_964454485.1 uncultured Rubrivivax sp.
CCGCGGCCGAGCGCGCCGCGGCCGTGGCGGCCGCGCGCGAAGCCGCGCTCGCCGACGACGCCGGCCTTGCGCTGGACCAGGTGCTGGCCGCGCAGGCATTGCCGAAACGCCCGATGCGCGAGCAGCCGGTTCGCTGGTACCGTCGGCGCCCGGCTGCGCAGACACAGGAGATGAGCCGATGAAACGCGTCGTATTTGCCGCCCTCGGGTTGGCCCTGTCCGCCGCCTTCGCCCAGCAGGCGCAGGAAGAACCGTTCTGGGCCAAGGGCCGGCCGAAGACCGACACGGCGATGAAGATGGCGCCGGTGCCGGCCTACCCCATTCCCACCGCGGCCGACCAGTTGCCGGTGGCGAAGATGAAGCTGCCGCCGGGCTTCAAGGCCGAGGTCTGGGCCAGCGGCATCCTGGACGCGCGCGGCCTGCGCCAGGGCGACAAGGGCACCGTGTTCGTGAGCTCGCTGTTCGTCGCCGGCAAGGTCTACGCGGTGGTCGACAAGGGCGACCGGCGCGAGGTGAAGACCATCGCCGAGAAGCTGTTCCTGCCCAACGGCATCGAGTTCCACAAGGGCGCGCTCTACGTCGCCACGCCCAAGGACATCACGCGCTACGACGACATCGAGAACAGGCTCGACAACCCGCCGGCGCCGGTGATGGTCTACGACAAGCTGCCCGGCGAGGTGCCGCACGGCTGGAAGTTCATCAAGGTCGGGCCCGACGGCAAGCTCTACGTGCCGATCGGCGCGCCGTGCAACATCTGCGAGCCGGGCAGCGGCTTCGCCAAGATCACGCGCATGAACCTCGACGGCAGCGGCGTCGAGGACGTCGCGCTGGGCGTGCGCAACACCGTCGGCTTCGACTTCGATCCGAAGAACGGCGACCTCTGGTACACCAACAACGGCCGCGACTGGCTCAGCGAGGATCTGCCCAACGATTCGCTCAACCACGTCACGAAGACGGGCCAGCATTTCGGCTTTCCGTACTGCCACCAGGGCAACTTCGCCGACCCGGAATTCGGCTGGGGCAAGGACTGCAGGCAGTTCGCGCAGCCCGCGCTGCTCACCGGGCCGCACGCCGGCACGCTGGGCATGCGCTTCTACACCGGCCGGCAGTTTCCGAAGAAGTACCAGGGGGCGATCTTCATCGCGCGCCACGGCCCGTGGAACCGCACGCAGAAGTACGCGGCCGACGTGGTCGTCGCCTGGCCCGACGGCAAGGGCGGCATCGCGAAGATGGAGCCCTTCCTCACCGGCCTTGTGGAGAACAACGAGTACCTCGGCCGCCCGGTCGACGTGCTGGTGCTGAAGGACGGCTCGCTGCTCGTCAGCGACGACCACAACGGCGCCATCTACCGCATCAGCTATTCCAAGTAGACCCCAGCAGAACCCTTTCCCGACAAGCCCCTTCCTGGAGACAAGGACACATGAAGACCCGCCTCATCACCGCCGCGCTCGCCTTCGCCGCCGCGCTGGCCTGCGGCAGCGCCGCCGCGCAGGACAAGCCCGTCGCGCTCAAGCTGTCCAGCTGGGTGCCGGCGCAGCACGCGCTGAACCCGGCGCTGCAGGCCTGGGCCGACAGCCTGAAGAAGGCCTCCGGCGGCTCGATCAGCTCCACGCTGTTCCCGGGCGAACAACTGGGCAAGGCCTTCGACCACTACGACATGGCGCGCGACGGCATCACCGACTTCGCCTACGTGAACCCGGGCTACCAGCCGGGCCGCTTCCCGATCTTCGCCGCCAGCTCGCTGCCCTTCCAGGTGGCCAACGCCAAGGCCGGCAGCGCCGCGGTCGACGCCTGGTACCGCCAGTACGCGGCCAAGGAGATGAAGGACGTCCAGTTCTGCTTCGCCTTCGTTCACGACCCGGGCGCGCTGCACTCGCGCAAGAAGGTCACGCTGCCGACCGACCTGAAGGGCATGAAGGTGCGGCCCGCCACCGCCACCATCGGCCAGATGGTCACCACGCTGGGCGGCACCAACGTGCAGAGCTCGGCGCCGGAGGCGCGCGACATGCTGGAGCGCGGCGTCGCCGACGCGATCACCTTCCCCTGGGGGTCGCTCATGCTGTTCGGCATCGACAAGGTGGTCACGCACCACATGGACGTGCCGCTGTACGTGACGCCCTTCGTCTGGGTGATGAACAAGGACAAGTACAACTCGCTCTCGCCGGCGCAGAAGAAGGCGGTCGACGAGCACTGCACCACCGAGTGGGCGGAAAAGGTGGGCAGCGCCTGGGCCGACTTCGAAAGCGCCGGCCACACCAAGCTGGCCGGCATGGCCGGCCACGAGCTGACCAAGCTCACGCCCGAGCAGCTGGACGCCTGGCGCAAGGCCGTCGCGCCGGTGACCGACCAGTGGGCCGAAGGCGCGAAGAAGGCCGGCGCCGACCCCAAGCAGGTGCTGGACAGCCTGCACCAGACGCTCGTCAAGTACAAGTCGGCGCTGTAAGCGCGTGGCCGCGCCGCGCACGCAGACGTTCCGCGAGCTCACGCTCGCGGACCGGATCATCCACGTCATCGAGTGGCTGGCGGCCACCTTCGTGGGCCTGGTCGCGGCCGACGTCTTCATCTCGGTGCTGCTGCGCAAGTTCTTCAGCACCAGCATCCCCGACAGCTACGACTTCGGCCGCCTGCTGCTGGGGGTACTGATCTTCTGGGGCATCGCGGCCACCAGCTACCGCGGCGGCCACATCACGGTGGACCTGCTGTGGAGCAGCGCCGGCCCGCGCATGAAGCGCTTCATCGACGTCTTCGCCACCCTGGTGCTGCTGTTCGTGGTGACGGTGCAGACCATCATGCTGTTCGACAAGGTGCGGCTCACCTACCAGGACAACGTGCTCACCTACGACCTGAACCTGCCCACCTGGCCGATGTTCCTGATCGCGTGGCTGGGCGACGTCTGCGCCGTGATCCTGATCGCCATCCGCACCTGGCGGCTGGTGTTCCACCCCGAACTGCTGAACGACGAGCACGCCGACGAGCGCGTGCAGGAATAGACGCTAGATGACGACCCCCAACACGCCTGCGGCGTGGTCCCCCCAAGGGGGATCAGGCCTCTTCGGGCGGCCGAGCGAGGCCTGAATGAATCCAGACCTCGTCGCCGTCGGCGGCTTCGTGATCCTCTTCCTGCTGATGCTGCTGCGCGTGCCGGTGGGCATGGCGATGGGGCTGGTCGGCGTCTCGGGCTACGCGCTCATCGCCGGTGGCGGGCCGGCGCTCAAGCTGATCGGCCAGACCAGCATGCGCACGGTCACCGACTACACCTTCGGCGTGATCCCGATGTTCATGCTGATGGGCGCCTTCGTCTCGGTGTCGGGCGTGAGCCGCGAGCTGTTCCGCGCCGCCAATGCGCTGATCGGCCACCTGCGCGGCGGCCTGGGCATGGCCACCGTGCTGGCCTGCGGCGGCTTCGCGGCGATCTGCGGCTCCTCGGTGGCCACCGCGGCGACCTTCTCCACCGTGGCCTACCCGGAGATGCGCCGCTACGGCTACCCGCAGTCGTTCTCGACCGGCGTGATCGCCGCCGGCGGCACGCTCGGCGCGATGCTGCCGCCCTCGACCGTGCTGGCGGTCTACGCGGTGATCACCCAGCAGGACATCGGCAAGCTCTTCATGGCCGGCGTGCTGCCCGGCCTGCTGGCGATGGGCATGTACGTGCTGACCATCGTCGCCATCGTCGCGCTCGCGCCCAGGCTGCTGCCGGCCGGCGAGAAGAAGCCCTGGAGCGAGCGCCTCGCGGCGATGAAGGACGTCTGGCCCTCGCTGGTGCTGTTCATCTTCGTGATCGGCGGCCTGTACGGCGGCGTATTCACGCCCACCGAGGCCGGCGGCGTGGGCGCGGGCGGCGCCTTCCTGCTCGGCGTGATCCGCCGCAAGCTCGATCGCGCCGGCATCCGCCAGGCGCTGCTGCAGGCCACGCGCACCGCGGCGGCGGTGTTCACGGTGCTGATCGGCGCGCTGCTGTTCGGCTACTTCCTCACCATCACGCAGACGCCGCAGAAGCTCACCGCCTTCCTCACCGGCCTGGGCATCGGCCGCTACGGCGTGCTGGCGCTCATCATGGTGATGTACCTGCTGCTGGGCTGCCTGATGGACGCGATGGCGATGATCATCCTCACGGTGCCCATCATCTTCCCGGTCATCACCCAGCTCGGCTTCGACCCCATCTGGTTCGGCGTCATCATCGTGATGACGGTGGAGCTGGGGCTGATCCACCCGCCGGTGGGCATGAACGTGTTCGTCATCAAGAGCGTGGTGCAGGAGGTGAGCTTCACCACCATCTTCAAGGGCGTGATTCCCTTCGTGCTGACCGACATCGTCCGGCTGGTCGTGCTCATCAGCTTCCCGATGATCGCGCTCTGGCTGCCCAGCCGGATGTAGCCTGCGGGGCATGAAGATCCTGCTCTGTGCACTGGCGCTGCCCTGGGCGGCCGTGGCCCAGCCCGCCGTGCTGCAGGTGCACGCCGCCGGCAGCCTGCGCGGCGCGCTCACCGAGATCGGCAAGGCCTTCGAAGCGGCCGAGCCGGGCACGCAGCTTCGTTTCACCTTCGGCCCTTCGGGCCTGCTGAAGGACCGCCTGGCCGGCGGCGAGAAGAGTGACGTCTTCGCCTCCGCCAACACCGAACATCCGCAGGCGCTGGCCGACCGCGGCCTCGCCGGCCCGGTGCGCGTGTTCGCGCAGAACGCGCTCTGCGTGCTGGCGCCGAAGGCGGCGGCGCTCGCCACCGAGAGCGTGGTCGACCGCCTCCTGGACCCCGCCGTGCGGGTGGGCACTTCCACGCCCAAGGCCGACCCGGCGGGCGACTACACGTGGCAGCTGTTCGAACGCATCGAGCAGCAGGGCCGCGCCGGCGCATTCGCGAAGCTCTCGTCGAAGGCGCTGCAGATCACCGGCGGTCCGAACGCGCTGCCGGTGCCCGAGGGCCGCAACGCCTACGGTGCGCTTCTGGTGCAAGGCAAGGCCGACCTCTTCGTCACCTACTGCACCAACGCCACCGCGGCGGTGCTGGAGGAGCCCACGCTGGCGGTCACCGCATTGCCGGCTTCGGTGAACGTGGCCACGCGCTACGGCGTCACGGTGCTCAACGGCGCCGCGCCCGCGGCCACGCGCTGGGTCGACTTCCTGCTGGGCCCGCAGGGCCAGGCCGTGCTGGGCCGGCTGGGGTTCGGGCGCCCATGACGCAGAAGGATTACTGGCTGGAGGACTTCGTGCCCGGGGTCACCCACGTGAGCCCTTCGCGCACGATCAGCGAGGAAGAGGCGCTCGCCTTCGCCCGCCGCTACGACCCGCAGGTCTTCCACCTCGACCCCGTGGCCGCCAAGGCCACCGACTTCGGCCAGCTGGTGCTGGGCGGCTTCCAGACCGCGGCGCTCTCGTGGGCGCTGGTGCAGGAATCGCGCATGTTCGACCAGTGCCCGATCGCCGGCATCGGCATCGACGAACTGCGCTGGCATGTCTCGGTGAAGCCGGGCGACACGCTGCACTGCCGCTTCACGCTGCTCGATTCGCGCGTGTCGGCCAGCAAGCCCGACCGCGGCGTGGCGCGCTTCCGCTACGAGGTGGTCAACCAGGACGGCACGACGGTGATGACGCTGGTCATCCTGCAGCTGCTGCGGCGGCGGCCGGCGGCCTGAGTGGCGGCCGACGCCTCGCGCGGCGTCTCGCTGTGGCTGGCGGGCGTCATGACGCTCGCCGTGTTCTCGCTACAGGTGGTGCCGGTGCTGGCACCGGCCATCGCGGCCGACACCGGGCTCGCGCCGGCCTTCGTGGGGGCCTGGAACGCGGGCCTGTGGGCCGCGGCGCTGGTGGGCACGCTGGTGGCGCCGGCGCTGCTCTCGCGCACGGGGGCCTGGACGCTGGCGCAGGGCTGCCTGCTGCTGTGCGCGGCCGGGGCCACCGCGGTGGCCAGCGGCCAGGTGGCGGGCCTCGTCGCCGGCGCGGTGCTCATCGGACTGGGCCACGGGCTCGAAGGGCCGATGGCTTCGCACCTGCTGGCTGCGCACGTGGCGCCGGCACGGCGCGCGCTGTGGTTCTCGGTCAAGCAGACCGGCGTGCAGGTGGGCGCGGTGGCCGGCAGCTTCATGCTGCCGCCGCTGGCGCTGTGGGTGGGCTGGCGTGCGTCGGCGCTGGTGGCCGTGGTGCTGGCGCTGCTGATGACGGTAGCGCTGTCCGGCCCGAAACACGACCACGCGGTGGCGCCGGCGCTGGTGGCGGGCGGGCGGCTGCAGGCCTTGTCCGCCCTGGGCCGGATGCCGGTCCTGCGCTGGCTCTCGTTCGCGGGGGCGGCGTTCGCGGCCACGCAGACGGTGCTGAACGGCTTCTTCGTCACCTACGCCGTCACCGAGCGCGGTGCCTCGCTGGTGCAGGCCGGCGCGTGGCTGGGCGCGGCGCAGGCGGGCGGGCTGGTCGGGCGGCTCCTGTGGGGCTGGGTGGCGGGTCGGCTGGGCACCATCACGCCGCTGCTGCTGGGCCTGGGCGTGGTGACGGCGGCGTGCGCGGTGCTGCTGGGCACCGGTGGGCCGGCCTGGGCGCTGCTGGTGGTGTTCGGGCTCACGGCCAGCGGCTGGAACGGCATCTTCCTGGCCGAGGTGGCGCACCAGGTGCCGGCGGCGGAAGCGGGCAGCGCCACCGCGGCGGTGATGGTGGTCATGATGCTGGGGCTGGTGGGCGGGCCGCTGGTGTTCTCGGCGCTCGGCGCCGCGGTCTCGTTCTCCGCTGCGTTCGTCGCCTTCGGTGGCGTGGCGGCGGCCGGTTGCGCGGCGCTGCTGCGGGCGCGCGTGCTCCACGCACGGAGCGCCGCGCGATGAAGCCGGAATGAAAAAGGCGGCCACGAGGGCCGCCTTCGCAAAACCGGAGCCGGACCTCAGCTCTTGCGGCGGCGCGACGCGCCGAGGCCGAGCAGGCCCATGCCCAGCAGCGCCAGGCTGCCGGGCTCGGGCACGTTCATGCCCACGTCGAGGCTCGAGGAAGCGGGCACCACGTAGCCGGCGCCCGGCACGAACAGCGTCGAGGCGTTCAGGTAGTCGAAGGTCGTGATGATGGTGGCCGAGTACAGGCCGCTCAGCGCCAGCGTCGCCGAGTCGGCGACCGTGGCGTAGCTGTTGGACGACGCCACCAGCGAAGCGGTGCCGAACGCGGTGTTGCTGTCGTCGACGTAGGCCGACCAGGAGGCGGTCGAGCCGTAGACCCCGGCGCCCCCGCCGAAGGCGGAGAAGACCATCGGCAGCGCGTTGGCGTTGAGGTCGGTGTAGGTCAGCTTGATCGTGAGATTGCGGTCGCCGTGCGTGCCGTAGGCGATCGACGAGAGGTGCATCGCCATCGGGTCGTCGAAGCCGGAAGCGAAGGCGAGCGACACGTCCCAGGTGCCGATCGAGCCGGCGTAGCCCAGCATGCCGAGCTGCGTTCCAAAGCCCAGCGCGGGGTCGAGGCCGGCGCCGTCGTTGGCACCGTTGTCGACCACGTTGACGGTCGACGCTCCGTCGGTGATCTGCACCACCAGCCCGGCGCTCGCGGCCAGCGGCGCGGACAGCAGTGCCGCCGCTGCAGCGATGGGTGCGAGGCGCTTCATCAAATTCATACGGTCGCTCCAGGGGTAGAAGTTTCGAGTTGCAACCGATAAAGCAGTGAACGTGCCAGCCTTATGAATCAACAACTTGCGTGTGCTTTGGCGCCGCGCTGTCAGTCAGGCCGACAGCCAAATTGTTCACACCCGGGGCAGGCCGGCATGGGGGGGTCGACCGCGGAGACTTCACGCCTCGACTGCCGGTCTGCGCCGGAACAAGGTCGAAGCCGTGCTGAGCGCCGCAAGCTCGCGCGCCGTCTCCATCAGTGACCCGCCCAGTTGCTTCATGCGAGCCTCGTCCAGGCGCACGGAAGGACCGGCGATCGTCACGACGCCGATCGCCGTGCCGCGAACCACGACCGGCGCGGCCATGGACGCCATCGCCGGCGCGAACACCTCGCTGATGGTCGAGTAGCCGCGCTTGCGGGCCGCATGCACGTAGGCCAGCAGCGCCTTCACGGTGGTCGGCGCCTTGGGCCCGAAGTCGCCCGGCGCGCCGAAGCCCTGGCGCGCCACCTTCTGGATCGCCACCTCGTCGTCCAGCGTCGACAACCAGGCGTGCCCGGCGGCGCTGCACGACAGCCGCACCGACAGCCCCATGTCGGGGTCGTAGCGCAGACCCCGCGTCGCGCCTTGCGCCTTGGCGACGAAGACCAGGTCTTCGCCGTCGACGATGGCCAGCCGCACCAGTTCGGCCGACGCCTGCGCCAGCCGGTCCAGCGATGGCTGCGCGACGTCGACCACCCCGGTCGCCCCCAGATAGCCCAGCCCCAGCGCGACGAGCTTGATGGTCAGGACGTAGTCTCCCTGGCCGCGCTGCTGCCGCACGTACCCGCTGCGCACCAGTTCCGACAGCAGCCGGTGCGCGGCGCTCAGCGGCAGCCCCAGCGTCGCCGCGACGTCCGACAGCGGCGCACCTTCGGGGCGGCCTGCCAGGTGTTCGAGCACCGCGAGGCCGCGTTCGATCTGGGTGGTCATGGCCGAAGGATCGTAGCCCTTGCGGTAAGTGTTTTCCAGATTGGAAAGACTTTCCAGTCCATCGATGATCGAGTCTTCCCCATCGCTGGAGTGCCGTCCATGCGCCGCCCGTTGCTTGCCCTCGCCTTGCTCGCCGCCGCGGGCCTGTCGCTGCCCGCTGCCGCCCAGGACATCCAGGAGCGCACCATCCGCTTCGGCCACCTGAACAACACGGACCACCCCACCAGCACCGGCGTCAGGAAGTTCGCCGAGATCGTGGCCGCCAGGAGCGGCGGCAAGATCAAGGTGCAGGAGTTCGCCAGCAGCCAGCTCGGCAGCGAACTGCAGCAGCAGGCGGCCATGCAGGGCGGCGTGCAGGAGATGTTCGTGGCGTCCACCACCTCGCTGGCCGGCGTGGTCAAGGAGTTCGGCGTTTTCGACTTCCCGTTCCTCTTCAGCAACTTCCACCAGGCCGACGCGATGGTCGACGGCCCGCTGGGCAAGCTGCTCGCCGGCCGGCTGGCCGAGAAGGGGATCGTGATCCTCGCGTTCTTCGACCTGGGCGCGCGCAACGTCACCAACAGCAAGCGGCCCATCACCAGGGCCGAGGACCTGGAAGGCCTGAAGCTGCGGGTGATCCCGAACCCCGTGTTCCTTGAAACCTTCAAGACCTTCAAAGCCAATCCGGTGCCGATGGCCTTCGCCGAGCTCTACAGCGCGCTGGAAAGCAAGGCCGTCGACGGCCAGGAGAACCCGTACTCGGTCATCCTGTCGAACAAGTTCTACGAGGTGAACAAGTACGTCAGCGCGACGAACCACGTCATCGCGATGAACCCGGTGCAGATCAGCAAGCGCTTCTGGGACAAGCTCTCGCCGGCGGAACAGAAGCTGCTGCAGGACGCCGCGATCGAGGCGCAGAACTTCCAGCGCACCGTGAGCCGCGAAGCTGCCAGCAAGGCGCTGGGCGAGCTCCAGGCCAAGGGCATGGCCTTCAACGAGATCGCCCCGGCGGAGATGGCGCGCATGCGCGCCGCCGCCAAGGCCGTGCACGACAAGTTCGGCGCCTCCTACGACCCCGCGGTGATGACGCTCTTCAGGAGCGAACTCGAACGCGTCTCGAAGCTGTGACCCCATGATCGAGCTGCTGGTCCTGCACGGGCCGAACCTCAACCTGTTCGGCCGCCGCGAGCCGCACATCTACGGCCGCACCACGCTGGCCGAGATCGACGGCCGCCTGCGGGCACTCGCCGGCGAACTCGGCGTCGGGCTGGAGATCTTCCAGTCCAACCACGAAGGCGCGCTGATCGACAAGCTGCACGAGCGCATCGACACCGTGGCCGGCGCGCTCGTCAATCCGGCCGGACTCACCCAGCACGGCGTGCCGCTGCACGACGCGATCAAGGCGATGCCGTTCCCGGTGATCGAGGTGCACATGAGCAACATCGCCGCGCGCGAGGCGTGGCGGGCGCACTCGATCATCTCGCCGGCCGTTCGCGGCACCGTGCAGGGGCTCGGCTGGCGCTCCTACACGGCCGCGTTGCGCGCATTGGCCGACATGGCAGCCGAGTCGCCCACGGCCACCGCCGGGACCTGAACGCATGGCGCTGGCGGGCAAGGCGGCCCTGGCGATGTGGTGGGACATCGCACGCCCGGTCCGTACGGAGTTCGAGCATTGGCATGCCCACGAGCATTTCCCCGAGCGGCTGGCGATCCCCGGCTTCCTGCGCGCCTCCCGCTGGCGCAGTGCCGACGGCGGCGACGGCATGTTCGTGCTCTACGAGCTGGCGGACCACACCGTCCTGGGTTCGCCGGCCTACCTGGCCCGCCTGAATGCACCCACGCCCTGGTCGACCCGGCTGATGCCGCATCACCGCAACATGGTGCGCAGCCAGTGCCATGTCCTGGAAAGCCGCGGCGGCGTGACGGCCTGCTGCGCGCTCACCGTGCGCCTGGCGCCGGCGGCCGGCCGCGATGCCGACCTGCAACTCGCGCTGCGGCGCCTCTCGGAGTCGGCCCCCTTGCGGCCGGGCATCGCCGGCCTGCACCTGCTGCGCCACGAAGTTCCGCCGATCGCGGCCACGGCCGAGCAGCACCTGCGCGGGCTGGCCGACGGCGCGGCCGCCTGGGTGCTCGTCGCCAGCGGCTACGACCGCGCCGCGCTGGCCGAACTGGCGGCCGGAGAACTGAGCGCGCCGTCGCTGTCGGCGATGGGTGCGGCACCGGACGCCATCGTCGGTGTCTTCGACCTCGCCTACGCGGCCGTCGGCAGCGACGTCGCCGGGATCTCCCTGCCGGTCGCGCCCCACCCCGTGGCCTGAGGCGAGCCCCCGAGGCGCTGATGGACATCCTGTGCGTGGCGCCTTCGGAGGACATCCTCGGCGAGACCCCGCTCTGGTGCGAACAGACGCAATGTCTGCTCTGGATCGACATCGACCGCGCGACGCTGCACCGTGCCCACCTGGCCAGCGGCCGGCGCGACACTTTCCGGTTCGACGCTCGCTTCCTCGGGGGGCTGGCACTGCAGCGCGATCCCGGCTGCGTCGTGCTGGCGCTCGAAACGGCCCTGCATTCCTTCGACCTGGGCAGCGGGCGCCTCACCCTGCTGGCCGAGGTGGAACCCGCGACGCTGGACACCCGGCTCAACGACGGGCGCTGCGACGCGAACGGCCGCCTGTGGATCGGCACGATGGACAACGGTCTCGCGGCGCCGAACGGATCCTTCTACCGTGTCGGCGCCGACGGCACGGTGACCCGGCAGTTCGGCGACGTCATCGTCTCCAACACCGTGGCCCTTTCGCCGGACCAGCGCACGCTGTACTTCTCGGACACCCGCCGCTACCTGACCTGGGCCTTCGACCTGGATCCCGAAGACGGCACGCTGTCGAATCGCCGCATCTTCGTGGACCACCGCGAACGCCGGGAGCGCCCCGACGGCGCCTGCGTGGACAGCGAGGGGGCGCTGTGGGTGGCGATGTTCGGGGGATCCCGGGTGGACCGCTACACCGCCGAAGGGCGCTGCGAACGCAGCGTCGCGCTGCCAGTGACGAATCCGACTTGCGTCTGTCTCGGCGGGCCCGGATACCGCACGCTCTTCGTCACCACGGCCCGAAAGTTCCTGAGCGCAGAGACGCTGGCCAGGGAACCGCTGGCCGGCTCGGTATTGGCGGTGCAGGTGGATGTGCCCGGATTGCCGGAACGGCGGTTCGGGCCTGCCGGATCCAGCGGCGACCCGACATCCGGTTCGGCGCGCGCTCGTGGCCGGAGCCCGAAAACCCACCGCCAGCCGCGCTGGCGCACGCGCCGCCGCCCGGCCGTGCGCGTCAGTCGATGAGCAGCCGGCGCCCGAACGCGGGTTCCAGTGCCGCCTGCGAAGACGGCACCGCCCAGATCACCGGCCAGCGGGGGCGGTAGTTCGCCGGCCCTTCCAGGTCGGTGAGGAAGACGCCCAGGTCCGGGCGGTGACGGTCGGCTTCCTCGAGCAGCGGCGTGAAGTCGGTGCCGCCGCCGCCTTCGAAGCGCAGCTCGGGCAGCCGGGCCTTGCCGGGCGCGAAGCGGTGCACCAGGCGCACACGGTCGTCGCCGGCCACCAGCACCAGCGCCGACTCGGCGCGGCGCACGATGGCCTGCAGCTCGCGCGCGAAGCGGTCCATGAGCGCCGGGTCGACCGAGCCCGAGACGTCGACCATCAGCGCCAGCCGCGGCGTCGGCAGCGTGGCGCCGCTGCCGGGCTCGAAAGGCATGCGGTGCGTGCCCATACGGCCCTGGTGCGCGATGTACGACCGCGCCGGGCGCGACCACGACAGTCCGCGCTGCTTCGACAAGCCGCGCGCCAGCTGCGTGCGCAGCACCTGCGGCCAGGGCACCTGGCTCTTCGGCAGGTCGGCCAGCAGCGCGCGCAGCATCGAGAAGTCGCCGTCGTTGGCATGCGCGCGCACGAGCCGCTCGCGCCACTCGCGTGCCTTCTCCGCTTCGAGTTCGGGCGCGTCGGCCTCGCCTTCGGCCGGCACCAGGTCGCCCTGGCCGGCACCGCCCATCGCGCGCACACGAGAAGAGCGCGGGCCGTCTTCGCGCGCGCGGCCGCCCATCGGCGGCGGGCGGTCGTCGACGGCGCGGTACAGGCGTTCGACGTCCCATTCGAGCAGCGCCGCCTCGGCGCTGGTCTGCACCGAGAGCGTGGCCGCGAGCAGCGCTTCCAGCCGCAGCGCGCCGGCCGGCAGTTCCAGCCAGCCCAGGTGGGCGAGCGCGCTGTTGACGATGGCGTCGGCGCAGCGGTTGTAGAGCGCCAGGTCCACGTCGCCCAGCAGCCGCTGCAGCGCGCCGTAGCGTTGCGGGTGGCGCAGCGCCAGGTGCAGCACCTCGTGCGCCACCCAGCCGGCCTGCTGCGCCAGCGGCAGGCGTTCGAAGGCGGGGCGGTAGCGGATCGTGTGGCCGTCGGTTTCCACCGGCGCGCGCCGGCGGTCGTCTTCGGCCAGGTCTTGGTGGTGCGCCCACAGCGCCAGGCCGCCGGTGGCCGGCGCGTACTCCACCAGCCGCTGCACGGCGCGCGTGCCGCGGTGGGTCAGCAGGCCGGCTTCAGAAGCCTTCGCGCTTTCGCTGGGCGGCATAACGCTGGTAGGCCGGGCTGTCGAGCGCGGCCGTCTCCAGGCCCGACTGCAGCGCCTTCTGCAGCAGCAGTTCCATCGCGAGCGTCTGCGCCTCGCGCAGCGGCAGCGGCACCTCGCCGCGCACTTCGGGCAGCTGCTCGGCGATCTCGATCGCGCGCGCCATCGCGGGCGCCTGGGTGGCCGCGGCCAGCAGGCCGTAGACCAGGCCGTAGAGGCCGTCCAGCGTCTTCGGCAGCAGCGCCAGCGTCTCGGCGCCGGGCGCGGCCGAGAGCAGCTTCAGCACGTCGGCGCCGGCGCGCAGCTCGCGCAGCACGCCGAAGAATTCGGCCGCGTTGGCCGCACCGATGCGGCCCTGCACGAAGACGCGCTGCGCGCTCTCGGGCAGGCCCGACTTCAGCACGTTGGAGATGTCCTCCCAGCCACGCGGGCTGGCGCCCACCAGGTGGTCGGCGGCCAGCTGCGCCTGGGTGTCGTCCAGCCGGTCGGGGCGTACGCGCAGGTAGGCCATGACCTCGGGCGCGAAGCCGTTCGCGAGCGCGTGCTCCAGGAACGCGTCGATCGCGGTCTGCACGTTGAAGTGGAACATGCGGTCGGCCAGCGCCGTGCCCATGTCGTGGCTCACCGCGCCGTGGAAGCTGGCGTTGCCGGCGGCGACGACCATCCAGCCGTCGGGCAGCGCGTAGCGGCCGACGCGGCGGTCCAGGATCAGCGAGTAGGCCGAGATCTGCAGCCGCTGTTCGGCCGCGGTGAGCTCGTCGAGGAAGAGGATGCCCTCCGGCTGGTCGGCGCGCGGCAGGAACTCGGGCGGGAACCACACCGTCTGCTCCAGCCTTTCGTCGGCGTAGATGGCGCCGCGGATGTCCACCGGCTCGATGGTGGTGAGCCGCAGGTCCACCAGCGGGACGCCGAACTGCGCGGCCACCTGGCGCACCACCGAGCTCTTTCCCACGCCGCGCGGGCCCCACAGCATGCTGGCACGGCGGCGCAGCAGCGGCGAGCGGAACTGCTCGACCAGCGCCGCCTTCGCGGACGCGATCGACACCGGCGGGATGTTGAGCGGGTTGCCGTTCATCCGCGCCGCGAAACCGACCCTGATGAGGTCCAGTCCGCGCCGGTCAGCGGGCGCGGCAGCGGCGGCACCTCCACCGTGGGCTGCTCGCTCAGGCAGAACAGGCCGGCCAGCAGCAGCGGCGGCGAATGGAAGATGAGCATGCGGAAGATCGAGTTCTGCGACAGTTCCAGCTGCGCCACGCCCAGCGCGGCCAGCACCAGCCCGACCATGCCGCCCAGCGGGATGAGCCGCCGCCCCACCACGCCCCAGCGCGCCGCGGCGTGGCGTTCGTGGAAGCGCGAAGGCGGCTCGGCGAAGGTGGCGGCCAGGTGTTCGGCCACGCGCGCCAGGCGCTCGCGCGCTTCGGCGCTGCGGCGTTCGCCCTTGCCGCGCAGCTTGACGCTGGCCTTCCAGCCGTCGTGCACGCGGCGCAGCGGCGAGAAGCCCCAGCCGATGACGGCCACCAGGTCCTGCGGGAGCGAAAGCTCGCGCCCGCCGTCGTGCAGGTCCAGCTCGGCGCGGATGCCCGAGACCGGCGACACGCGCGCGCCGAAGCTCAGCAGCCCGGCCTGCGCGTCGGCATGGGTGACGCGCCGGCTGCCGTCGCGGTCGATCGCTTCGCTGAAGGCAACCGACCAGCCGGGGCCGCTGCGGAAGTGCTCCTGCGGCGGCACCGCTTCCACGCGCTGCAGCAGCAGGGCCGTGTCCTCGCCGCTCGCCTCCAGCCGCGCCGCCAGGCCCTGCGGTCCGCTCACCGTGCGCGTCAGCTTGTAGGAGCCGGGGTAGGGGTTCTCGAGCTGCAGCGTCTCGTGCAGCGGCGCTTCGGCGCCTTCGTGCGTGATGGCGCGGAAGGCCACGCGGCGCTCGGCCCGCTCGCTGGCGGCCAGGTCCACCTGCCGGCCGCGGCGGGCGAACGGCTCCACCAGCGCCAGGATCTCGTGGTGGGTGAGCGGCAGGGTGGCCATCTGGCGGCCGATTCTGCCGAAACGGCCCGGCGCCTGCAGGCGCGCTGCCTTTCCATGCTCGAAAACCCTCGCGCCGCGCTTACACCCGGCGACAGGAGGCGCCGGAGGGCGGCCGCACACTCGGATCGGCAGTTCCCTGCCACACAACAACAGGAGACCGGACGATGAACAGGACTTCGACGCTCGGCGCGCTGCTCCCGCTGGCGCTGCTGGCCGCCCAGGCATGGGCCGACGAACGCGACCTGCGGCCCGCGGGCCGCCCCACCGCTTGCGAGGCACTCGCCGGGCGCGCGATCGGCGGCGCCACGATTTCCGCTGCCGTCACGGTGCCGGCCGGCAGCGGGCTGGTCGAGTACTGCAAGGTCACGGGCCTGATCGCACCCGCGCTCAACTTCGAGCTGCGCCTGCCCACGGCGTGGAACCACAAGCTGCACTACGGCGGCGGGGGCGGCTACAACGGCGCCATCCCGCCCGTCACCGCGCCGGCGCTCAACGCCGGCTACGCGCAGGTGAGCAGCGACTCGGGCCACCAGGGCAGCGCGCTCGACGCGTCGTTCGCGTTGAACGACTCGCAGGCGGCGCAGCTGTTCGGGTCGCTCTCGGTGCCCACGGTGATGGGCGCGGCCACCGAGATCGTGCGCGTGCGCTACGGCCGCAGCGCGCGCCGCGCCTACTTCGAAGGCTGCTCCAACGGCGGCCGCGAGGCGCTGATGAACGTGCAGCGCTTCCCGACGCTGTTCGACGGCGTGATCTCGCGCGCGCCGGCCTACGACTGGGTCGGCATCATGGGCGCCTTCAACCGCACCGCCAAGGCGCTGGCCGCGCCGGGCGGCGCCATCAACGCGGCCAAGACCGCCACGCTGGCGTCGGCCGTGCTCGCCGCCTGCGACACGCTGGACGGGCTGGCCGACGGCGTGGTCTCCAACCCCGCGGCCTGCCAATTCGACCCCGCCGTGCTGCGCTGCGCCGGCGGCGCCGACACCGGCGACAGCTGCCTTTCCGACGCGCAGCTGGCGGCGGTGGCCTCGTGGACGCAGCCGGCTTCGTTCGCCGGCGGCACCTACACCTATGCCGGCTGGCCGCTCACCGGCAACGAGAACGACCCAGGCGCCTGGCCCGTCTGGACCACGGGCGCGCCGTCGCTGCAGTTCCTGTTCTCCGACACCACGGTGAAGAACTACCTGGCGCGCGACCCGGCGGCGAACTCGCTCGCCTACGACTACGACAGCGACCCCGGCGCGCTGTTCTCGATGGCGGCGCTCAACGACGCCACCAACGCCAACATCCAGCCCTTCCTGGCCGCCGGCGGCAAGCTGATCCTCTGGCATGGCGGCAACGACTCGGCGCTGTCGATCCGCGCCACCGAGGCCTACTACGGGCAGGTGGTGGCGGCGATGGGCGGGCAGGCCAACACCGACGGCTTCGTGCGCTTCTACACCGCGCCGGGTGTCGACCACTGCGCCGGCGGACCCGGCGCCGACACGGCCGACCTGCTGACCGCGCTGGACGCCTGGGTCACGCGCGGTCGCGCGCCGGGCACGCTGACGGCGGCCAAGCTGGACCCGGCCACCGGCGCCACGCTGCTGACGCGGCCGTTGTGCCGCTACCCGCAGTACCCGCGCTACAAGGGCAGGGGGGATCCAAATTCGGCCAGCAGCTTCGCCTGCAGCGAACCCTGAGACCGGGGCCGGACCCGGGGGTCACTCCTCGAGTTCGGCCTTCGCCATCTCGACGTCGAGCCGCTCCATCGCATCCAGCGGCTTGCAGGCGGCGGCGTCGGCGTAGAGCTTCTCGGCTTCCTTCATCTTCTTGTCGCCTTCGAGCATGACCAGCCCGTTGGCGTACTCGACCATCGCGATCGCGCTCGTCGGGTTGAGCTTGAGCGCCTGCTTGTACATCGCCAGCCCGGTGGCGGTGTCGGCGCCCTGGGTCTTGCCGAGCAGCTTGCCGACCTTGTCGATCACCTCGGCGTGGAACGAGCCGAGCGCGATGTGCGCGTCGGCATGCTTGGGCGCCAGCTTGATGGTGGTTTCCAGCGCGCCCTTCACCTTGCTGCCCAGCCCCTGCGCCAGCGCCTTGGCCACGCTGATGCCCTGGCTGTAGCGGCCCAGCGCGTAGGCCTGCCAGTAATACGCGTTGGCGTTCTTCGGCTCGGCGGCCTGCTGCGCCTCGGCGCGTTCGCTCACTTCGAGCAGCAGCGCCAGCTTGGTCTTCTCGCTCTTCTCCAGGTAGTTGGCGTAGATGGCCTGCGCCTTGTTGGCCACCGTGATGCCGGCCTGATTTCCCGATGACGCGGCCTTGAGGCCGGCCTCGCAGGCCTTCTGGAATTCGCCGGCGTGGAACAGCGCCCAGGCGGCGAGCACCTTGTCGTCCTTCGGCAGCGGCTCGGCGTCGCCGGCGTGCAGGCGGGCCCAGTGTTTCTTCAGCGCCGCGGCGTCGTAGGTGTATTCGGCGCCGTCGTAGGGGAAGGCGGTCCACTTGGCCATGGTGTCGGTCTCCTCTCTGTGGATGTCAGGCCTGGGCGTAGGGCCCGGCCAGCGAGTGAAGGTGGGCCTTCGACGCCTCGTCCAGGTAGGGCATCAGCAGGCACAGCACGTGGTAGGCGCCGCGCGCCAGCGTGGCGGCCGAGCCTTCGGCCTCGAGCGCGCGCCGCGGGTCGCGCACGTATTCGTAGCTCAGCCAGTAGGTCAGCACGACGACCATGGCGCTGGCCACCGGACGCGCTTCCTCGCCGGTGATGCGCATGACCTTGCTGCGCGACAGGCCGTCCAGCACCGCCTGCACCGCGCGGCCCTTGTTCTTCAGCACGAACTGGAAATGCGTCTCCAGCCGGCGGTTCTTGCTGAGCAGGTCGTTCAGGTCGCGGTAGAGGAAGCGGTACTGCCAGATCAGCTCGAAGAGCATGTGGAAGAAGAGCCACGCGTCCTCGACGTTGGCCACGCCGTCGGCGGCCTGCAGCAGTTCGCCCAGCGCCTTCTCGTAGCGGTCGAAGAGCGCGTTGATCAGCTCGTCCTTGGCCGGGTAGTGGTAGTACAGGTTCCCGGGGCTGATCTCCAGTTCGGCCGAAATCAGCGTGGTGCTGACGTTGGGCTCGCCGAAGCGGTTGAAGAGGTCGAGCGACACCTCCAGGATCCTTTCGGCGGTGCGGCGCGGCTTCTTCTTCGGCTCGGTCATGGCTGGCGTGGATTCTGGCACCGGCCCCCGGCGCGGGGCCTGCCTACAATCCCGGCCCCATGCCCGCAGTGCGCTTCGAGAAAGTCGGCAAGACCTACAGCGGCGCGCGCGGCACCCTGCGCGCGCTCGACGGCGTTTCCTTCGATATCGAGCAGGGCGAGTTCTTCGGCCTGCTGGGCCCCAACGGCGCCGGCAAGACGACGCTGATCTCGGTGCTGGCCGGCCTCACGCGCGCCAGCGAAGGCAAGGTCACCGTGATGGGCCACGACGTGGTGGCCGACTTCGCCGCCGCCCGCAAGGCGCTGGGCATCGTGCCGCAGGAACTGGTGTTCGACCCCTTCTTCAGCGTGCGCGAGACGCTGCGCATCCAGAGCGGCTACTTCGGCGTGAAGAACAACGACGCCTGGATCGACGAGCTGCTCTCGGAGCTGGGCCTTTCGGACAAGGCGAACGCCAACATGCGGCAACTGTCCGGCGGCATGAAGCGGCGCGTGCTGGTGGCGCAGGCGCTGGTGCACCGGCCGCCGGTGATCGTGCTCGACGAGCCCACCGCCGGCGTCGACGTGGAACTTCGGCAGACGCTGTGGGGCTTCATCGCGCGCCTCAACAAGCAGGGCCACACGGTGCTGCTGACCACGCATTACCTGGAAGAGGCCGAAGCGCTTTGCGGCCGCATCGCCATGCTCAAGCAGGGCAAGGTGGTGGCGCTGGACCGCACCTCGGCGCTGCTGGCCGGCACCGCCAGCACCATGCTGCGCTTCAAGACCGACCAGGCGCTGCCGCCGGCGCTGCTGCCGCAGGCGCGCGTGACCGGCCGCATCGCCCAGCTCAAGGCGCACGACGCCGCCGAGGTCGAACGACTGCTGGCCGCGCTGCGCGAGAACGGTGTGAAGGTGGAAGACCTGGAGATCGGCCGCGCCGACCTGGAAGACGTGTTCATCGAAATCATGGAAGGGACGGGCCGATGAGGCTGGAAGGAGCGGGCACGCTCTTCCGCAAGGAGATCCTGCGCTTCTGGAAGGTCGCCTTCCAGACCGTGGCGGCGCCGGTGCTCACCGCGGTGATGTACCTGCTGATCTTCGGCCATGTGCTGGAGAACCGCGTCACCGTGTTCCAGGGCATCGGCTACACCAGCTTCCTGATTCCCGGGCTGGTGATGATGAGCGTGCTGCAGAACGCCTTCGCCAACAGCTCGAGCTCGCTCATCCAGAGCAAGATCACCGGCAACCTGGTGTTCCTGCTCGTCACGCCGCTCAGCCACTGGGCCTGGTTCGCGGCCTACGTCGGCGCTTCGATGGTGCGCGGGCTGGCGGTGGGTTGCGGCGTCTTCGTCGTCACCGTCTGGTTCGCGCCCTTCCACCTGGCCGAACCCTGGTGGGTGATCGTCTTTGCCGCGCTCGGCGCCGGCATGCTGGGCTCGCTGGGGCTGATCGCGGGCCTGTGGGCGGAGAAGTTCGACCAGATGGCGGCGTTCCAGAACTTCATCATCATGCCGATGACGTTTCTTTCCGGCGTCTTCTATTCCGTGAACTCGCTGCCCGGGGTCTGGCGCCAGGCGAGCCACCTGAACCCCTTCTTCTACATGATCGACGGGTTCCGGCGCGGCTTCTTCGGCGCCAGCGACGTCTCGCCGTGGATCAGCCTGGCGGTGGTGGGGGGCAGCTTCGTCGTCGTCGCCGGTCTGTGCCTGAAACTCCTGGCCAGCGGCTACAAGCTGCGGTCCTGAGATAATCCCGGGCCATGGACACCACCCTGGCCACGAACGGCGACGAGAAGCCCGCGAAGAACGAACGCGCGGGCGGCCTCGTCGAGCAACTCACCTTCAAGTCGCGCTTCGTGCTCGTCTTCGGCGAGATCGACGACAAGCTGGCGCGCATGACCTGCGAGCGCCTGATCGCGCTGGCGCAGGAATCGGAAGCGCCGATCCACATGCTGATCAGCAGCCCGGGCGGCCACGTGGAAAGCGGCGACGCCATCCACGACATGATCCGTTTCGTGCGCGCGCCGGTCACCACCATCGGCACCGGCTGGGTGGCGAGCGCCGGCACCCACATCTTCCTGGCCGCCGAGAAGGCGAACCGGGTCTGCCTGCCCAACACCCGCTTCATGATCCACCAGCCCGCGGGCGGTGCCGGCGGTCGCGCCAGCGACATCGCGATCCAGGCCAAGGAGATCATCAAGACGCGCGAGCGCATCGCCAAGGTGGTGGCCGACCAGACCGGGCAGAAGATCGACAAGGTCAAGACCGACATGGAGCGCGACTACTGGATGAGCGCCCAGGAAGCGATCGAGTACGGCATCGTCTCGCGCATCGTCGAACGGCAGAAGGATCTCGGCTGACATGGTGCCCCCACGCTCACTTCGTTCACTGCCCCCCGTGGGGGCGTCAGCGCCCTTCGGGCGGCCGGGCGGGCGCTGATGGCCGAGCCGACGCCGGCCGAGGTGCGCGGCTTCATCGCCGCCGGGCTGCCCTGCACGCAGCTGGAAGTGGAAGGCGACGGCCGCCACTTCTTCGCCACCATCGTCTCGGCCGAGTTCGAAGGGCTGCCGCGCGTGCGCCGGCACCAGAAGGTGTATGCCGCGCTGGGCGATAGAATGCGCGAGCAGATCCACGCCTTGTCGATGAAGACGCTCACCCCGGCCGAGTACGCGGCCGAAGGTCACCACCACACCTGATTCCACCTGCGGTGCGCCGCGGGTGGCCGCCGCGCGCCGCCCCCACGGCGTGACCCGGGCCCCCGCTGTGCAGCGCGAAAGAGATTGCGCTCCAGCATGGACAAACTCCTCATCCGCGGCGGCCGCCCCCTGAAGGGCGAAGTGCCGGTGGCCGGCGCCAAGAACGCCGCGCTGCCCGAACTCTGCGCGGCGCTGCTCACGCCCGAACCGGTCGCGCTTTCCGACGTGCCGCGCCTGCAGGACGTGGCGACCATGTTGAAGCTGCTGCGCCAGATGGGCGTGCAGGTCGACCGCCCCGAGGCCACGCCCGACAAGGTGACCCTGGCCGCCCCCGACAGCCTGGACCCGGTGGCGCCCTACGAGCTGGTGAAGACCATGCGCGCGTCCATCCTCGTGCTGGGGCCGCTGCTGGCCCGCTTCGGCCGCGCCACGGTCTCGCTGCCCGGCGGCTGCGCCATCGGCTCGCGGCCGGTGGACCAGCACATCAAGGGCCTGCAGCAGATGGGTGCCGAGATCGTGGTCGAGCACGGCAACATCGTCGCCCGGGCTTCGCGCCTGAAGGGCGCGCGCATCACGACCGACATGGTCACCGTCACCGGCACCGAGAACCTGCTGATGGCCGCCACCCTGGCCGAAGGCGAGACGGTGCTGGAGAACGCGGCCCAGGAACCCGAGATCCCGGACCTGGCCGAACTGCTGATCGCCATGGGCGCGAAGATCGAAGGCCACGGTACGAGCCGCATCCGCGTGCTGGGCGTCGAACGGCTGCACGCGCCGGCGAAGGCGCACCGCATCATCCCCGACCGCATCGAGACCGGCACCTTCCTGTGCGCGGTGGCGGCCGCCGGCGGCGACGTGGTCGTCAACGGCGCGCGCGCCGACCACCTGGACGCGGTGATCGACAAGCTGCGCGAAGCGGGTGTCACGGTGGAAGCGGGCGAAGGCTGGATCCGCGTGCGCGCCGCCGGGCGGCCGAAGGCGGTGAGCTTCCGCACCAGCGAGTACCCGGCCTTCCCGACCGACATGCAGGCGCAGTTCATGGCCGTGAACTGCATCGCCGACGGCGTGGCGACAGTCTCGGAGACGATCTTCGAGAACCGCTTCATGCACGTGAACGAGCTGCTGCGCCTGGGCGCGGACATCCGCATCGACGGCCACACCGCGGTGGTGCAGGGCGTGCCGCGGCTTTCCGGCGCACGCCTGATGGCGACCGACCTGCGCGCCTCGGCCAGCCTGGTCATCGCCGGCCTGGTGGCCGAAGGCGAGACGGTGGTCGACCGCATCTACCACCTGGACCGGGGTTACGACCGCATGGAAGCCAAGCTGCGTGCGCTGGGCGCCGACATCGAGCGCATCAAATGACGCTCACGCTCGCGCTGTCGAAGGGGCGCATCCTCGACGACTCGACGCCGCTCCTGAAGGCGGCAGGCATCGAGCTGCTCGAAGACCCGGAGAAGAGCCGCAAGCTCATCCTGGAGACGAGCCGCCCCGACGTGCGCGTGGTGCTGGTGCGAGCCTCTGACGTGCCCACCTACGTGGAGCATGGCGGCGCCGACCTCGGCGTGGCCGGGCTGGACGTGCTGCTCGAGCATGGCGACGGCCTCTACCGCCCGCTGGACCTGAAGATCGCGCGCTGCCGCATGAGCGTGGCCGTGCGCGAGGACTTCGACTATGCGGCCGCCGTGAAGCAGGGTTCGCGCATCCGCGTCGCCACCAAGTACACGAAGACCGCCCGCGAGTTCTTCGCCACCAAGGGCGTGCACGTCGACCTCATCAAGCTCTACGGCTCGATGGAACTGGCGCCGCTCACCGGGCTGGCCGACGCCATCGTCGACCTGGTCTCCACCGGCAGCACGCTGAAGGCGAACCACCTGGTGGAAGTCGAGAAGATCATGGACATCTCCTCGCGCCTGGTCGTCAACCCCGCGGCGCTGAAGCTCAAGCGCGAGCCGCTGCGCGCGCTGATCCAGGCTTTCGAAGGGGCGGTGAAGTGAACGTGATGGTTCGTCGGCTGGACACTGCGGCGGCGGATTTCGAGGCGTCGTTCCGCGCCCTGCAGCACTGGTCGGCCGAGACCGACGCCGAGATCGAAGGCCGCGTCGCCACCATCCTGGCCGACGTGCGCGCACGCGGCGACGCCGCGGTGCTGGACTACACCGAACGCTTCGACGGCCTGAAGGTGGCATCGGTGGGCGCACTGGAACTCGGCGCCGCCGAGCTGAAGGCCGCGCTGGCATCGATCACACCCGCCCAGCGCAAGGCGCTCGAAGCGGCGGCGGCACGCGTGCGCGACTACCACCAGCGCCAGCTCGAAGCCTGCGGCCGCAGCTGGCAGTACCGCGACGCCGACGGCACGCTGCTGGGCCAGAAGGTCACGCCGCTGGACCGCGTGGGCATCTACGTGCCGGGCGGCAAGGCGGCTTATCCGTCGAGCGTGCTGATGAACGCCATTCCGGCCCAGGTGGCCGGCGTCGGCGAGATCGTGATGGTGGTGCCCACGCCGAAGGGCGAGCGCAACGCGCTGGTGCTGGCGGCCGCGCAAGTGGCGGGCGCGCACCGCGTCTTCACCATCGGCGGCGCGCAGGCGGTGGGCGCGCTGGCCTACGGCACCGCCACCGTGCCGCGCGTCGACAAGATCACCGGCCCCGGCAACGCCTACGTGGCGAGCGCGAAGCGGCGCGTCTTCGGCCAGGTGGGCATCGACATGATCGCCGGCCCGAGCGAGATCCTGGTGTTGGCCGACGGCAGCACGCCGGCCGACTGGGTGGCGATGGACCTGTTCAGCCAGGCCGAGCACGACGAACTGGCGCAGAGCATCCTGCTGTGCCCCGACGCGGCGTACCTCGACGCCGTGAAGGCCGCCATCGACCGCCTGCTGCCCGGCATGCCGCGGCGCGACGTCATCCGCGCCAGCCTGGAAGGGCGCGGTGCGCTGATCCGCACGCGCTCGATGGAAGAGGCCTGCGAGATCAGCAACCGCATCGCGCCCGAGCACCTGGAGGTCTCCAGCCACGAGCCCCATCGCTGGGAGCCCCTGCTGCGCCATGCCGGCGCCATCTTCCTGGGGGCCTACACCAGCGAATCGCTGGGCGATTACTGCGCGGGCCCCAACCATGTGCTGCCGACCTCGGGCACGGCGCGCTTCTCCTCGCCGCTGGGGGTGTACGACT
>CAYVXO010000081.1:0-23880 GCA_964454485.1 uncultured Rubrivivax sp.
CGCGCGCCGCCATGCCGAGACCATCGCCGGTGTTGATGAAGGCGTTGGTGCTGGCCGCGTAGATGCGCCCGGCGCCGCCGGTGGCCAGCAGCGTGACCTTGGCCTGCAGGATGTGGACCTCGCCGGTCTCCATCTCCAGCGCGGTGACGCCCACCACGTCGCCTTCGCTGTCGCGGATGAGGTCCAGCGCCATCCACTCGACGAAGAAGTTGGTACGCGAGGCCACGTTCTGCTGGTACAGCGTGTGCAGCATCGCGTGGCCGGTGCGGTCGGCGGCGGCGCAGGCTCTCTGGACGGGCTTCTCGCCGTAGTTGGCGGTGTGGCCGCCGAAGGGGCGCTGGTAGATCGTGCCGTCGGGGTTGCGGTCGAACGGCATGCCCATGTGTTCCAGCTCGTAGACCACGCGCGTGGCCTCGCGGCACATGAACTCGATCGCGTCCTGGTCGCCCAGCCAGTCGCTGCCCTTCACGGTGTCGTAGAAGTGGTAGTGCCAGTTGTCCTCGGACATGTTGCCCAGGCTGGCGCCGATGCCGCCCTGCGCGGCCACCGTGTGTGAACGGGTGGGGAAGACCTTGGACAGCACGGCCACGTTGAGGCCGGCGCGCGCCAGCTGCAGCGAGGCGCGCATGCCGGAACCGCCGGCGCCGACGATGACGACGTCGAAGCGGCGCTTGGGGAGGGAGGAAGCGGCCATGGCCTTCAGAGTCTCCAGAGCACTTGCACGGCCCAGCCGGCGTTGCCGACGAGCCAGACGATGGTGGCCACCTGCAGCGCCAGCCGCACGCCGACCGGCTTCACGTAGTCCATCAGGATGTCGCGCACGCCGACCCAGGCGTGCCAGGCGAGCGAGACGATGACGGTGAAGGCCAGCACCTTCATCCACTGCTGGGCGAAGATGCCGGCCCAGCGGTCGTAGCCCAGCGGGCCGCCGAAGACGAGCTGCAGAATCAAGAGCAGCGTGAACGCGGCCATCAGCACCGCGGTGATGCGCTGGCTCAGCCAATCGCGCAGCCCGTAGTGGGCGCCGACGACGAGCCGCTTGGAACCGTAGTTGGTCGACATGTCGGGATGCGTCAGAAGAGTCCGAAGAGCTTGGCGCCCAGCAGCACCGTCAGCACCAGGCTCACCGCCAGCGTGACGATGGCCGACGAGCGGCCCTGCTCCTTCGAGACCGTGTGCGCCACGTCCATCCAGACGTGGCGGATGCCGGCGATGGCGTGGTGCAGGTAGGCCCAGATCAGCGCCAGGCAGACCAGCTTGACCAGGAACGCGGGCACGAAGCCGATGCCGGCGGCGAAGGCGGCGCTGAAGCGTTCGTAGCTGGCCTCGGAGCTGAGGCTGACGTCGAACAGCCAGACCACGAAGGGCAGCAGCACGAACATCAGCGCGCCGCTGGCGCGGTGCAGGATGGACACGACACCGGCGATCGGCAGCCGGTACATCCGCGCGTCGGCCAGCCGCATGGTGCCGGGTCTTGTTCTGGTGCTCTCGGGCATGGTGGTGGGCTCGGTACCGGTGTGAAACTGGATGAGTTTATTGCAACGCCGCAGACTTACGTGGAGCTTCGGGCCTTGGGGTGCGGCACGCTCAGCTCAGCGTGTTGCGGTAGTGGAACGAGGTCGTGTCGTAGAGGCCGCGGCGCAGCTCGACCGGCTTGTCGCCGTAGGTGAAGGACAGCCGCTCGACCGACAGCAGCGGCGCGCCGGCCGGCAGCGCCAGCATGCGCGCCTCCTCGGCGCCGGCGGCGACGGCGCGCAGCTTCTCCTCGGCGCGGATCATGCGCACGCCGAACTCGGCTTCGAGCAGGCCGTACATGGGGCCGCGCCAGCCGGCCAGCCGCTCGGTGGTGAGGCCCTTGAAGAGGTTGCCGGGCAGCCAGATGTCGTCGAACACCACAGGCCGGTCGCCCGCCAGCAGCAGCCGGCGCAGCTCGATCGCGGCCTCGCCCGACTTCAGCGCCAGCGCGCGCGCCACGTCGGGCGGCGCGCGCATGCGGCGGCAGTCGATCAGCCGGCGCTGCAGCGGCGCGCCGCGGTCCTCGTCGGGCACCAGGCGCAGGAAGCGGTACTGCGTCTTCTCCTCGGCGTGGGTGGCGACGAAGGTGCCCTTGCCCTGGCGGCGCACCAGCAGGTTCCCGGTGGCGAGCTCGTCGATCGCCTTCCGTACCGTGCCCTGGCTGACCTTGAAGCGCGCGGCCAGTTCGGTTTCGCTGGGGATCACCTCGCCGGCCTTCCATTCGCCGGCCTGCAGGCTCTTCACCAGCAGGTCCTTGATCTGCTGGTACAGCGGCTGGAACGAGGGGGTCGCCTCGCTGAGCACGGCGTCGGCCATGGGCCATTATGTCTTACATAAGACATAAGAGTGCCGTCAGGTCGGCGCTCGTAGAATCGACCCACTTTCCGAGGAGCCTTCCATGAGCAAGAAACCCGTTCGTGTCGCCGTCACCGGCGCCGCCGGCCAGATCGGCTACGCCCTGCTGTTCCGCATCGCCTCGGGCCAGATGCTGGGCAGCGACCAGCCGGTGATCCTGCAGCTGCTGGAGATCCCCGCCGACGGCCCGCAGAAGGCGCTGAAGGGCGTGATGATGGAACTCGAGGACTGCGCCTTCCCGCTGCTGGCCGGCATGGAAGCGCACAGCGACCCGAAGGCCGCCTTCAAGGACACCGACTACGCGCTGCTCGTCGGCGCGCGCCCGCGCGGCCCCGGCATGGAACGCGCCGACCTGCTGGCCGCCAACGCGCAGATCTTCACCGCCCAGGGCAAGGCTCTGGACGCCGCCGCCAGCCGCCAGGTGAAGGTGCTGGTGGTCGGCAACCCGGCCAACACCAACGCCTACATCGCGATGAAGAGCGCGCCCAACCTGCCGCGCGAGAACTTCACCGCGATGCTGCGCCTGGACCACAACCGCGCCGCGTCGCAGCTGGCGGCCAAGGGCGGCTTCAAGGTCGGCGACATCAAGAAGCTGACCGTGTGGGGCAACCACTCGCCGACGATGTACGCCGACTACCGCTTCGCGACGGTCGACGGCAAGTCGGTCAAGGACGCCATCAACGACCAGGCCTGGAACAAGGACGTGTTCCTGCCCACCGTCGGCAAGCGCGGCGCGGCGATCATCGCCGCGCGCGGCCTGTCGTCGGCCGCCTCGGCCGCCAACGCCGCCATCGACCACATGCGCGATTGGGCGCTGGGCAGCAAGGGCGAGTGGGTCACGATGGGCGTGCCCAGCAACGGCGAATACGGCATCCCCAAGGACGTGGTGTTCGGCTTCCCGGTGACCACCGAGGGCGGCAAGTACCGAATCGTCGAAGGCCTGACGATCGACGCCTTCAGCCAGGAGTGCATCAACAAGACCCTGGCCGAGCTGCAGGGCGAGCAGGACGGCGTCAAGCACCTGCTCTGAGCCGATGACGCCTCGCGAGGCGTTGTTCGACGTCAGTGAGAGCGCACCGGCCCTGCCGGTGTGCGATCACTACAGCGGCGTCGAGGCGCGCATGCGCAAGAGCCTCGAGCTGCAGGGCGAGCTCGGGCCGGTGTTCGACGTCACGCTCGATTGCGAGGACGGCGCGCCGGTCGGCGGCGAGGCGGAGCATGCGCAGCTGTGCGCCGAGCTGGTGATGTCGGCGGCCAACCGCTTCGGCCGCGTCGGCGCGCGCGTGCACCCGGTCGACCACCCGAGCTTCGAGCACGACGTCGACACCCTGGTGCGCCGCGCCGGCGCGCGGCTGGCCTACCTGATGGTGCCCAAGCCGCGCGGCCTGGCCGACGTGCAGCGCGCCGTCGATCAGATCGACCACTTCATCCGCATCCACGGCCACGGCCGCGACATCCCGGTGCACGTGCTGGTGGAGACACACGGCGCGCTGTGCGAGGTCGGCGCGATCGCGGCCCACCCGCGCATCGAATCGATGTCCTTCGGCCTGATGGACTTCGTCTCGGCGCACCGCGGCGCGATTCCCGCCAGCGCGATGAGCGCCGAGGGCCAGTTCGCGCACCCGCTGGTGCTGCGCGCCAAGCTCGAGATCGCCGCGGCCTGCCACGCCCACGCCAAGGTGCCGTCGCACTGCGTGGTCACCGAGTTCAAGGATCTGCGCGCCCTCTCGGCCGCCGCCACGCGCGCGTGCCGCGAGTTCGGCTACACGCGCATGTGGAGCATCCACCCCGACCAGGTGCGCACCATCGTCGAGGCCTTCGCGCCGAGCGCCGCCGAGACCGACCTGGCCATCGAGATCCTGCGCGCCGCGCAGGCCGCGCAGTGGGCGCCGATCCGCCACCGCGACACCCTGCACGACCGCGCCAGCTACCGCTACTTCTGGCAGCTGCTGGAACGCGCGCACCGCACCTCCATGCACGGCGGCCCGCAGCTGCCGGCCGAGATCCGCCGGCGCTTCTTCGGCGCCGCCTTGTGACGAAGTCGTATCCGCCGCCGCCGCGCCCGCGGCGGCCGGCGCGTGCGCTGCGTCACGCCGGTGCCACCCCGGCGGCAGTGGCGCGTTAACTACTGCCGCCGCCCGGGACGCCGCCTCGGTTGCATCCGGTTGCAAGCAGGCCCGCCCGCGACGCCGGCGCTGCAGAGAATGCTGCGCGTCATTCCAACAACCTTCCCCGTCCCGGAGCCGCCCGATGATCCGCACTCTCTCGCTCGCCGCATCCCTTGCCCTCGCCTTCGCCGCCTCGCAGGCGCTGGCCGCCGATGCGCCGGCCAAGGCCAAGGCGCCTGCCAAGGCCCCCGCCAAGGCCGCCCCCGAAGCCGAGAAGCCGCTCACGCAGGGGCAGCTGGACGTGGCGCCGCGCGTGTTCACGGGCAACGTGCAGTGCGACGGCGACCAGAAGGTCGAGGTGACGGCGATCGACGGCAAGCCCGGCCACTTCAAGCTGGACTTCGGCGCCAAGCACTACAACCTGACGCCTGAGGAGACCACCACCGGCGCGGTGCGCCTGGAAGACCGCAAGGCCGGCGTCGTGTGGCTGCAGATCCCGTCGAAGTCGATGCTGATGGACGCCAAGGCGGGCCGCCGCCTGCTCGACGGCTGCCAGGCCCCGCAGCAGAAGGCCTGACCCGGCCTCGACGCGGTAGCGGTTGTCCGCCGGGCCGGGCAGGCGCTCGGCGGCGGAGCCGCGTAGTCCATCGCCTTCAGCGGCAAGGCGCCATCGCCTCCGCCAGGCGCTTCGGCGCCACCCCAGGCACGAAGACGCTCGAAGGCCACAGCGGCGCCGGGCTCGGCTTCACCGTGCCCGACCGGCTCTCGGCGACCGCCCGCGTTCGATCAGGGGGCACGAGATGCAGGGCAGCGTGCACTCGCAAGGCTTCATGCGGGTGCGGCTGCCCGCCGAGCACCCGAGGAGCCTGCGCTCAGGGGTCGACGAGCGCGATCTCGGCGAAGGCGTGCGAGAGCCAGAGCTTCAGGCGCTGGCGCTCCATCAGCCCGAGGCCCGGGCCTTCGATCGTCGTCACGTTCTTCGCCGCCCAGAAGGTGGCGTTGCGGGCGTCGATCTTCTGCATCACCGGCTCGTGCAGTCGCCGCACCTCGATGATGCGGGCGCCCAGGCCCTGCGCGCGCACCAGCTGGCCCGAACGCTCGAGCTGGCCGAAGTCTTCGCCGCGCAGCTGGTTCTTCACCAGCACGTACTGCACGCGCTGGCCGAAGCGGTCGAGCAGGCGCGCCAGCAGGTCCACCGAATCGCGGCCGCTGTCCATCACGTGCCAGTAGTGGATCGCGATGCCGGAGAGGTCGGCCATGTCGAGCACGCCCGATTCGTCGATCCAGCGCACCAGCGGGCCGTGGGTCTGCGCCGCCAGGTCCACCAGCACGCGGCGGCCGGGCTGCTCGACGGCGGCCTCGACCACCTTGTCGAGCGCCTCGAACTGGTCGACCACGATCGGGCTGGCGAAATCGCCGTAGAAGCGCGTCAGCGAACCGTGCGAACGGTCGGTGTCGAAGCCGACGAAGGCCAGGCCCTGGTCGATGAAGTACTGCGCCAGCAGCCGCGACACCATCGACTTGCCGACGCCGCCCTTTTCGCCGCCGATGAAGTGCACCTTCGAGACGGCGTTGTTTTCCAGGGTGGGGAGTTCTTGCATGGCGCGGAATCGTAAACCCGTCAGGCCGGCTGCGGCCCGGGGTGGCGGCGCCGCATCGTGATCAACAGCAACACGACGCTCAGGTTGACGAGGTTCCAGCCGATGCCGTTGACGAAGGCGGCCCGGTACGAGCCCGTCCAGTCGAACACCGCGCCCGAGAGCCAGCCGCCCAGCGCCATGCCGAAGAGCGTGCACATCAGCACCGTGCCGACGCGCGCGCCGGCCTCGGCCGGCGGGAAGTACTCGCGCACGATGATCGCGTAGCTGGGCACGATGCCGCCCTGGAAGAGGCCGAACAGGGCCGAGATCAGGTACAGCGAGGTGAGCCCGTCGAAGGGGATGAACAGCAGCAGCGCCAGCCCCTGCAGCACCGAGCCCATCAGCAGCGTGGCCAGGCCGCCGATGCGGTCGCAGATGGCGCCCGAGACGAGCCGGCTCACGATGCCGCAGGCCAGCATCAGCGACAGCATCTCGGCACCGCGCGCGGCGCCGTAGCCCAGGTCGCCGCAGTAGGCGACGATGTGCACCTGCGGCATCGCCATCGCCACGCAGCAGGCCACCGCCGCCACGCACAGCAGGCCCTGCGCCTGCGCCATCGACAGGCCGAAGGGCCGTTCCGAGACCCGGCTGGCGCCGCCGCGCGCGCCGCCGGCCACCGCCGCCGGCGGCCGCGGCCGCAGGAACAGCGCCAGCAGCGGCATCGTCAGCAGGCACAGCACGCCCAGGCCGATGTAGGTGGCGCGCCAGCCCTGCGTCTGCACGAAGTGCTGCACGATGGGCGGCCACAGCGCCCCGGCCAGGTAGTTGCCGCTGGCGCAGATGGCCACCGCGATGCCGCGCCGGCGCACGAACCAGAGCGAGGTGTCGGCCACCAGCGGCGCGAAGGTGGCGCTGCTGCCCAGCAGGCCGATGAAGATGCCGTGCGCGAGCGCGAAGCCGGTCAGCCCGCCGGCCAGCCCGGCGAGGAAGAAGCCGGCCGCCAGGCCCGCCGCGCCCACCATCACCGAGACCATGACGCCGAAGCGGTCCGCCAGCCGGCCCATGAACATGCCGCCGACGCCGAAGCCCACCATCAGCAGCGTGTAGGGCAGGCTGGCGTCGCCGCGCGCGCTGCCGAATTCGGCCTGCACCGCCGGCAGCACCACCGCCACAACGTACATGCCGGCCGAGCCCACGGTCATCAGCGCCAGCACCACCGCCAGGCGCGCCCAGGCGTAGCGGGAATCGGCTTCGTGCGCGTGCATCGGGGGCGATTGTCGCCGCGGCCGGGGCCGGGGTCAGGCGAGCGAAAACACCGAGACCGCCTCGGCCACGCCCTTCACGTTGGCCGCCGGCATCGGCCGCAGGCCGGGGTCGGCCGCGAGGCGGGCGCGCGTCGCCGCGCTCACGAGCACGGTGGTGCCGAAGGTCTTGTTGAGCGCCTGGATGCGCGAGGCCACGTTGACCGTGTCGCCGACGAGCGCGTAGGACAGCCGTTCGCCGCCGCCGATGTTGCCGGCGACGACGCTGCCGCTGTGGATGCCGATGCCGTGGCGCAGCGTCTTGCGGCCGGCGGCGGCCTGGCGTTCGTTCCAGGCCGCGAGCCTTTCGCACATGGCGCGCGCCGCCGCCACCGCGGCGTCGGCATGGCGCGGGTGCTCGGCCGGGGCGCCGAAGACGGCCTCGATCTCGTCGCCGATGAACTGCAGCACCAGCCCGCCGTGCTCGCGGATCGCCGCGTCCATCTCGCTGAAGTAGGCGTTGAGGTCGCGCACCACCTCGACCGCGGGGCTGCTCTCGACCCAGGGCGTGAAGTCGCGCAGGTCGGCGAACAGCACCGTCACCTCGCGCAGCTGGCCGGCGGCGGCGGCGCGGCCGGCGAGGATCTCGTCGCGCACCTCGGGGCTGACGTAGCGGCCGAAGGTCTCGCGGATGCGCTCGCGTTCGCGCAGGCCCTCGACCATCGCGTTGAAGCCCTCGGCGACGGCGCCGATCTCGTCGTTGGAGGTGACGGCGCAGCGCGTGTCGAGCCGGCCTTCGCGCACCCGGGCCATCGCGCGCTGCACGTCCTGCAGCGGGCCGGAAATGCTCTCGGCCACCAGCGCCGCCAGCGCCACCGAGGCGGCCAGCCCGGCAGCCGCGATCGCCGCGACGACGACGATCAGGTTGCGCACGATGTCGCTCGCGGTGGCGGCGTCGGCCTGCAGCAGCGCGCCGGCGCGCACCAGCGCGCTCACCGCCAGCACCGCCAGCGGCAGGCTGCCCACCAGCAGCAGCACGGCCAGCAGGCGCTGGCGCACGCGCAGCCGCGGCACCGGCACCGCGGAGAGGTTGCCGTCTGGAAAGTAGCGCGGCAGCTCGGCGCGCCAGAGGCGCTCGATGCCGAAGAAGGTGCCGGCGGCGACGAAGGTGCCGCCGACCACCGCGATGCCGAAGATCACGCGCAGCGACGCGCGCCAGGGGATGGTGCCGGTCAGCGCCGGCAGCAGCGCGCCCCACAGCAGCCCGGCGGTCCACCAGCCGACCCAGGTGAGCAGCGCCAGGTAGGCCGGGAACAGCAGCGCGCGCCGGCGCACGAGGTCGCCTTCGGGTCCGGGCGGCGGCGCGCCCGCAGTCTGCGCCAGCGGCCGCCGCCAGCGCGCGCTGAAGCCGCGCAGCAGCGTGAACAGCAGCCCGAAGCCGGCCACGAAGACGATAGCCTCGACCCAGCCCAGCGGCGGCGTGCTGCTCGTGGCCAGCGTGTCGAGCTGGCGGAAGTACAGGAAGCTGAGCGCCGCGCCGGCGAAGTTGACCGCCAGCGACAGCCCCAGGATCCGCACGCGTGCACTCGTCGGGCCGGCCATGGCGCGCATTCTGGCGGCATGTGCGCGGTCGCGGTGCGCAGGCCCTAGACTGGCCGCATGGCACAGAGCATCCAGGACTTCCATGACGACCCGCGCAACGCCGACATCCTGATCTGGGTGAACGGCGCGCTGAAGCATCGCAGCGAGGCCGTGGTCTCGGTCTTCGACAGCGGCTTCGTGCTCGGCGACGGTGTCTGGGAGGGCTTGCGCATCCACCAGGGCAGGCCGGCCTTCCTGGCCGAGCACCTGGACCGCCTGTTCGAAGGCGCGAAGGCGATCGCGATGGACGTGGGCATGAGCCGCGCCGAGATCGCCGCCGCGGTGCAGGCGACGCTGGCCGCCAACGGCATGACGGGTGACGGCGTGCACGTGCGGCTGATGGTGACGCGCGGCGTCAAGCGCACGCCCTACCAGGACCCGCGCGTCACGGTCGGCCAGGCCACCGTGGTGATCATCGCCGAGTGGAAGACGCCCAAGCCCGAGACGCTGCAGCAGGGCCTTTCGCTCTTCACCGTGCACGTGCGGCGCGGCTTCCCCGACGTGCAGGACCCCAAGCTCAACAGCCACAGCAAGCTCAACTGCATCACCGCCTGCATCCAGGCCTACACGGCGGGCGCCGACGAGGCGCTGATGCTGGACCCGCACGGCTTCGTGGCCACCTGCAACTCGACCCACTTCTTCGTCGTGCGCAGGGGCGAGGTCTGGACCTCGACCGGCGACTACTGCCTGGGCGGCATCACGCGCGCCAACGTGCTGCGCCTCTGCCGCGAAGCGGGCATCCCGGCACGCGAGAAGAACTTCAGCCTCACCGAGGCCTACGGCGCGGACGAGGCCTTCGTGACCGGCACCTTCGCCGGCCTGGCGCCGGTGCGTTCCATCGACGGCCGGGTCATCGGCGACGGCCGGCCGGGCCTGATGCTCGCGCGCCTGCAGTCGCTCTACCGCGAGCTGGTCGCGCGCGATGTGGCGCAGGCCTCATGACCGCGCCGCTGCGCGTGGCGGCCTGGAGCGGGCCGCGCAACATCAGCACCGCGATGATGCGGGCGTGGGAGAACCGCGGCGACTGCGCGGTGAGCGACGAGCCGCTCTACGCCCACTACCTGCAGGCCACGCAGCTGGACCACCCGGCGCGCGACGAGGTCATCGCCGCCGGCGACACCGACTGGCGGCGCGTCGTGCGCGCGCTCACCGAAGGCCCGGTACCGGGCGGGCAGGCGGTCTGGTACCAGAAGCACATGACGCATCACCTGCTGCCCGGCATGGACACCGGCTGGGTGCACGCTCTGGCCAACGTCTTCCTGATCCGAGACCCGGCGCTGGTGGTGGCCAGCTACGTGAAGTCGCGCGCGACGGTGGTGGCCGAGGACATCGGCCTGCTGCAGCAGGCGCGCCTGTTCGACGAGGTGGCCGAGCGCCTGGGCCGGGCGCCGCCGGTAATCGACGCCGAATGCTTCCTGCGCGACCCGCGCGGCCACCTGCAGCAGCTGTGCGCGCGGCTCGGCCTGCCCTTCACCGAACGCATGCTCGCCTGGCCCGCCGGGCCGCGCGCGAGCGACGGCGTCTGGGCGCCGCACTGGTACGCGGCGGTGTGGGCGTCCACCGGCTTCGAGCCGCCGCGCGCGCGCCAGGTGCACCTGGACGGCGAGGCCGCACGCGCCGCCGACGCCTGCCGCGCTGCCTACGAAAGCCTGCTCGGCTACGCCGACGGCCCGTCCTCGGGCACCAGCGACTCGGCCCAGTCGTAGAGCGCCGAGAGCAACTCCTGCCCGCGATCGTCGGCATGCTCGGCGAGCGCGTCGACGCGCTCGAAGAACGCCTCCAGCGTGAGGCCGCCGCCCTGCCCTTCGAGCAACCGCGCGCGGCAATGCGCCCGCCAGCGTTCGCGCTCGTCGTCGCCCAGCGTGGCGGGGAAGTTGCGCGCGCGGTAGCGGAACAGCAGTTCCTCCAGCCGCGGGTCGTCGAAGCTGGGTTGTTGCGCGGCCAGCCGGTCGGGCGGCAAGGCGCGCAGGCGGTCGAGTCGGCGGCGGTCGTCGTTGCCGAGGAAGCCGCCGTACAGGTCCTCGTCGACGTCGACCGGGCCGGCGGCCTCAGGGCGCGCGAACACCTCGGCCCAGAGCGCGTCCCGCGTGCGGCCGATGGCGGCGGCGCGCTCGGCGTGGCGCATCGTCTGGTCCAGGTCCAGCCCCCAGCGTTCGCGCGCCGGGCCCAGCACGCCCAGGTTGCCGATGACGATGGGCGACTTGTTGATGTGGATGGTCTTGATCGGCAGCCGCGCCTCGCCTTCGGGCAGGTCCTCGGCGCGCGTGTACAGGCGCCGGCGCGCCTCGGCAGCGTCCAGCCCTTCCAGTTCGGCCGGGTCCTGCGCGAGGTCCCAGACGATGAGCTCGTTCTTGTTCGTCGGGTGCGGCGCCAGCGGCCACACCACCGCCATGCAGCCGCGTTCCACCGGGTAGCGGCCCGACAGGTGCAGGAAGGGACGGCCGGCGCCGATCTCGGCGCGCACCGCGTCCTTGTGGCGCAGCTTCAGGCAGAAGTCCCACAGCCGCGGCTGGCGCTGCCGCACCAGGCGCGCCAGCGCGACGGTGGCGCGCACGTCCGAGAGCGCGTCGTGCGCGCTCTCGTGCAGCAGGCCGTTGGCGGCGGCCAGGTCCTCGAGCCGGAACGAGGGCCGGCCGTCCTCGTACTTCGGCCACTCGATGCCTTCGGGCCGCAGCGCCCAGGTGCAGCGCACCACGTCCAGCAGGTCCCAGCGGCTGCAGCCGTTGCGCCATTCGCGCGCGTAGGGGTCGGCCAGGTTGCGCCAGAGCAGGAAGCGCGTGACCTCGTCGTCGAAGCGGATGCTGTTGTAGCCCACGCCGATGGTGCCGGGCTGGCCCAGCGCGGCCTCGACGCGCGCCGCGAACTCGTGCTCGGGCAGGCCTTCGGCCTCGGCCTGCTGCGGCAGGATGCCGGTGAGCAGCACGCTTTCGGGGTCGGGCAGCGTGTCGTGCGGCGGCTTGCAGTACCACATGGCCGGCTCGCCGATCTCGTTCAGATCGGCGTCGGTGCGCAGTCCGGCGAACTGCGCCGGCCGGTCGCGCCGCGGCACGCGGCCGAAGGTCTCGTAGTCGTGCCAGAAGAACGTGGGCTCGGGCGCTTGCGGGTCGGCCATGCGGCCACGATATCAGCTGCGCCTTCCGCGGTGCGCCAGCACCAGCAGCGCCATCACGAAGCCGGCGCCGGCATGGGCCCAGCCGACGGCGTCGCGCGCGCCTTCGGGCACCCAGTAGTACAGCGCATAGCCGCTGGCCGCGAGCGCCGCGCCCAGCGTGGTGAGGGCCACGCCCAGGCGGCGCTGGCGGCGCAGGCCGTGGCCGTGGCGGTGCGTGATCTGCCAGCCTTGGCGCAGGTGGCCGCCGGCGAGCGCGCCGAAGACGAACAGCGCCAGCATCGCGGCCGCGCCGTGCAGCTTCATCGCCCAGGCCTCGCCCGGGAGCGGCAGGCCTTCGGCGGCGACCACGAAGTGCAGCCAGAGCCAGGCCGCGCCGCTGGCCAGCAACACGAGCCCGCTAGCGAGGCCCAGCCAGCGTTGCCAGGGCGGCAGTCGATTGAGCGGCTTCATGCGTGCACCCAGGCCTGGGCGCCGAAACCGGCGGGCAGCGGCAGGCCGAGGGCGACGAACTTGGTCAGCGCGTCGGCCCAGAGCGCCTGCGGCGCGGCCACGCTGGCGTGGCGCACGCGGTGGCCGCCGTGGGGCCGGAGGCGGCTGGTGGCGAAGGCGCCGTCGTGCAGGCGGCCGAAGCGGCGCACGCCGCCTTCGACTTCGTCGCGCAGTTCGACCTCGACACCGCGGGCGCCGAACGTGCGCAGGTCGCCGCCGGCGTTGACGCAGCCTTCGCCGGCGCCGGCGGCGCGCAGCGCTTCGACCGCGCGGTCGACCGCGTGGCCCTTGGCGATGCCGCCCAGGTCCAGCCGCGTGGCCGCGTCCAGCTTCACGAGCTGGCCGCCGTCCAGCCGCCAGCGGCCGCTGCCGAGCGCGACGTCGAAGCGGCCGCCGGACAGCACGGCCAGCCGTGCGGCGGTGCCCAGCACGGCCTGCGCATCGGCGCCGACGGCGATCACGGCGCCCGCCGCGGCTTCGTTGAAGCGGCCGATCTCGCTGGCCGCGTCGAAGCGCGAGAGAGCGCGCTGCACCTCGGCGACGGCGTCGAAGGCGGCCTCGAAAGCCGAAGGCGGCGCGTCGGCCGCCAGCTCCACCAGCGTGCCCAGCAGCGGGCGCGCGCGCCGCGGCAGCGGCATCACAGCCGCCCCTCGCGGCGCGCCCAGTCGACGAGCACGGCGATGCGCCGCACGCCGTCGGTGACGTGGGTGCAGCTGAGCGTGGCGCCGCTGATGTTGGCGATGTCGTCGCCCACGCGCAGCGGCGCGGCCACGGTCTTGCCTTCGAACTGGCGCCGCCAGGCCGGCAGGCGGATCTCGTGGCCGTGGCTTTCGCGGTACGAGAGCACCTCCACCGGCTTGAGCTTGCCTTCGCGCGTGATGCCCACCGCGTAGCTGATGAGCTCGAACTTGCCGATCACGTCGTCAACCACCACCCAGCCCAGCAGGTCGGCGCCGGCCAGCGCCGCCTGCACGCGCCAGTGCTGCGAGCGCGCATTGACGCCCTGCGCCTGCAGGCGCTGCAGCGCGGCGGCGTCGAGCGAGAGCTCGCGCGCTTCGAATCGCGTGGCCTCGGGGAACAGCAGCTTCGCGGCCTGCTCGGCGTTCAGGTAGTCGACCGCGAAGGCGGCCGCGGGCACGAGCGCGGTGGCGGCGGCCAGCGGCACGAAGCGCATGCTCAGAAGCTCCAGCCGAGGCCGAGGTCGAAGCGGTTGCGGCTGCTGTCGGTCTTGAAACGCTGGATGTCGAATTTGGCCACGAGGCCGTTGCCGAACGCGAAGTTCAGGCCGGCGGTGGCCACCTGCTCGGCCTTCGCGGCGGCGGGCGTGAGGCCGGCACCGAGGTCGGCATAGCGCTTCGCGGTGTTGAAGCGCTCCCAGCGCACGAAGGGCGAGAGCGCCAGGTCGCCGTCGCTCCAGGCCTTCACCGCGGCCTGCACGTAGGCGCCGTCGAAGGCGGCCGGGATCAGCGTCGGGCTGCCCACCAGCGGCTGGTTCAGCGCCGCCGTGTTGGAGATGCTGCCGCGCGCGTAGAGCGCGGAGAAGTCCCAGGGCCCGGGTGTCCAGCGCGCGTGCAGGTCCCACAGCGTGACGCGGCCGTGCGCCGCGCCCTGCCCCTGCGAGGCGCCGCCGGTGAACAGGCTCGCGCCCAGCTGCAGGCCGGGCACGCCGCGCCAGTTGAGCGCGCCGAAGAGCGCGAGGTCGCGCGCCTTGGCGAGGGACATTTCCTGGTGGATGGAACCCAGCGGCGACGCGCGCCCTTCGTCCGACGCGGCGTCCCACTTGTTGAGGTCGAAGCCGGTCGAGACGCCTCCCTGCAGCGTGAGGCCCTCGTCCAGGTCGCCCACGAACTGCACGCCGCCTTCACGCCAGGTGGTGGGGATGATGGCGGTCTCGACGAAGTTGCGTTCGACGCCGTAGAACGCCGTGGGTTCGTGGTTCTCGTTGAGCAGGCCCATCGGCATCAGGAACAGGCCCGCCCGCATCGCCAGCCGCGGGCCGAGCTGGCGTTCGGCGTAGGCCTGCTCGATCTCGACCTCGCCTTCGTCGTCGGCCGAGGCCACCGCATGCTCGACCTCGATCTCGGCGACGACGCGCGTCTTGGCGTCGAAGCGGTGCTGGAAGCCCAGCACGAAACGGCGCAGGTCGGCCTGCGTGTCCTCGCTGCGGTGGGTGGGGCGGTTGTAGTTGAGTTCGCCGTAGCTGCTGAGCACGGTGGCGGGCGGCTCGTCGGCCGCCAGCGCGGGCGCGGCGGCGGCGGCCAGCAGGGCGAGGGTCGTGGTCTTGAGCGACATGGGTCCGGGTCGGGTGGTGAAGGAAAGGGAACGGCAGCGCCTCAATCCGACCAGCCGTCGGTGAGCGTGTTCAGGAAGGCGATGAGGTCGTCGATCTCGGCGTCCGACAGCGCCGGCGCGTCGCCGGGGCGGCGGTTGTAGGGCGCCTCGCTGGTGTTGACGTTGGCGCGCAGTGCCGGCGGCAGGTCGTCGAACTTGTCGACGCTGCCGTCGGCTTTCAACGGATAGAACTTCCCGGGGTTGGTGTCGCGCTGGACGTAGAAGGTGAGCGCGTCCTTCAGCGTCGTGAAGCGTCCGTTGTGGAAGAAAGAACCGCGCAACGCCACGTTGCGCAGGCTGGGTACCTTGAACAGGCCGCAGAGGTCGGTGCGCGCCGCGAGGTCGCCGCCTTCGCGCGCGCACAGGCCGAGGTCGAAGTAGGCCGGGTCGGCGTTCACCGCCAGCGCCGGGTTGCGCGGCACGCCCAGCGCGTCGTAGCTGAAGTCGGTGAACAGCGGCGGGCTGCCGTCGGCGCCGCGCGCCGAAGGGTGGCAGGCCGCGCAGTTGCCCTTGGCCGGGCTGTTGAAGAGGGCCAGCCCGCGCAGTTCGGCGTCGCTGAAGGCGGCGCGGCCGCTCAGGAAGGCGTCGTACTTGCTGCTGAAGGGGCGGAACTCGGCGCTCTCCAGTTCGTAGGCCTGGATCGCGAGCTTGATGCGATCGAAGGCGTCGTCGGGGCGCAACAGGATGCCGGCGCCGAACACCGCTTCGAAGTCCTTCGCATAGGGTGCCGCGGCCAGCAGCGCGACGACGGCCGCCTTGTCGGCGTTGGCCATCTCGCGCGGGTTCAGGAAAGGGCGGCCGGCCTGGTCGGCCAGGCTCGCGGCGCGGCCGTCCCAGAAGAAGCCGCCGGTGGGCGTGCCGTCGGCCTCGATGCGGAAGGCGCGGTTGGTGGCCAGGTAGCGGATCGAAGGCGAACTGCGTGTGCCCTGCAGCTCGAGCGCCACGCCGCCGGGCTGCGCCGCGAGCGAGTTGGGCGCGCCGTGGCCATGGTCGGCGTCGTGGCAGCTGGCGCAGCTCTGGCGGCCGGAGGCCGACAGGCTGCTGTCGTGGAAGATGCGCTCGCCCAGCGCGGCCTGCGCCGACAGGCCGGTGCTGCCCTGGCCGCCCCCACCACCGCAAGCCGCCAGGGTCAACGCGGCCAGCGTGGCGATCAGGCCCAGGGTGGCGCGGCGGCGCGCGGGGGGTCGGTGCACGGGTCGGTCCTCCTCGGTCGGCGGGCCGCGAGCGCGGACGCCGGGTTCGTTGTCGTCGTCTGGCGATCGACTCTAACGTAAATGCGAATCGTTGTCATCTGTATTTCCTGATCCAGATCAAGGCCACCGGGTGCAAGATGCGCTTCATGAGCTGGAACCCCGACCAATACCTGCGCTTCGCCCAGCCCCGCCTGCGGCCGGCGCTGGACCTGATGGCCCACGTGGCCGCCGAACCGAAGACCGTGGTCGACCTGGGCTGCGGCACCGGCAACGTGACTGCGCTGCTGCAGGCACGCTGGCCACAGGCGGCGCTCGCCGGCGTCGACGACTCCGAGGCGATGCTGGCGCAGGCACGTGCCGCGCTGCCGTCGGTGCGCTGGCAGCAGCGCAGCATCGCGGGCTGGTCGGCCGGGGCACCGGTGGACCTGCTGTTCTCCAACGCCGCGCTGCACTGGCTGCCCGACCACGGCGCGCTGTTCCCGCACCTGGCGCGCCAGGTGGCGCCGGGCGGCACGCTGGCGGTTCAGATGCCGCGCAACTTCGAGGCGCCTTCGCACACCGCCATCGCCGACGCGGTGCGTGCCGGGCCGTGGCGCGCCACGCTCGAGCCGCTGCTGGCGCCGCCGCCGGTGGCCGCGCCGGCCTTCTACTACGAGACCCTGCTGCCCTTCGCCGACACGCTGGATCTGTGGGAGACCGAGTACCTGCAGGTGCTGCAGGGCCCGGACGCGGTGAAGGAATGGACCAAGGGCACCTGGCTCAAGCAGTTCCTGGAGCGCCTGCAGGGCGCCGAGCGCGACGCCTTCGAGGCCGACTACGCGGCGCGCGTGGCGCGGGCCTACCCGCGCCGCGCCGACGGCGCCACGCTGTTCCCCTTCAGGCGCCTGTTCATCGTGATGAAGCGGCGCTGAAGAGGGGGCGCTACTTCTTCTTCGACTGCGACTGCAGCGCGTCGCTCATGCCCAGCAGCACGCCGCTGACCATGGCGGTGTAGCTCTCGGCCAGCGCCTGCGCGGCGCGCAGCCCGGCGGCGCGCGAGGAACGCATCGCGGTCTGCATCTGCTCGGCCATCTGCTCGGCGGTGCTGGCGGCCTTGGCGCCGGCCTGCGTGCCGCCGGCCTGGAACTTCTCCAGCACCTGGCCCCAGGCCGAAGCGAGCGGCGTGCCAGCGCCTTCGGCGGTCTTCTTGAGCGTGGCGAAGAGCGTGTCCTCGAACTTGTCGAGGTCGGCGATGGCCTTCGCCAGGTGCTTCTCGCGCAGGTCGGCGCCCTGCGCCACCAGCTGGCCGAGCGCGACGCGGTTGGCGTCCACCGCCTTCAGCAGCGCGGCGTCCATGCCGGCGACCGCGTTGTCCAGCAACGCGCCCGGGTCGACGCCGGCCATGGTGTTCTTCGCCGCGCCGGCGCTGGCGGCGTCGGACACGGCCTTCAGTGCGGAGCGGATGTTCTTCAGCGTCAGCTCGCGCCCCTGCAGCGCCGCCAGCGTGGCCTCGGTGACGGCCTTCTTCAGCTTGGCGCCCTGCTCGGCGGTGGCGTTCTCGAACATCGTGATCAGCGCATCGGGGTCGATCAGCGGCTTGGCCATGGGTCTCCTCCACAGTGGGGCTTCGATGCTCGCACCCCCACGCGAAGGCGGCAAGCGCCGCGTGCGAAGATCGCGACACAACACGAGGACGAGGAGACGACGATGCGCATCGCGACCGCGCTGGCGCTGCTGGCCCACACCCTGGCGGCCCAGGCCCAGACCGCGCCCAAGGCGGCCGAGCCGGCCACCGTGGAGAGCAACCGCCAGTGGCTGAGCGCCCTGCCCTTCGCCGACCGGCGCGACTTCGAGGACGCGCGCCGCGGCTTCGTCGCCACCCTGCCAGACGGCGAGATCCGCGCCGCCGATGGCCGCGTGGTCTATTCGATGAAGCCCTACGCGTTCATCGACAAGCCCGGCCCCGCGCCCGAGAGCGTGAACCCCAGCCTGTGGCGGCAGGCGCAGCTGAACCAGCTGCACGGCCTGTTCAAGGTGACCGAGCGCATGTACCAGGTGCGTTCGCTCGACATCTCGAACATGACGATCGTCGAAGGCGCGAGCGGGCTGATCCTGATCGACCCGCTGCTCACCGCCGAGACCGCGAAGGCCGCGCTCGAGCTGTACTACACGCACCGGCCGCGCGTACCGGTGAAGGCGGTCATCTACTCGCACAGCCATGCCGACCACTTCGGCGGCGTGCGCGGCGTGGTCGACGAGGCCGACGTGAAGGCCGGCAAGGTGGCGGTGATCGCGCCGCGCGGCTTCATGGAACACGCGGTGGCCGAGAACGTGATCGCCGGCAACGCGATGAGCCGGCGCGCGCAGTACCAGTTCGGCGCCTTCGTGCCGCCGGGCGAGCGCGGCCAGGTCGACGGCGGGCTGGGGCGCGTACTCTCGCGCGGCAACGTCACGCTGATCGCGCCCACCGACGAGGTGCAGGCCCCGTTGGACCGGCGCACGGTGGACGGCGTGGAGATCGAGATCCAGCAGACCCCGGGCACCGAGGCGCCGGCGGAGATGAACCTCTTCTTCCCGCAGCTGAAGGTGCTGAACGCGGCCGAGAACGTCACCCACAACCTGCACAACCTGTACACGCTGCGCGGCGCCGAGATCCGCGACGGCCTGGGCTGGGCCAAGTACATCGACGCCATGCGGCGCAAATGGGCCGCCGGCGCCGAGGTGATGGTGGCGCAGCACCACTGGCCCACCTGGGGCAGCGCGCGCATCGACGAGGTGCTGCGCAAGCAGCGCGACCTGTACCAGTACATCCACGACCAGACGGTGCGCATGCTGAACCTCGGCATGAAGCCGCGTGAGATCGCCGAGGCGCTGCGCCTGCCCGACAGCCTGGCGCAGGAGTGGTTCGCGCGCGGCTACTACGGCACCGTGAGCCACAACGCGAAGGCGGTCTACCAGAAGTACCTGGGCTGGTACGACGCCAACCCGGCCAGCCTGAACCCGCTGCCGCAGGCCGAGTCGGCACGCCGCACGGTCGACTACATGGGTGGCGCGGCCGCCGTGCTGGCGAAGGCGCGCGCCGACTTCGCCAAGGGCGACTACCGCTGGGTGGCCGAGGTGGTCATGCAGGTGGTCTGGGCCGACCCGGCGAACACGGAGGCGCGCGCACTCGCGGCCGACGCCTTCGAGCAGCTGGGCTACCAGGCCGAGAGCGGCGTCTGGCGCAACGTGTACCTCTCGGGCGCGAACGAACTTCGCAACGGGCTGCCGCGCGGTTCGGCCACCGCGTCCACCAGCGCCGACGTCGTGCGCGCGATCCCGCTGGACCTGTTCTTCGACTACCTGGCGGTGCGCCTGAACCCGCAGAAGGCGGCCGGCCGCAAGCTGGTGGTGAACTGGACCTTCCCCGACGTCGACCAGAAGGTGCAGCTCACGCTGGAGAACAGCGTGCTGAGCCACGTGATGGGCGAACACGCCGCGAAGGCCGACGCCGCCGTCACGCTGGACCGCGCGACGCTGGACCGCATCAGCCTGCAGCAGACCACCTTTCCGGCCGCGATTCAGGCCGGGCAGGCGCGCATCGAGGGCGACGTGGCTGCCGTGGCCGGCCTGCTGGGGCTGCTGGACACCTTCACGCCGGCCTTCGAGATCGTCACCCCGCTGGGCAGCGAGAAGCGCTGACGGCGCGGGTTTCCCCTAGCCCGCGGCCGGGGGTCGCGGGCGTGGAAGACCTTGCATTGCGTGAACAATTGGACGTCCGGGCCCGCCGGCACGACCGAAGGTCTGCTAGCGGGCACTTGCATACGCCGGCCGCGCAACCGGCGATGTCTAATCGATCTCCCGTTTTCTCGCAGGCCGACATCACCCATGCCCGTCGTCGCCGTTATCAACCGCAAAGGAGGCAGCGGCAAGAGCACGCTGGCCACCCACCTGGCGGGCTGGTGCGTGCGCAACGGCATGCCGGTGATGCTGGGCGACGTCGACCGACAGCAGTCCTCTCTGGCATGGCTGCGGCGGCGCGCACAGAACGCCGCCGTGCGCGACGCGCAGATCGCCGGCTGGGCCGCCGACGGCAAGAGCGTGCTGCGGCCGCCCGCAGGCGTCAGCCACGTGGTGCTGGACACGCCGGGCGCGCTGCGCGGCCCCGAGCTGGCGCGCGTGGTGATGTACGCCGACGCCATCGTGATGCCGCTGTGCGCCTCGGCCTTCGACCGCGAGTCGGCGCTCGAATGCCACGCCGAGCTGATGGCGCTGCCGCGCGTGGCCAGCGGCCGCTGCAAGGTCACGCTGGTGGGCATGCGGCTGGACAGCCGCACCAAGGGCGCCGAACAACTGGCCGCCTGGGCGGCCGAGCATTCGCTGCCTTATGCCGGCAGCCTGCGCGAGACGCAGGCCTACGTGCGATGCGCCGAACTCGGGCTGACGCTGTTCGACCTGCCGGCGGCCAAGGTGCAGGCCGACCTGGACCAGTGGCAGCCGGTCGTGGCCTGGCTGCGCACCTCCTGGCGCGCCGCGGCGCAGGCCGACGTGGCGTCGCGCGCCTCGGCGAAGCCGGTCACCCAGCGCCTGGCCGACGGCAACGCGCCGGCTGGGCTGGCACCGCTGGTCGGGCCTGACGCAGTTCCTGCGCCCGCAGCAGCCGCAGCGGCAGCGCCGGCTTCGCGTCCGGCGCCTTCGGCGGCGCCGGCCACTCCGACCGCTTCGGCCGCGCCGGTGCCGAAGCCGGCGGCCGCGCCCCCGCGCCCCGCCCCTCGGCCTGCCGCGCCACAGGGCGTGGCGCCGCGCGGCCTGTTCTCGGGCGGCCTGGGCTGGCTGCTGGGCGCCTTCCGCTCGCCGAACTGAATTCGCGCGGCCGCCCGGGCGGCACCCGCGATGCGATGATCCCGGCGCCATGAGCCGCAGCCTCGAACCCGAAGCGCCTCGCCTGCTGGGCACCCGCACCTTCACCGACGACGACCAGCGCCGCTTCGCCGCCGAGTCGCGCGACGTCAACCCGATGCACATGGACCCGGTGGCCGCCCGCCGGCTGCTTTCGGGGCGCCAGGTGGTGCACGGGGTGCACACGCTGATCCAGGCGCTGGACCTGGGCCTGCCGCCGGCGCCGCCGCAAGGCTGGTCGGTCCAGTGCAACTTCGCCCACCCGGTCAGCCTGGGCGACCGGGTCGAGTTCCATGCCGTGCCGGCCTCGCAGGGCCGGCATCGGCTGACGGCGAAAGTGGACGGTGTCGTCGCGACCGACATCGTGCTGCGCTCCGCCGACGGCGCCGCCCCGCCGGCGCCCTTCGCCGGCCCGTGGCGGTCGATAGGCGCGCTCGCGACGCCGCTCGACGAGCCGCCCGAGTCCTGGGTCGGCCAAACGCTGGAGATCGAGTCCTGGCCCGACCGGCTGGCCGAGCTGTACCCGCGGGCGGCGCAGGCGCTGGGCCGGGGCGCGCTGGGCGACCTTGCGCGGCTGTCCTTCGTGGTGGGCATGGTCTGCCCGGGGCTGCACTCGGTCTTCGCTTCGCTGCAGTTCAGGTGCGGGGCCGGCACACGGGCCGACGCACCGCCCGGCACACCGCTGCGCGTGCAGGTGACGCGCCACGACCCGCGCTTCAGGATGCTCTTCATCGCCTTCCAGGGCAGCGTGAACGGCGAACTGCGCGCCTTCGTGAGGCCGCCGCCGCAGGCGCAGCCGGGCAGCGCCGAACTGCTGGGTCGCGCCGATGCCGGCGCCTGGGCCGGGCGGCGGGCGCTCGTGGTCGGCGGTTCGCGGGGGCTGGGCGAACTCGCCGCCAAGCTGCTGGGCGCGGCCGGCGGCCACGTGACGATCAGCCACGCCCGCGGCCGCGACGACGCGCTGGCCGTGGCGCGCGACATCGAAGCCGCCGGGGCCGGCCGCTGCGACGTCGTCCCCTGGGACCTGGCCGCGTCCTTCGCACCGCCGCCGGGCCTGGACGCGGCGGCGCTGGACGCGGTGTTCTACTTCGCCACCCCGCGCATCTTCGCCAAGCGGGCGGCCGCGTTCCAGCGCGACGCGTTCGACACCTTCGTCCGCTTCTACCTCGAGCGTTTCCACGAGCTGTGCCTGTGGCTCGAAGGCACCGGGCGGCCGGTCCGCGTCTACCTGCCTTCGACCGTGTACATCGGCGAACGCCCGCCCGGCATGGCCGAATACGCGATGGCGAAAGCCGCGGCCGAGGTGCTGGCCGAGGAGCTCAACCGCAGCCTGCGCCACGTGCGCATCGTCCACACGCGGCTGCCGCGCCTGCCGACCGACCAGACCGCCGCCGTGATGGCGCTGGACAGCGGCGACGCGGTCGAGGCGATCACCGGCGTGCTGCGCCTGGTGCGCGCCGCGCTGCCCGACTAGAACTGCCAGTAGAGGAACTCGCCCTGCCCGCCGATGCGCCAGACGGCCAGGCAGGCCAGGGTGCCGACGGCGGCCGCCCACGCCGGCGTCGGGGCCCATGACGGAAGACGCCAGCGGCGGCCGCCGGCCGCAGGCGCGCGTGCCGCTGCCAGCGTCGGCTTGAAACGGTCCATCAGCTGACCCGTGTTCGGCAGCAGGAGCGCCACCGCCAGCAGCGCGGCGATGCGCGCCACTGCGCCGGCCATGTCGGCCGCGCCCATCTCGGCCGTGGCGTGCACCCAGCCCCCGGTGGCCGCGCCCAGTGCAGCCAGCGGCCCGAACACCGCCTCCGGCACCCCCAGCCCGTGCAGGCCCGCCAGGCCTTGCAGCAGCGAGCGCGCCGCGGTGCCGTTGGCCGACCTGAAGAGCACCATCGCCACCACGACGCAGAGGAAGGTGAGCAGCGCCCCCGGCCAGCCGCGGCTGAGGGCGACCGCGCGTTCGCCGAACAGCCGGCTGCCGTAGATGCGCCAGGCGTGGTTGATCGACAGCATCACCCCGTGCAGCAGGCCCCACAGCACGAACAGGTAGCCGGCGCCGTGCCAGATGCCGGAGACCAGCATCGTCAGCAGCGTCGGCCCGGCCAGCAGCGTGAGGAACGCGCCGGGCTTCGTCGCGCGGCCCACCATCGCGGGCTTGCCCTGCGCGGCGCGCCGCCGCGTCAGCGCCAGCACCAGCGGGTTGTAGAGGTAGGCGGTGAGGAAGCGCGTCAGCGTCATGTGCCAGCGCAGCCAGAAGTCGATGATGTTGCGCGCCTTCAGCGGCGAATCGAAGTTGGGCGGCAGCCGCACGCCGAACATCTGCGCCAGCCCGAGCGCCATGTCGGTGTAGCCGGAGAAGTCGAAGTACAGCTGCAGCGTGAAGCCGAGCGCGGCGATCCACGAGGTGGCGAGCGACATCGGCGTGCCGTGCGCCGCGGCGTCGAACAGCGGCGAGACATGCACCGAGATGCCGTCGGCCATGACGATCTTCTTGAACAGGCCGAACACGAACAGCGTCGCGCCGACGGCGAAGCGCTCGCGGTCGAAGCGGCAGGTGGCCGCCTCGAACTGCGGCATCATCTCCCGGTAGTGCACGATGGGCCCGGCGATCAGCTGCGGGAAGAACAGCACGAACAGCGCGTAGCTGCCGAGCGTGAACTGCTGGACCCGGCGCCCGTGCACGTCGACCAGGAAGGCGATCTTCTGGAAAGTGATGAACGAGATGCCCAGCGGCAGCACCACCTCGGCCATCACGAAGTCGGCCCCGGTGAGGTCGTGCGCGATCGTGGCCAGGAAGTTGACGTACTTGAACCAGCCCAGGAAGCACAGGTTGAAGACGATGCCGGCCACGAGCGTCCAGCGCGCCGCGCGCTGCCGCGCCTCGCCGGCGGCCGCCTGCTTCAGCAGCAGGCGCGCCAGCCCGTAGTTGACGACGATCGAGGGCGCGATGATCAGCACGTTCAG
>CAYVXO010000082.1:0-23702 GCA_964454485.1 uncultured Rubrivivax sp.
CGCGGCGGGTGGAGCGCGCCCGCCTCGGCGGCGAGGGCCAGGGTGCCGGCGAACAGGCTGTCGGTCGCCTCGAGCGCACCGCACTCGGCCGCGCCGAGCACGCTGCAGGCGTCCAGCCGCACCCGCCCGTCGGCGGCCTGCAGGCGGCCGAACAGGCTGTCGCGGGCTTCGAGCACGGGCGCGGCGTAGTCGTTGGTCGCCAGCGCCAGCGCGCGCAGCGCCACGGCCGACGCGACCAGGCGCCCGCGCGCCAGCGTCACCGTGCCGTCGACGTGGACGCCTTCCAGCGTCACGCGCGGCAACGTGCGGCCGGCATCGTCGGACGGCAACGCGGCACGCTGTTCGGCGCCGAGCGCCGACAGCAGATCGACGGGGCCCGTGAAGCGCACCGGCCGCGCGCCGGCGCTGGCGATGCGCAGGTGGCACTCGACCGGGTCGTAGCTGATCCGCACGAGTTCGGGCGCCGGGTCGGCCCAGTCGGCGCAAGCCACCGGCGGCGCGAACAGGGCCGCGGGCGGCGGCGCGTGCACCAGCAGACGCCGCGGGTGCACATGGCCGACGCGCCAGTCGGGCGTGCGCAGATCCACGCAGCGCCGGCTGGTGTCGTCGAAGGCGCCGGGGTGGCGCGGCGCACCCGGTCCGGCCTGCACCCAGCGCACGGTGGCGTCGCCGAAGGTGCCCTCGGCGATGGCCGGGCCGCTGCGGCGCGTGCGCAGCGCCAGCGCCTGCCGGCGCAGGTCGGGCGTGACGACGGGCAACCCCGGGGCGGCGGCGGCCCGCGACGGCCACCGCGGGTCGGGCTCCTGCGGCCAGCCGAAGGCGGCCACCGGCAGCAGCGGTTCGCCGATGCGCGGCGTCAGCGCGACACGCCGCCAGCCTTCCTGCAGCACCACCGGGCGCTGCAGCAGGGCCTCGGCGATCTGCGCCGCGCACACGCGCGTGCCCTTGCGCTGGCGCCAGGCCACCGCGTGCTGCACCTCGGCCCGCTGACCCGCCACGTCGGGTGCGACCAGGCGCGCGTCGAACAGGCGCGCGAAGTACGGCAGCAGCCACTCCTGGCCGGCGGCGCTGCCGTCGTCGGGCAGGTCGGGGAAGGCGTCGGCCAGCCGCTGCTCCAGCGTGCCGCGCACGCGGTCCAGCAGCAGGCCGGCCGCGTCCAGCACCAGCGCCAAGTCGCCGGGCGACGCGTCGGTCGGGTTGTCGCGCTCGCGGTAGACCGAAGGCAGCAGCCGGTACAGCAGCGGACCGAGGATGGATTCGAAGCGCCCGCTCACAGCTCGAACTCCCGCGCCGTCACCAGCAGCACCGAGCGGTCGGGATCGAGCCAGACCACCTGGCGCGGCGTCGGCACCAGCGTCTCCAGCGGCCGCGCGCCGGCGTCGTCGCTGCGCGTGAGCGTGCAGCGCGAATACTCGACGCCGGGCACCGCCTCCACCACCGCGTAGAGCTCGCTGCGATGCAGCGGCGCCCCGATCGAGCGCCCGCCCGGCGCCAGCCGGGACCGCAAGGCGGCGCGCACGGCGTCGAGCACACGCTCGGTGTCGTTCTCGGCACCGAGGATCCAGACCTCGATCTCGAGATCGATCACGAGCGGCTCGAACAGCCGCGCGGTCACCGCCGTGCCGGGCAGCGCGTGCGCGGTGAGCCACGCGGACTGGCGCGCCAGCAGGTCCTCGAAGGGCCGGTGGTCGACCTGCAGCGTGCCCGGCAGGAAGCCCACGCGCCCGGCGGGCACCAGCACCACCTCGACCGCGGCGCGCACGCCCTGCGGCGCCGGGCGCGCGAAGGCGCGCGCCTGCGCCACGCTGGCGTGGCTGGCCGCCAGGTTCGCGAAGTCGGCCAGCGACACCGCGCGCTCCAGCGTCAGCACGCTGGCCGGGGCGGCGCTGCGCAGCGAGGCCACGCTCTCGAGGTCGGCCCCGCCGACCGAATCCAGCGGCTGGCGCAGGCCGGCCACCAGCCGGTGCGGCCGCGCGGGCTGCGTCAGGCTGCCGGCCGGCAGGTTGCCGGCCTGGCCGCTGCCGACGCGCGGTACCGCGCGCACGTTGTTGCTGCCGGTGGGCAGGCGGCGGCCGAGCCGGCCGTCGCCGAAGCCGATGCGCAGTTCGCCGTCCTCGGTGACGCGCACCGTGTAGTGGGCGTCCGCGGGACCCGAATCGGCCAGGCTGCCGACCTGCTGCCAGATCCGCCCGTCGACGCGCAGCGCGAGGTCGGCGCGCACGCCCGCCGGCATGCCGGCGTCGGCGACGAAGGACACGCCGGCCAGCGGCAGCGTGAACTCCTGGTGCAGCAGCGCCGCGTTGCCGCTGCCCAGCACCTTCTCGGCGCGCGTCTCGCCGTGGCCGGCGGGCACGACGTTCGCACGCAGCACCGTCTCGGCGAGCGTGAAGCCGCCCAGGTCGGGCCAGGGCGTGGCCAGCAGGACCCGGTTGCCGGCCATCGCCTCGACCGTCGCCGGCCGCGCGTCGGTGCTGCCGTCGGCGCCGCGGCGTTCGAAGACCAGCAGCCGGCCCTTCTTCATCGGCGGCGCATCCGCGGGCTCGCAGGCCAGCCGGATGTCGGCGGGGTCGACCGGCGTGAGGTTCACGTCGTGCCCCGGCGGGTCCAGCCGGTGGCGCATCGGCCCGTGCAGGCGCTCCAGTGCCACCGGCAGGTCGGCCGCCGTCGTGGCGCCGGCCGAGCCGGCCGCCAGCGACCTCGCCTGCTCCAGCGTCAGCCCCAGCAACCCGGCGAAGCGGGCGCCGTCGAGCGCGAAGCCCTGCACGATGAGGGCCTTGGAACGGAACTCGCGCAGCCGCACCGCCGAAAGGCCCGGCAGCTCGCGCTGCGCCGGCAACGCGGCCAGGTCGGCGACGGTGGCCACGCGCGCCCCATGCAAGGGCTGCGCATAGTGGCTGCCGACGCCCTGGATGACGCTCACGTCCATGCTGCCGAAAGCCCGTCCGGCCAGGTCGGCCAGCGTCGACCGGCGCCAGACCGACTCGTCGAGCGCCATCTCCAGTTCGGCCAGGCGATCCTGGAGCTCGAGCAGCACGTCCTGCGATGCGGGTCCGGCGGCGCGCAGCTCGAGCACGAACGCACCATCGCGTTCCTCGATGCGGTCGATGCACACCGCACGCCGCAGCGGCTGGCCGCTGCTGTCGCTGCCTTCCTCGGCGACCAGCCATTGCCCGCTCGCCAGGCCTGTGGGGCTGCCGTCGAACTCGAAGCGGCCGGCGGTGCTGCCGAGGGCACCGACACGGCCCGCGACGACGGCCTGGTCGGCGACGAAGATCGCCACCGGTGCGGCGATCTTCGACCCGCCAGCCGGCACGTAGTAGGGCGCGGTCTCGCCGTTCGGCAGCCTGCCGCGGGCGAGGTCCTGGGCGATGTCGATCGGCACCAGCAGGTCGCCGGCCGCGAACTGCGCGGCCGCGTCGATCGACAGCGGCAGGCGCAGCCCGCCGCTGGCCGCCGCCGGCAGTGCCCCCACCAGCCCGGCCTTGTAGAGCGTGGCCCCGGCCGGCGGCAGCACCGGAGACGCCAGCCGCAGCGCGCGCCCCTGCGCGGCCGCCACGCGCACGAAGTGCCGGCCGGCGCCGTCCGACCAGACCACCACGTCGCCGGCGCCCAGGCCGTGCTCGCGGTCGAGTTCGACACGGCCGGGGCCGTTCAGGCGCGGCCGCCAGACCTTCGCCGGCGCCGCCAGCAACCGGGTGTGCCCGAGCATCCAGTCGGCCGCGGTGGCCGCGGGGCCGATGCTCAGCCGCGTGTCGTCGACGGCGCTGACGGCGACGACCCGCGCACGCCGTTCGACCGCGGGCTGCACCGGCACGCCCGGCAGGGCGGGCTGCGGCTCCTGCAGCAGCACCGCCAGCTGGCCGACCGAGAGCTTCATCGCGGCCTCGTGCTGCCAGGCGGCCGGCGCGAACGGGTCGAAGTCGGCGGCCACGCTGCGGTCGTGGCCGGCCAGCTGCAGCCCGTTGAGGCGCTCGTCGACGTCCAGGTCCTGCAGCGTCTCGAACACCACCGGCGCGCCGCCGGCCGGCGGCGCGTGCTTGACCTGGAAGCCACGCTCCAGCGTGCCGGCGGCGCCCGGCTTGGCCAGCACGACCAGCGAGGTCTGCGCCGACGCCGGCGGCGCCGGGTGATAGCCCAGCAGGTGGACCAGTCGTCGCAGCGGGTCCCACTGCGTCGCGGTGTCGATGAAGCCTTCGTTCGCGTGGGCGTCGATGTGCTCGGTGAGCACGTGGGTCGCGCGCGCCAGCACGCGCATCAGTTCGAGCACCGGGTCGCCGGTGGGCGCCTGGTACTGCTCGAGCAGGCGGCGCTGGCGGCCGGGCGCGTCCTCGCTCGCCTCGCGCGGGTCGGCATAGGCGGGGAAGCGGCGCGCCAGCGCGGCGCGCAGCGCCTCGAAGTGCTCGACCGCGGTCGCGTCGACGTAGCGGAAGCGCCGCAGGCCGGCCCGGTTCCAGCGCGTGAGGTCGCTCATCCGGGCCTCCCGCCCGACAGGCGCAGCGAGTAGCGGCCCTGCGTGGGCTGCAGCGGGTCGTTGTCGCACTGCGCCACCTCGAGCGCGGTCAGCTCGATGCGGCCGCTGTCGCTGCGGTCCGGGTGCATCGCGCCGGCGCGCTTGAAGCGGTGCAGGCACACGTTCTCGACCCCGTCCAGCCGCATCAGCCACTGGAACAGGTCGCTCGCGTGCAGGTCCTCGCCGAAGCGCAGCCGGCCGCGTTCGAAGAAGCCGCCGGGCGCGGTGCCCAGCGCGTCGCGCACGGCGCGCCGCACTTCGGACTGGTAGCAGACCGCCGCCACCTGCACCGTGAACGCCATCTCCACCGGCACCGGCACCGGGTCCTGCAGCCACACCTCCTGGCCCGCCATGCGCCAGGCGTCGACCACCAGCCCGAGCACGCCGCGCGCGCTCGGCCGCGCGTCCCAGGCCGGGGCGACGATGCCGCGCTGTTCGTGAAAGGCGTCGATCGCGTCGCGCAGCGCGTCGTCGACGAGGCCGGCCGCGCCGCGCGCCGGTGCGGCGGCGTCGCCCGGCAGGCGCAGCGGCTCGTCGAGCGTGACGCCGGTCCAGGGCAGCATCACGCCCACCTGCAGCGTGATCCACGAGCCGGTCCAGAGAGCCCGCGCCGCGGCGCGCCGCACCAGCGGGTGCGCACCCAGCCGCAGCGCGTAGTCGTCGGCCGTGACCATGCGCTTTTGCTGGTGCACCGCCAGCGGGCCGGCGAGCCGCGCCTCTTCCATGCGCGCCGGGTTCTCGCGCCACAGGTCCTCGAGCTTGGCGACCGCGCTGCGGCCGCCCGGCTGTGCCGGCGGATCGTCCTTCAGCCGCTCGGCCGCCACCGCGTCGTAGCCGACCAGGGCCAGCAGGCGGCGCACCGACACCGGCCGGCGCGCGGTCTCCAGCGCGGCTTCGGCGGTCACGCGGTCCAGCATGTCCGACAGCTGGTCCAGCACCGCGGCGAAGGCCTCGACCAGCGCGACTTCCAGGTCCGCCGGCGACCAGCGCCGCCGGTCCGGGAAGCGTGCCGCCAGTTCCTCCAGCATCGCGATGCGGATCGTCTCGTGGTCGCGCGCCGACCAGTCGAAGTCGTCGCCCGCAAGGGCCAGCGGCGCCGGCAGCGCGGCCTCGCGCGAGCCGCAGTCGGGGCAGCCGCCGCCGAAGGCCAGCACGGGCAGCGGGCGTTCAGCCATCGTGGCTCCCGTCGGCGGACACGGCGAGCTCGACACGCTGCTCCTGCCCGATCGTCGCCAGCCGGTAGCGCACGACCACACGCGCGCTCTCGCCGACGAGACCGGTGTCGGGGTCGCGCCCGTCGACCTCGACCTGCAGGCTGCGCGGGTCCACCTCGCCCTGCAGCGCCTCGGCCAGCGACGCGGCGATGCGGCGCTGCGTCAGGTCCCACAGCGCGCCGGCGTTGGGCTCGAACACCATCTGGCGCAGGCCGGCGCCGAACTCGGGCCGGAACACGCGCTCGCGCGGCTCGGTGAACAGCACCTGCTCGATCTGCTGGCGCACGTGCTCGGCACGGCCACAGGTGGCGGCGCCGGCGCTGCCGATCCTCAGCGGAAAGGCCAGCGCTTCGTCTTCGGGGAGTCGGGGCATGGCGTCGACGTTCTCAGTTGGTCATCACCTTGCTGGACAGCGCGGTCATCTCGGACCCGGTCGGGATCGGCGGGCCGGTCGGGCCGGCGGCCGAAGGATGGGTGTGCGACATGAAGGCCGTGAGGAAGCTGGTGCCCTTGAGCACCGGCTCGCCGCCCGAGCCGCCGAGCATCACCACCGGCGCGTCGAGCACCAGCTTCGCGCCCGACAGCGTCAGCCCGGCGGCCGCCAGCACGGCCTGGTTGCCGTTGGCGTCCTTCACGGTCACGCCGCTCGCATCGAGCGTCGCCTCGTTGCCGTTGGCGTCCTTCAGCGTCACGCTCTTCGCGTCGGCGTCCAGCACCAGGGTGGCCCCCTGCGCGTCCTTCAGCGTCAGCGTGCCGTTCTTGTCGATCACGATCTCGGCGCCCTTCGGGTGGCGCAGCGCCAGCTGCTCGTCGCCGGACTTGTCGACCAGCTCCAGCGCCGAGCCGTTGGGCGTGCGCAGCAGGTAGGTCGTGGGGTCCTGCAGCGACGCCGCGGCGGGCACGTCGGAGCCCTGCTGGTGGAAGGTGCCGGTCCACAGCGGGCGGTGCAGGTCGCCTTCCTCGAACTCCACCCACACCTGTGCGCCCACCGTCGGCACCGCGAACCAGCCGTAGCCCTGCGCGCCGCCGAAGGGGAAGCAGGGCAGCGCCCAGTCGCTGGCCTGGTCGCCCAGCACCGAAGGCACGCTCGCCTTCACGCGGCCGCGCTTCTGCGGGTCCTGGTTGTCCGTGACCACGCCGCGGAACTTGCCGAAGCGGCGTTCCTCGACCTGGCGGGCGATGCGCTGGCTGGTGGCGTCGTCCATGGCGGTCACCCTCGCACCAGGGCCAGCGGGTCGGCGGCGGCCGGGGCGGCCTGCTCGCCGGTGGCGTTGCGCAGCAGGCGGAAGCTCTGGCGGTAGCCGGCGGCCGAGAACACGTGGGTCACCGCGTCCACGTACCACAGGCCGCCGTAGGTGTCGCCGATGCCGTCCACCGCCACCGTCTCGTGCGTGCGCAGCACGTGGCCGTAGAGCGCGCCGTCGAGCTCGCCTTCGGCGTGCAGCTTCCACGCGTTCTCGTTCGCCTTCGCCCGCGCGCGCGCCTGCGCCTCGGCCGCGGTGGCCCCGGCCGGGCGCGGCAGGTCCCAGACGAAGGCGGGCAGCCCGGCCGCGCTGCTGTCGGCGGCGGCCTTGCCCAGCAGCGGCAGGTCGGGCGCGACGGTCTCGCGGTCGGGCTCGGTGCCCTGCTCGGCGGCCCGCGTCACGCGCACCTGGTCGGGCCGGTGGCCGTCGTGGCCGAGCGCGAAGCGCAGGCAGTTCGTCGCCTCGCCGGCGTAGACCAGCAGGGTCGGCTGCGGCGTGCCGCCGAGCTGCGGCGCGCGGAAGTGCAGCGTGCCTTCGCGCACCAGCAGCTCGAAGCCGTTCGCCTCGGCGCGGTCCATCAGGAAGCGGATCGGCGTGGCGTCGCAGGCCAGGTTGGCGAGCGTCAGGCCGGTCTCGGTGTTCGCCTGCAGTTCGTGGTCGGCGGCGATCTGCTGCGCGATCTGGCCGTCGGACATCGGCGCGTCCTCGGTCGACCAGGTGCGCCGGTCGTGCACGCGGTCCAGCCGCAGCGACTCGTCCTGCCCCTGGACCGTCACCCGCGCCTGGCCCATGTCCGGCGGGCAGTCGACCTGCACCTCGCGCACGTAGCCGCGCATCACCTCCTCGCTGCGGCGGCCGAACCAGGCGTCGATGCGCAGGCGGCGCCAGGGCGCGAAGTGGCCGCCGTCCTGCACCGGCCAGCGCCCGTCCTCCTGGCGCACGCTGTCGAAGGCGAGGCTGCAGGTCGTGGCCTCGCCGCGGCGCGACTCGACGCGCACCTCGCGCAGCCAGGGGTACAGGGCGCTCAGCTCGACGCCGTCGACACACACCGAACACTCGACCGGTTCGCGGTTCATCGTGTCGCCTCGTCGGCCGGCGGGATCAGGATCACCTGGCCGACCCGGCCGGCGCCCAGCAGGTCCAGCCCGCACAGCACCTCGGGGTTGGCGTCGAGGATGCGCCACCAGCGCGTCGCGTCGCCGTAGTAGTGCAGCGCCAGCAGGTCCAGGCGGTCGGTGGCGGTCCAGGTGTGCTCCAGCACGCCGGTGGCGCGGCCGATCTCGCGCACGCGCGCGCCGCGGAACGGCGGCGTCTCGCCCTCGGGCCAGACGAAGGTCCGCGCGTCGGCGTAGCGGCTGCGGTCGTTCAACCCAGGTCTCCCGGCAATGCCGCCACGTCCTGCCCGGCGGAGGCCAGCAGGCGCTTGGCCTCCTCGTCGTAGAAGGGGTTGCGGCTCTCGATGACCTGCAACGTGAGCGTGGCCTCGGCCCGGTAGGGCGCCAGGTTGGGCAGGAACTCGGTGAGGTCCACGCGCGCCTGCGTCATGAACACCGGCAGCGTCTGCGCGCCCCAGCTGAACAGCAGCACCGACGCGTAGCTCTGGCGCGCGAACGCCCGCCCGCCGCCATGGCCGATGGCCGCCAGCGTGCGCGCGCCGTCGGGTGTCTGCACCTTCGGTTCGAGCATGCAGCGCAGCGTGTCCAGCTCGCCCTGGACGCCTTGCGTCCCGGCGCGCGCGTCGCCGGCATTCAGGCGGTCGGTCGCGTCCAGCAGGATCTTGATCGTGAAGGTCTCGGGCCCCGCGGTCACGCCCTGCGACGCGCGCGGCGTCTCCGAGCGGTCGGCGAAGTCGTAGCCGCCGCGCGTGCCGGGCGCGCCGCCGGTCTCGACGGTGACGGTGCGCGTGCGCGTGATCGTGCTGGGGTTGAACTCGAACTCCAGCGCCAGTGGCCGCGCGGCCGACGAGTATTCGCGAAGCGAACCGCGGCGGGCGCGCAGTGCCGAACGGTCGCCGAAGACGCCCATCGCGTTCAGCCCTCCAGCCCAGCCGCGATGGCGCCGGCCACCGCACGCGCGATCTCGACATCGCTCGCCGCCGGGTCCACGCGCAGCGGCGTCAGCTGCAAGGCTGCGACCGTGCCGCCGGGCCGCGCGTCCAGGCGGCCCAGCGCATCGCCCAGCGCATCGCCCAGGGCCTCGCCGATGGCGCGTGCCCGCGGCTCGTAGCCCGGCGGCAGGCGCAGCTGCAGGTGGTCGATCCGCCAGTCGTTCATGCACCCTCCCCTTCGAGCCAGGGCGCCAGCGCGCCCAGGCTGGCCGGCGTCAGCTCGCGGCCGTCCTTGCAGAGCTCGACCCAGATGCCGCGCGCCACCTCGGCCGGGCCGATCGGTGCGCCGGCGGCGGCGGCCAGCAGCGCGGCCTGCAGCGCTGCATTGCGGATTTGGCCGCCGGTCAGCGCCACCGCTTGCGCCACCTGCGCCAGGTCCAGTGCCGCGCTGCATGGCGCGCGCGGCGGCAGGTGGCGGCGCCAGAGCGCTTCGCGCGCGGCGGCGTCGGGGCGCGGGAACTCGACCACCGCCTGGAAGCGGCGCGTGAACGCCGGGTCGATGTGCGAACGCAGGTTGGTCGTCAGCACCGAAGGCCCGCGGTGGCGCTCGAGGCGCGTGAGCAGGTGCCCCACCTCCATGTTGGCGTAGCGGTCGCGTGCGTCCTTCACCTCGCCGCGGCGGCCGAACAGCGCGTCGGCCTCGTCGAACAGCAGCAGCACCGGCTCGCCTTCGGCAGCGTCGAAGAGCGCATTCAGGTTCTTCTCCGTCTCGCCGATGTACTTGCTGACCAGCAGCCCGAGGTCGACGCGGAACAGGCGCCAGCCGAGCGCGCTCGCCATCACCTCGGCGGCGAGCGACTTGCCGGTGCCCGAGGGCCCGCAGAACAGGGCCGCCGGCCCGCCCCAGGGGCGCGCGCCCCATTCGCGCTCGACGCGCTCGCGGCCCGCCACCCAGAGCAGGAACTCGCGCAGCTGGCGCAGCGCCGGCGCCGGCAGCACGAGGTCGTCCCAGCCGGCGCGCACCGGCACCTCCAGCGCACCCGGGATCGCCAGGGCGCCGTCGACGGGCCAGCCCAGCAGGCCGGCACGCGCACGCGCGGTCGGGTGCAGCGGGCGGTAGGGGTCGGCGGGCACCGGCTCGATCAGCCGGTGGCGGCGCAGCGGCGCCGTCTCGGCGAGGCGGCCGTGGAACGCCGCCGCTTCGTCGGTGCCCATGAACAGCAGCTCGCGGATCAGCGCCGGCGACGGGTAGGCCGACGCCAGCGCCGGCTGCAGGTCCTGGAACAGCCAGCCCAGCTGCGGGTCGGCGTCGGGCGCCGTCACGCAGGCCAGGATGTCCTGGTCCATGGCTTCGAGCTCGCAGCGGCGCGCCAGCGCCTGCCAGGGCGCACGCGTGCGCGCACGCGCCACCGCCTGCTGCGCCGTGCGCAGGCGTTCCTTCAGCTCGTCGGCGACCGGCGTCCCGCGGCGCGCGGCGTCGAGGCAGCGGCCCAGCAGGTCCAGCCGCTGCCATTCGGGCTGCAGCTCGGCGACGCTCATGCGCTCGCTCCTTCGCTCACCGACACCAGCAACGGGTTGCTGCGCGCCTGGTGCACGTCGCCCGGGCCGTCCTGCCAGGTGCGCACGGCGCACACCATCGCCTGGCCGGCACCTTCCAGCGGCAGCGCGACCGCGTGCGCGGTCCAGCCGTCGTCGAACGACGCGAGGTCGATCTGAAGCGGCGCGCTGCCGTCGGAAGGCAGATCGCGCCATCCGCTGGCGCGGTCCCAGCGCTGCCACGCGAGCGTGACCTCGCTGCCGGGCGCGCCCGCCACGGCCAGCGGCAGGCGGGCCGGCAAGGCCGATGGCACGAGCGCAAGCGACAGCTGCAGCCGCCCGGCTGCGTCGACGAAGCGGATCGCCGGGGCCCAGTCGGGACGCCCGGTGTCGACGCGCACCGGCGGCACGGCGACGCCCGGCGGCGCGATGGCCTCGGCCGGCGCGCCCGGCGGCGCCAGCTTCAGGCCCAGCGCGCCGACACGGGGCGCCCGTTCGACACGGCGCGCCAGCGGCAGCGGCAGCAGCGCCAGCTCGCAGCCCACCGACAGGCGGTAGGGCGCGTCGCCCTGGGTCGACCACAGGTGGTTGATGTCGTCCAGTGAAAGCGGGACCGGCAGCAGCTGCAGCTGCGCGACCTCGTCGCCGGCATCGTCGCGCAGGCGCAGCACCGGCTGCTCGTGCAGCAGGCGCAGCGTGCCGCCGATCAGGCGCAGGTCGTTCTCGCCCGCGCTCACCGTCACCTGCGAGCCGGCGTCGCTTTCGGCCTCGGCGAAGGCGGTAATGAGCGCATGCGCGCGCACATGGAAGGGGTCCTGCGCGGCTCCGCCGCTGCCCTGCCCGGCCGCCTCGATGCGGTGGACGAAGAGGTTGAGCAGCGTGCGCGGCTCGCGTTCCAGCTCCTTGGCCGCGGCGGCCGGCGAGCCGATGAGCACGTTCGCCGGCGCGAGCTCCAGCGCCGCGGCCAGCCGTGCGCGCAGTTCGCGCGCCGCCACCGACAGGCTGCTGGGGCCGATCATCACAAGCCCCTCAGGTAGCGCCGGCTCGAGGTGTCGGCGGGCGGGCCGGCGGCGTCGCGCGGCGCCCGCAGGGCGGGCGACGGCGCGGCCTCGACGGTGATGTCGATGCGGCCGATGTGGATGCGCGCCGGCGCGGGGGCCGGCGTGGCGGCGGCCGGTGCTGCCCGCGTCGGCATGTCCGGGGCCACGGCGACGGAAGCAGCCGCAGGGCCTGGCGGCGGCGTCTCGACGATGCGCGCGGCGGGAACCGGCCGCGGCGCAGGGGCCGTGGCCGCGAGGTCGGCCACGCCGGCCGGGGCGGCCGCGACCGGCGTCCGTTCACGAGCCGGCGCGGCGCCCGACGCATCGCGCTGCAGGGCGACTTGCCGGTTCGCTTGCGCCGACGGCGTGGCGTCGCTGCGCTTCCTCGCGTCGAGCGCAGTGTGGGCTGCCCCGTCAGGCCGCGACATCCGCAGCGTCGACCCCACCGGAGGCACCGCCGTGCCTTGCGGCAGCCGTCTTGCGCCCGACGCGGAGTCGACCTCGTTGCCCTGCGGCCGGTCGGTCGCGGGCCCTGACGACCGAGCCGGCGGCGGCACGCCGTGCGCGCCGTGCGCGGCGGCTGCGACCGACCCGGCGAGCCCCGACGGCGGCCCTTCGCCGGGTCGCGCAGGCGACGAATCGACGCTCGCGTCCGGCGCTTGCCCGGCGCGGGCGCCAACGCCTTCCGCTTGCGCGGCACTGCCGTCGGCCGCCGGGGCCGCGGCCGGCAAGGGCGGCGGCGTGCGACCGTAGGGCACGCAGGCGGCGAGACGCGCTTCGACCCGGCGAAGCGACTGCGGAGCCGCCGGCTCGACCGTGGCGTTGGCCTCCTGGCGCGCAGACCGCGCGCCCGGCCGCGCCACGACCGGCGCATCTCGTGACCCGGCGCCCGCGGCGACGTCCGACACCGCCGCAGGAGCGGCGTCGACCGTCTGCGGCCGCGTGACGACAGCCTCGCCCGACGGCCGGACCAGAGGAGCTTCCGCGACGGCGGACGGAGGACGCTGCATCCGCAGCGCGGGCAGCGCCTTGCGCGCATCGGCGACGATGCGGCTCAGGAAACCGTGGTCGGCCATGCGGCGATCCGCTCCAAGTAGCGCAGCCGCCGCGCACGCGGCAGCGCCAGGATGTCGTGTTCCGACCAGTGGTAGGTGCTGGCCAGCGCATGCACGTCGTCCAGCAGCGCGTCCGGCGCGAGCGGGCCGACCGCGCAGGGGTCGAGCGCCACCTCGTGCGCCAGCCCGCAATGCGGGCAGCACACCTGCATCGCAGCGGCCAGCTCGGGCGCGACCGCTTCCAGCGCGTCGCCGATCGCGCGCAGCGCGGCGTCGTCCAGCGGACCCGGGGCGGCATCGTCGAGCAGGCAGCGCCGGGCCAGCCGCTGCCGCGCCTCGTCCTCGGGCAGCGCGGCGACCGCCGACTGGTCGGCACCGTTGGGCACGCGCAGCCGCCATTCGCGACCGGCCAGGCGCACGCGGGCGAACGGGTAGCCGTCCCCGGCCGGCCGCACGGGAATGGCCGAGCGCTGCACGCCCAGGTCCAGGCGCACGCCGCAGCGCGGGCATTCGCTGGTGAGCCACAGCGCGTCGCCCTGCCACTCGCGCAGCAGGTGCAGCAGCAGCCATTGGCGGTCGGCCACGCACAGCGAGGCGATGCGCGCGCGGTCCGGCGCCGCGTCGCCCAGCCGGCCGACGGACGCGACGAGCAGGTCGGTCACGCAGTCGGGCCAGGACCCGCCGAGCGCCAGGCGCTCGCCCGCCTGCAGCTCGATCCCGCCGTTCAGCTCGCGCAACTGCGCGCGGCGCTCGCGCCGGCCTTCATGCCAGAGCCCGCCCGGCAGTTCGAGGTCCATCGCGATGAGGCTCCATGCCCGTCAGGTCTCGGTCGGCTCGGTGACCGCGGTGTCGCGTTCCCAGCCCTCGTGCTCGAGCTTGATCTGCTGGATCCCCACCGTGTTCGTGGTGCCGGCGTCGAGCGCCGGCAGCGCGTGGTACTCGGACACCCAGGCGCGGAAGATCCGGTACGAGATCGCCACCTGGCCGGACAGGTTCATCACGTTGACGACGATGTCCTTGCGGAAGTTCTTCAGCGACATCGCCGAATCGCCCTCGATGTTGTTCACCAGGTTGGCCCACTTCTCGAACACCGGGTCGTGCGTGAGCCCCTGCTCGAGCGTGATCGCCTCGTACTTGGTCGCCCCGGGCAGCCGCCTCTCGTGCGTGGGATCGCCGGCGACGCGCCAGCCGATCGCCTCGGTCGTCTTCTTCAGCTCGCTCATCTTGCGAAGGCCGGCCACGGGCTGGCCGTCGATGAGGACCTGGAACTTGAAGGTGCGGTACGGGTCGTGGCGGTACGCGTTGACCGTGAACATCGGCGCTGCCATCGCGGTTCTCCTTTCAGGCCTGGCCGACCTGCTGCTGGATGCGGACGATCACGAACTCGGCCGGCTTGAGCGGCGCGAAGCCCACCTCGACGATCACGCGGCCGGCGTCGATGTCGTCCTGCGTCATCGTGCTGCCCAGCCCGCAGCGCACGAAGTAGGCGTCCGAGGCCTTGCTGCCCTGGAAGGCGCCGGCGCGGAACAGCTGGTTCATGAAGGCGCCGATGTTGACGCGCAGCGAAGACCACAGGCGCTCGTCGTTGCCCTCGAAGACCGCCCACTGGATCCCGTCGTGGATACTCTTGCGCAGCATGATCGCGGTGCGGCGCACCGGGATGTAGCGGTATTCGGGGTCGCTGGACATCGTGCGCGCGCCCCAGACGACGATGCCGGCGCCCGGGATCTTGCGGATCGCGCAGATGCTGACGTTGTCCAGGTTCAGGTCGCCGTGCTCCTGGTTGGTCAGGTCGACCGCGGTGTCCAGCGCGGCGATCGACGCCTCGGTGCCGGCGGGGGCCTTCCAGACGCCGCGCCGGAAGTCGGTCTTCGCGTACAGGCCCGCGACGAAGCCCGAAGGCGGCATCAGGATGCCGGCGTCGCTGCGGCCCGTCGGGTCGCTGGTGCGCAGCCAGGGGAAGTAGGCGGCGCCGTAGGAATTGGGCGTCGAGACCGCGTCGCGCCAGGCCTTCGCCTCGTCCAGCGTGTCGTCGTCGATGTCGAGGTCGGCGATGAAGAAGCAGTCCAGCAGGTCGCGGCCGGCGCAGTAGCTCATGCCTTCGCTCGCCAGGCCCGCCAGCGCCACGCCCGGCACCGCGATCAGGCTGACGTCGCGGATGCGGTCCAGCCAGTGGAAGGCGTCGCCGTAGTCCTTTGCCGTGCGCGCGGGCGTGCCGTCGCTGCCGCCGGCCAGCGGCGTGCCCTGGCCCGCCGTGGTGTCGGCCGGGCACATCGGCGCGCTGCCGGGCGTGCACACCATACCGGCAGCGGCCTCCAGCTTCAGCGCCGCGGTCAGCGAGTGGCCGCCCGCGTCGGGCAGGATCTCGATCGTCGAGCCCACGCCGGGCAGGCCGGACTCGATGCGCAGCACATGCTCGTCGCCGGCCGCGTTCGAGTCGACCTCGACCTTGACCTGCTGGTAGGCGGCGCGCAGGTCCGGGCCCGTGGTGTGCAGCGGGCTCAGCGCCGCGATCGCGCCGCGCAGGGCCTCGGCCACCTTGCCGATCTTGTGCCGGTCGGCGTCGGACAGCGCGCCGCCCAGGTCCACCAGGCGTTCGCCGTCGCCGTGCAGGTTGATGCGCAGGCGCAGGGCATCGGGCGCCACCCACTCGGTGCTGTCGTCGGTGCCGGCGAGCTTGCCGCTCGTGCAGCGGGCGGCCACCGCGCTGGCCGTGTTGTCGAGCACCTTCACCGTGATGTACTTCGACTTCGCCAGGGCGACGCCCACGTAGCCGCCGGCCGCCGGGTTCATGCCCAGCCCGGTGAAGGTTTCCAGCGTGTCCAGGCGGTCGCTGCCCGAAGCATCGGCCACCACCTCCTTCACCGCCAGCGCGAACCGGCCGGGCACGGCCGCATCGCCGGTCACGACCAGCCGCAGCGTGTTGCCGCGCAGCCCGGCCGACTGCGCCGACACCTCCAGCACGTTGCGCGGCGTCGCGCCGCGGTCGGCCAGCGTCACCGTCGCCGTGATGCAGCCCGACGCCACGCGGCCGACATAACACGACTGGCCGCCGTTCTGGAAGAACTGGTAGACGCCGTGCGCCAGATAGCCGTCGTTGCGGAAGCCGCCGTAGGTCTGCAGGAACTCGGCGAAGCTGAAGATCTTGGCCACGCGCCCGATGGGGCCGCGGTCGGCAAAGCCGAAGAAGGCCGGCGTCGAGGTGCCGGCAGCGTCGATGGGCCGCGCGCCCCCCGAGACTTCTTCCACGTAGACGCCGGGCCAGCTGGTGACGGTCATGTGCTTCTCCTCTGATCGCGGTTGCCTTGCGCCTTCAGCGCGATCCCGCCGCCCGATGTGCCGCGGCGCGACCCCCCGCACGGCGGGCCGGCGGCGGCTCGCCGGCGGCCAGCGGCGTCAGGTCGATGAGCGAGCGGCCTTCCAGCTTGCGCAGCCAGCCGTTGCCGCGCACCTCGGCGTCGCTGACCTCGATGCACTCGCCGGGGGCCAGGCTCCGTTCACCGCCGCTGTTGAAGCGGCACAGCACCGGGCGGACTGTCTTGTTGACGATGGCGAACACGGCGCGTGCCTCCTGGTATCGGAACCGATGTCGCCGATACTGTGGCGCCGCCCCGCGTCCGCGATTGCGTCCGCTCAATCAAGGCGTTTCTTGGGGGGTCCGGCGAAGGGACGCGCGAAGCGCCCCGGACCGTTGCGGCTCAGGCCTGCAGCAGCCGCGCCACCCGCTCGCGCAGCCCGCCCGGGTCGACGGCCGCTGCCGGCACGGGCTCGCCAGCCACCAAGCCGACACGGCTGAAGAGCCCGCGACGGAACGGCTTCACCATCGCCGAGCCGCCTTCGACGCGCGAGAAGAAGCTGCCCCACAGGTTCTGCAGCGCCAGCGGCACCACCGGCACCGGGTGCGTCTGCAGGACCTTCATGATGCCGCCCTTGAATTCGCCCAGGCTGCCGTCCTTCGTGATGCCGCCTTCGGGGAACAGGCCCAGCAGGTCGCCTTCGTCCAGCACGCGGCGCGCCTGTTCGAAGGCGGCTTCGTAGACCTTCGGGTCCTCGCGCTGGGGCGCGATCGGGATCGCCTTGCCCAGCCTGAACAGCCAGCCCAGCACCGGCACCGCGAAGATGCGGTGGTCCATGATGAAGCGGATCGGCCGCGGGCTGGCGGCCATCAGCAGCACCGCGTCGACGAAGCTCACGTGGTTGCACACCAGGATGGCGGCGCCCTCGGCGGGGATGTTCTCCTCGCCGCGCACCTTGAACCGGTAGACCAGCCGGCTCAGCACGAAGGCGACGAAGCGCAGCAGGTACTCGGGCACGAGCAGGAAGATGTAGGTCGCCACCACGGCATTGAGCAGGCCGATGGCCAGGAACACCTGCGGAATGGTGAAGCCGGCCTTCAGCAGCGCGCCCACGCCAATGGCACTGGCGATCATGAACAGCGCGTTCATGATGTTGTTGGCGGCGATGATGCGCGCCCGGTGCGTGGGCTGGCTGCGCAGCTGGATGAGGGCGTACATCGGCACGCTGTACAGCCCGGCGAAGAGCGACAGCAGCAGCAGGTCGGCCATCACGCGCCAGTGCGCCCATTCGGCCAGGAAGCCTTGCAGCCCGTAGCCGGCCGAAGGCGCCAGCCCGCGCGTGGCCAGGTAGAGGTCGAACGAGAACAGGCTCATCCCGATGGCGCCCAGCGGCACGAGCCCGATCTCCACGTGGCGGCGGCCCAGTACTTCGCACAGCAGCGAACCGATGCCGATGCCGACCGAGAACACCACCAGCGGCAGCAGCGCCACCGACTCGTCGCCGTGCAGCACCTCCTTCGCGAAGGCCGGGAACATCGAGAGGTAGGCGGCGCCGAAGAACCACATCCACGAAATGCCCAGCAGCGAGCGGAAGACGACCACGCTTTCCGAGGCCAGCTTCAGGTTGCGCCAGGTCTCGGTGAAGGGGTTCCAGTTGATCTTCAGCGCGGGGTCGGTGGCCGGCGAGACCGGCACCGCCTGCGCCGTGAGCCGGCCCAGCAGCGCCACGCCCACGCAGCCGGCGGCCACCAGTTCGCTGCCGATGCCGGGAATGGCGATCAGCAGCCCGCCGGCGATCTGGCCCAGCAGGATGGAGACGAAGGTGCCCATCTCCACCATGCCGTTGCCGCCGGTGAGCTCGCTCTCGTTCAGGTGCTGCGGCAGGTAGGCGAACTTGACCGGGCCGAACAGCGTGCTGTGCAGGCCCATCAGGAACACGCAGGCCAGCAGCACGACCACGTCGCTGCGCAGGAAGCCCCAGCCGGCGAGCAGCATGATGCCGATCTCCAGCGTCTTCACGAAGCGGATCAGCACCCGCTTGTCGTACTTGTCGGCCAGCTGCCCGCTGGTGGCGGAGAACAGCAGGAAGGGCAGGATGAACAGCGCGCCGATGGCCAGCCCGGCCAGCGAAGGCGGCAGCCAGTCCACCTGCAACCGGTAGGTCACCAGGATGGTGAAGGCGAACTTGAACAGGTTGTCGTTACCGGCGCCCAGGAACTGCACCCAGAAGAATGGCGCGAAGCGGCGCTGGCCCAGAAGGGCGAACTGGTTCGGATGGTCGTGGGCCATGGCGGTGCGAACTATCTCACTGTGTGGAGGGAGCCGGCCATCCCGCTGCGCGCCAGCCACGCGAACACCGAGTCGGCCGTCACGGTGCGGATGCGGCCGGCGTAGCGGTCGCCGTCGGGGTGGTCGTCGAAGGCCACGTTGGGGCTGCCGATGCGCGCGCCCAGCCGGGTGAAGGCGTCCACGTGCAGCAGGCCGGGCACGTAGCCTTCCAGCTGCAGCCAGGCCTGGGCCTGGGCGCGGTTCGTCACCGAAGGCCGCGCCGCCAGCGCCAGGGTCTCGATCGCCCACTGGTTGGACTGCTGGTAGCGCTGCGCCCAGGGGTAGGCCACCATGCTGTAGTCGCGCACGTGCAGCCGCGCCGCGCGGCCGTTGTCCTGCAGCAGCGGCAGCAGCAGCGACTGCAGCGAAGCCTGCGGCACCGCGTAGCCGGCGCGCCAGTCGAACGGGTCGTCGAGGAAGAACTCGCCCAGGCCCTGGCGGTACAGCGACGCTTCCGCGCTGCCGCAGACGTTGAGCTTGTGCACCACGCGCCAGCCGTCCTCGCCGCGGTAGGCCCAGCCCACGTGCGACCACGCCAGGCCCCAGCGCGAAAGGTCCTGCCCGGCGCGTGCCAGCAGCACCACCCTGGCACCGCTGGCGTCCAGCGCCTGCCGCGTGTGCTCGGCCAGTTCGAGCGAACGGGCCACGCTGGCGGCCTGCGGCGCGCGCGGCGTGCAGTCGCGCCCGGCGTGGACACCGGCCGTCGCGGCAGCGGCCGCGAGGGCCACGAGCAGGCGCTTCATCGCGTGACCCTTTCGTTGTAGAGCAGCGCGCGGCCGATCTCGTTGGGCACGATGGCGATGGCGCGCCCGGCCGCCGAGAGCACCCAGCCCGCACTGACCGCGGTGCACACCACCACCGCGCCGACGGCGACCGAGGCGCCGCCGGCCAGCGTGACGCTGGCCCGCGCGCCGTCGGAGGCGCGTTCCAGCACCCACACCGTGCCTTCGGCGCTGGCCTCCACCGCCACCACCGTGAGGCTGGCGCCGGCGGAGAGCACCATCACCGGCGCCGCCACCGAGACCGCCACCGGCAGCAGCGACAGCGCGCTGCTTTCGGCCGAGGCGTCGTGGGCGCGCGCCGGGCCGGCGAAGGCGAGCGCGATGGAGAGCACGCAGAGCAGCTTCTTCATGATGTCTGCCCTCCCCTTCACGGCGCCGCGCGCTCGGCCTCGAAGGCGTCGCGCAGGGTCTTGGCCAGCGTGAAGGTGCTGCAGATGAGGAACAGCCAGCACACGCCCAGGTAGGCCTTGTACGGCGGGCTGATCTCCATGCGCACCAGGCCCCAGGCGGTGAGCGCCATCGCCAGCCCGAAGGCGCCCCAGACCACACCGCCCCACAGCGGTGTGTCGACGCGCCGGCCTTCGTTGTCGCGGATGAACTTGGCCAGGGCGAACGCCGAGGTCACGCAGAACAGGTAGCCCATGAGCATGAAGGCACGGTCGACGTCGCTGCCCGGCAGCCAGGCCAGGCCGGTGCCGGCCAGCGCGGCGGCGCTGCCGAAGGAGATCCAGACCTGGGCCTTCCAGGCCCTGGTGTCGCGGCGGATCGGGGTGGAGGTCATGGGGGTCTTTCCGGTGCAGGTGTTGAACACGGGGTGCATCCTGCCGGGCCTCATCGCCGGTATCCATCGCTCCAGGGAGGGTGGCAACCCATGGGTCCGCAAGTATCATTTGACGATACTTCTGGACGACCCACCGCCATGAGCACCTCGCACGCCCTGGTCACCGCGCTGAAGGCCGAACTGCGCCGCGCCGGCGTCACCTACGCCGACCTGGCGCGCGAACTGAAGCTGGCCGAATCGAGCGTCAAGCGCATCTTCGCCAAGGGCGACATGCCGCTGTCGCGCATCGACGCCGTGCTGCGCGTGCTGAAGATGGACTTCGCCGAACTGGCCGCGCGCGTGGTGCAGGCGCAGCCGCTGCGCAAGGAGCTCACGCTGGAGCAGGAGAAGGCGGTGGTGGCCGACCGGCTGCTGCTGCTGATGGCCATCAGCGTGCTCAGCCAGTGGAGCGCCGAGCAGATCGTGGCCACCTACCGCATCAGCGAGGCGCAGGCGGTGGCCTACCTGGTGGTGCTGGACCGGCTGGGCGTGATCGAGTTGAAGCCCTTCAACCGCTACCGCCTGAAGGTGGACAAGACCTTCCGCTGGCGGCCCGACGGCCCGGTGATGAAGTACTTCCGCCAGAACGTGATCGGCGACTACTTCGGCGGCGGCTTCGACGCCGAAGGCGAGGTGCTGATGCTGGTGCACGGCCAGGTGAGCCGGCCCAACGCGGCGCTCTTCGTCGACCGCCTGCAGCGCCTGGGCCAGGACTTCGCCACCCAGCACGTGGCCGACCAGCGCCTGCCGCCCGAACGCAAGGACGCCTACACGCTGGTGGTGGCGATGCGCTCCTGGCTCTTCGCCGCCTTCCGCGACCTCAAGCGGCAGCCGGACTGAAGGCGCGCTTCAGGGCGGCGGCGCACAGGTCGAGCGCCGTGGTCGCTTCGTCGATCACGCGGCCCATGGTGGCGAAGCCGTGGATCTGGCGCTGGAAGCAGACGTACTGCACGCGGTTGCCGGCTTCCGACAGCGCGTCGGCATACTGCCGCCCCTCGTCGACCAGCGGGTCGTAGCCGGCGGTGAGCACCAGCGCCGGCGGCAGCTTCGAGAGGTCCTTCGCCAGCAGCGGCGAAGCGCGCCAGTCGCTCCAGGTGCCGGGGTCGGGCATGTAGTGGCCGCGGTAGTAGGCGATGCTGTCGGCGGTGAGCAGGTAACCCTGGCCGTTGCTCTGGTGCGATGGCGCCACGGCGCGCATGTCGGTCGCGGGGTAGATGAGCAGCTGGTACGCGAGCGCACGGCCGGCGTCGCGTTCGGCGATGGCGGTCACCGCCGCCAGGTTGCCGCCGGCGCTGTCGCCGCCGACCGCGATGCGCGCCGCGTCCACGCCCAGCGCGGCCGCGTGGGCGCGTGCCCAGCGCACGGCGGCGAGGCAGTCGTCCGGCGCGGCCGGGAAGCGGTGCTCGGGCGCCAGCCGGTAGTCGACCGACAGCACCGCGCAGCCGGCGCCGGCGGCCAGGTGGCGGCACAGCACGTCGTGCGTGTCGAGATCGCCGATGACCCAGCCGCCGCCGTGGAAGTACACCAGCAGCGGCAGCGTGCCGGCCGCCGGGCGGTACAGGCGCAGCGGAACGCCGCCTTCGGTGGCCAGGTCGCGCACCTCGGCCAGCGGCTGCGGCGCGGGCTGGGTGAAGCCGCGCCGCTCCAGGTACATGCGGCGCGCCTCGGTGGCGCTGAGCGTGTGCACGGCGGGCACCTGGCGTTCGATCATCAGGTTCAGCAGCGCGCGGGCCTGGGGGTCGAGCATCTCTTCGGTCTCCTTTGCGCCGAGTGTAGGCTTGGCGCATGGACCACGACATCGTGCTTCGCCCGCCCCGCCCCGGCGACATGGGCTGGGTCGTCTCGCGCCACGGCGCGCTCTACGCGCAGGAGTTCGGCTGGGACTGGCGCTTCGAGGCGCTGGTGGCGCGCATCGCGGCCGACTTCGTCGACCGCTTCGACTCCGCGCGCGAAGCCTGCTGGATCGCCGAGCGTGCCGGCCGGCCGCTGGGCTGCGTGTTCCTGGTGCAGGCGCGCGACGAGTCGAGCGGCACGCCCGACCCCGGCGTGGCGCAGCTGCGCCTGTTGCTGATCGAGCCCGAGGCGCGCGGCCTGGGCCTGGGCAAGCGGCTGGTCGAGGCCTGCCACGACTTCGCCCGGCAGGCCGGCTACCGCCGCGTCCGCCTGTGGACCAACCGCGTGCTGCTGGCCGCACGCGGCATCTACGCGAAGGCCGGCTACCGGCTGGTGGCGAGCGAGGAACACGAAAGCTTCGGCCACCGGCTCGTCGGCGAGAACTGGGAGCTGGACCTGTGAACGCCTGTCCCTGCGGCAGCGGCGCCGCGTACGAGGGCTGCTGCGGCCGCTGGCACGCGGGCGAGCCGGCGCCGTCGGCGGAAGCGCTGATGCGCTCGCGCTACAGCGCCTACGCCACCGGCCGCATGGACTACGTGCTCGCCACCTGGCACGCCAGCACGCGGCCGCCTTCGGTGGAAGTGGAACCGGGCGTGAAGTGGCTGGGGCTGGAGGTGCGCCGCCACGTGGCCGAAGGGGACCGCGCGACGGTGGAGTTCGTCGCCCGCAGCAAGCTCGGCGGCCGCGCGCACCGGCTGCACGAGACGAGCCGCTTCGTGCGCGAGGGCGGCCGCTGGTATTACATCGACGGCGACCTGAAGTAGCCCTTCTCGTTCACCCAGCGCCCAGGCGCAATACCAGTTCGAGCCGGTTGCTGACGCCGTGGAAGGCCAGGATGGAGGACATGTACTCCTTCACCGTGTGCTCGGAAATGCCGAACTCGCGCGCGATGGCCTTGTTCGAAGCGCCGCGCAGCACGCGCGCCTGCACTTCGCGCAGGCGCGGCGAAAGGCCGCGCCCACCGGCAGTGTCGGGTGCGCGCGCGGCCAGCGCTTCGGCCAGCCCAGGTGGCAGCCACACCTGGCCGGCGCGGATGGCGGCAAAGCCTTCCAGCACCCTTTCGGGTTCGGCCGACTTCGGAATGAAGCCGCGCATGCCCGCGCCCAGCCCGGCATGCACCAGCGCCTGCGGCACCTCGGCAGACAACAGCACCGTGCGCGCGGGCCAGGGCGGCGCGCACAGTCGCGTGAACAGCATGCGCTGAGGGTCGTCGGGCAGATTCATGTCCAGGAACACCCAGTCCGGCGGTGGCCCCTGCTCCAGCCGCGCCAGCGCTTCGGCCGCCGAATGAACGCAGTGCACCGGCCCCGGCCCGGCCCCCTGCAGCAGGGCCGCCAAGCCGCGGCAGGTGAGCGGATGGTCGTCGACGATGAGGATGCTCATGCGCGCACCGCACCGCCTTCCGCGCGCACCGGCAGCAGCGCGCGCAGCGTGCTGGCCAGCAGGGCTGGCGCCACCGGCTTGTAGAGCACCGGGTAGCCGGCACTTTCGGCCTGCGCGCGCACGCGCTCGGGCGGCTCGCCGGTCTGCAGCACGGCGGCGCTGTCGGGCCAGCGCTCCTGAAGCTGCGCCAGCACCGCCAGGCCGTCGTCGGCGCCGGGCAGGCGCTGGTCGCACAGCAGGAGTTCCGGCTGCCAGTCCGCGCCGGCCAATTCGGCCACGGCCTGCGGGCCAGGGGCGCAGCGCAGGTCCACGTTCCAGGTGCGCAGCAGCTGTGCGGTGGCCTCGCGCACCATGGGGTCGTCGTCGATCAGCAGCACGCGCCGGCGCGCCAGCGGCGCCAGGTCGGGCACCACGGCGCCGGCTTCGGCTTCGGGCAGCGGCGCGGGGCAGCGCAAGGTGGCCGGCAGCAGCAGCTCGAAGCGCGAGCCGCGGCCGCGTGCAGAAACCACGGACACCTTGCCACCCAGTCTTTGCATGCTGCGCCGAACGATCGC
>CAYVXO010000083.1:0-23593 GCA_964454485.1 uncultured Rubrivivax sp.
ACACGCCGGCCATCGGCTGCGTGCAGCCGTGGTTCACGCGCCGGCGCGGGCTGGCTGCCGGCATCGCCAGCGCGGGCATCGGTGCCGGCACGCTGGTCGGGCCGCTGGCCGCCGCCGCCGCCATCGCCACCTGGCAGTGGCGCGGCGCGATGGTGGCGATGACCGCGGCCGTCGTCCTCGTCGGCCTGACTTCGACACTGCACCTGCGCCGCGCGCCTGCGGCCACCCGCCCGGCGGGCGGGCAGGTGCCCGGCACGCCGCTCTGGACAGCGCTGCGCAGCCGGCGCTTCCTGTGGCTCTACCTGATGTGCCTGCTCGGCGCGCCCGCCATGTTCGTGCCGTTCGCGCACCTGTCGGCTTCGGCGCGCGATCTCGGCGTCGCGGAGGCACGGGCGGTCGGGCTCGTGGGCCTCATCGGCATCGGCAGCCTCGCCGGGCGCCTGGTGATCGGCGCGGTGGCCGACCGCGTCGGCCGCGGGCCGACGCTGGTCGGGGTGATGGCCTCGCTCGGCGCTTCGATGGGGCTGTGGTGGCTGGCGCGCGACTACGCCACCTTCGCCGTCTTCGCGCTGTGGATGGGCTTGAGCTACGGGGGCAGCGTCTCGCTGATGCCGGCGCTGTGCATGGACTTCTTCGGCGCGCGCGCGGTGTCGTCGATCATCGGCACGCTCTACACCGGCGCGGCCCTCGGCAACCTCGTCGGCCCCTGGGCGGCCGGGCGGCTGTTCGACGCCACGGGCAGTTATGCCGCCGCGGTGGCAGGGATCGGCTTGCTGGCGCTGGCCTCGGCGGTGGCGGCCTGGCGGGCGGTGCGCCGGCACTGAAGACGGGCAAGACGCGCTCAGGCACCGGACCTTGCCAGCGGTTCCCAGCGGCCGCGTGCGTAGCGCTCGAGCCCGCTCTCGCCGAAGCGCCACAGGTGCAGCCACGCATGGTCCACCAGCTGGCGCACGACCTCGTGGCGCCGGATCACGCCTTCGATGCGTTCGGCCGGCGCGTCGATCACCACCGTCAGCCGCAGCGGTTCGTGCACCCAGCGCCTGCCGTCGTGCAGCGACTGGCGCGCGAGGCCGATGCGCAGGTCGCCGCCGTTGCCTTCGAAGACGCCGACCGTGCCGCCGACCACGTTGTGCAGCAGCTTGTTGCCGCTGCCCAGGCGGTCGGGTTCGCAGGTCGAGGCGTGGTACTGCCAGTTGATCCAGTGCGTGACCAGCATCGGCGCCGTCATCAGCAGCTCGAGCACGCTGCCGTCGGCGTCGTGCGCGGCGTCGTAGTCGTGCAGAAAGGCGCGGCCGTCCAGCACCAGGCCGCGGCTGCGGTGGCGCGGCGCGATCAGGAAGCTGGCGTTGCCCGCCAGCCCCCACTCCGGCCGCGTCTGGGCGCCGTCGTTGGCGCGCCGGCGCAGCGTCTCCAGCAGGCGCGCGTGGCCGGCGCGCGGGTCCAGGCCCAGCCGCGCGGCACGCTCGCGCCGCACCTGGTCGCCGGCATGGGCGAACACGGTCTGCAGCCGGTCCCAGCGGGCGCGGGCCGGCGCGGGCAGCAGGTCGAGGTCGAAGCCTTCGATCTCGTCGGTGGTGGTGTTGTGCAGCGCCGCCACGAACACGGTCTCCGCCGGAACCTGGATGCCGCGTTCGGCCAGCCCGCGGCGCACCTGCGGGTCGTTGAGCAGGCGCGCCAGCACGCGCGCGTTCACCTCGCCGGTCTGGCCGCAGCAGGCACCGCAGTCCAGCGCCGCGGCCTGCGCGTTGTTGAGGCTCTGGCTGCCGTGGCCGACCAGCAGCACCAGCGGGGCGAGGTCGCGGTCCAGGCCCATCGCGTGCAGCACACGGGCGGCCAGCGCCGTGCGCGCATCGGCATCGAGTCCGGCGAGTGCGGGCCGGCACAGCGGCCGGTAGCGCGCCGGCAGGCCGTCCAGGTCGTCGCGTTCGCGGGCGCGCGTCGAAGGCCGCATCCATTGCGCCAACTTTCCCAGGTAGCCGAGGCCGGCCGCTTCGACGAACGAGAACGCGGCTCCCGGCCAGCGCCCGGGGGCCTGCCAGGCGTCGGCCGCCGCGAAGCGATGTTGCCGCGCCTGGCGTGCGGCGTCCTGCAGGTCGGGGCGGGCCGGGCCCTCGGCGGGCTCGACGACGTCGGTCACCTCCATCGCCGGCGCCAGCAGGCCTGGCAGCTGCGGCCGCCGGGCGCCCGTGGCCAGCGGCGTGTAGGCCGCCGGCAGGCCGAAGAAGCCGGCGAAGCCGACCGTCTGGACGGCGGGCCACACCGCTTCCAGCGCGCGGCGGATCGGCTCGCTGCGCACGTCGATGCAGAAGGCCGCCTGGACCTCCACCGGCGCGCCCGGCTGCGGCACGGCCGCGCGCAGCCGCGCCGCCAGTTCGCGCTGGTAGCCCGCCTCCAGCGCGAGCTGCCAGGCTTCGTCGACGCGCAGCGCCTCGCCGGCCTGTTCGATCAGCGCCGGCGCGCGGCTCCATTCGGCGCGCAGCGCCGCGAAGGCGCGATTCGAAGCGGCGTCGTCCTTGCATTCCAGCAGGATCGCGCCCCAGGCCAGCCGCACCGCCAGCAGGTCGCGCAGGTGGTCGTCGCGGCGGCCTTCCAGCCCGGCCTGCCAGCCCAGATAGGCGCACCACGAGGCCCAGCCCTGCACCGTGAGCAGCACCGCCTCGAGGTAATCCGCCCACACCGCTTCGGGCAGGCCCAGGCGCTCCAGCACCCAGCACTCGGCGTCGCGCCGCGTGCGCGGCAGCGCGTCGAGCCGGCGTGCGAGGTCGGGCAGGCCCATCAGCACGCCGATGCCGTGGTCGTGCGTGAGCGTGTCGCGCCAGAAGGCGTAGAGGCCGTCGGCGCGCTCGGGCTGCCAGTCGGCCTGCTGGTGGTCGAAATAGGCGGCGCAGGTCTGGCTCACCTGGTGCGTGATGGCCTGCCGCCACGAGAGCCGCGCGTGGCGTGCCGGGTCGTCGTCGAGCACGTCGATGAGCAGCGGCAGTTGCGGCAGCGCCGGTGCCCGCTCCAGTGCCTGCACGCAGGCGGCGGGCGTGAGGGCGCCGCCGCCGTCCGCCAGCAGCGCCAGCGCTTCGGTAAGGTCGGCCGGTGCGATGCGGCCGGACTGCCACGCCTGCTGGATTTCCGGCCGCGGCGGGAACACGCGCATGCCCGCCAGCACGGCCATGCGAGCGGCCACGTCACGCACGGGCCGGCCGATGCGCGCCCAGTGCGGATTGACGGCGATGGCGCGGTCCAGCGGCCAGGACGGTGCGATGGCACGGCAGGCCTGCTCGCAGGCGGCTTCGACGCGCGCGGTCCAGGCGGCGCCGCGGTCGGCGGCCTGCGCCGGGGCTTGGGGCTTTTCGAGAACGGTGGTCATTCGGGTCTCCTGGACGGTGATCAGTCCGTGGCCAGCGCCGCCAGGCCGCCCGGCTGCGCGGGCACGCCGTGCTGCGATGCCGGCGTCCAGCGCGCGGGCCACAGGCGCAGGGCGGCGCGGGTGTAGAACTCGTCGACGTAGAAGCCGGCGTAGCTCCAGCGGCGCCAGGTGGCCAGGCGCTGCGGCCGGGCTTGGATCAGCACCAGGCACAGGTACAGCGCGGCCATGCCGGCCAGCGCGACCGCGCCGGCCGCGTGATCGGGCCGGTCGCTCACCCCCAGCGGCAGCGCATGCACCGCGAGCGCCGCGAGGGTGAAGGCACCCGCCAGGGCGGCGCCCGCGGCCAGCCGCGTGCGAGCGCCGGGCGCCCACAGCAGCGGCGCCCAGGCCAGCGCGAGCACGCCGCTCCACCACCAGGGCCAGGCGTGGCTGCCCAGGGCCCCCTGGATGCCGGCCACGATCGCCAGCGACAGCAGCGGCGCCGCCGCCATCACGGCCAGCGAAGGCGCGGCACCGTCGCGCATCGCCTGCAGCCGGCTCTGCCGCACGACCGACGAGGCTGCCAGGAAGGCATGCGCCTTGTAGAGCGAATGGCCGATCAGGTGCAGCGCCGCCAGCGTGTACAGGCCGAGCCCGCACTCGAGCACCATGAAGCCCATCTGCGCCACCGTGGACCACGCGAGCCGCACCTTGATCGACACCCGCGTCAGCATCACCAGTCCGGCGAGCAGCGCGGTGCCCAGGCCGAAGCCGATCAGCAGCCAGCGCGCCGCCGGCGCCGTCTCGAGCAGGGGCGCGAAGCGGATGAGCAGGAAGCCGCCCAGGTTCACCACGCCCGCGTGCAGCAGCGCCGACACTGGCGTCGGCGCTTCCATCACCTGGATCAGCCAGCCATGCACGGGCAGGAGCGCCGTGCGCAGCACCACCGCCAGCACCAGGCAGACGGCGCTGCCCTGCAGCAACGGCGAGGCTGCGCCCTGCGCCGCGTGACGGAACAGTTCGGTCAGCGAACCGCTGCCCACCTCGGCCCAGGCCAGGCCGGCGGCGGCCAGCAGCAGCAGGTCGGCCAGGCGGTCGGCGAGGCGCTTCTTGTGCGCCGCCAGCAGCGCGAACGCGCGCTCCGGATAGAAGCACAGCAGTCTCTGCAGTGCGACGCCGACCGCGGCCCAGGCGGCGATCAGCACCAGCCAGTGGTCGGCCAGCAGCAGCAGGTGCACCGCCGCCAGCACGGCGGCGAACGCCGACAGGTAGCGCCGCTGGTGTGGCTCGCCTTGCAGGTAGCGGGCCGAGAACGCGCCGATCACGAGGCCCAGCGACTGCACCAGCAGCGCCATCCAGGCGCCCGCGCCGCTGGTGGCCAGCCCGGGAAGGCGCGATTCAGCGTTCGGCGAGCCGGCCCACCGCAGCGCCAGCGCCGCGAGCGCGCAGACCCAGGCCGCGGCGGCCAGCAGGCCGAAGGTGCGCCAGGCCGCGGACTCGCGCGTGGCGGGCCACAGCGGCGGCGCGATTGCCGCCGCCATCAGCAGGGCGGGTGCGAGAGCCGCCGCGAGAGTCGGCGAGGGGATCAACTCCATGAACGTATCTCCTGAATGAACAGCGTGCGTGGCCGGGCGGCAGGCTCAGAAATAGCCTTCCTGCTTCTTCCGTTCCATCGAGGCGGCGCCGTCGCGGTCGATCACCCGGCCCTGGCGTTCGCTGGTGCGGGCCAGCAGCATTTCCTGGATCACGTCGGGCAGCGTGCGGGCCTGCGAGTCCACGGCGCCCGTCAGCGGGTAGCAGCCCAGCGTGCGGAAGCGGACCATGCGCCGCTCGGGCCGCTCGCCGGCCCGCAGCGGCATGCGCTCGTCGTCGACCATGATGAGCGTGCCGTCGCGTTCGACCACCGGGCGCTCCGCGGCCAGGTAGAGCGGGACGATCGGGATCTTCTCCAGCCAGATGTACTGCCAGATGTCGAGCTCGGTCCAGTTGGAGATCGGGAACACGCGGATCGACTCGCCCTTGTGCTTGCGGCCGTTGTAGAGGCGCCAGAGTTCGGGGCGCTGGTTCTTCGGATCCCAGCGGTGCTGCGCGGTGCGGAAGCTGAAGATGCGCTCCTTGGCGCGGCTCTTCTCCTCGTCGCGGCGGCCGCCGCCGAAGGCGGCGTCGAAGCCGTGCGCGTCCAGTGCCTGCTTCAGGCCCTGCGTGCGCCAGAGGTCGGTGTGGATCTCGCTTCCGTGGTCGAACGGGTTGATGCCGCGCGCCACCGCCTCCGGGTTGTGGTGCACGATCACGCGCACCCCGTAGCGCTGCGCCACCTGCTCGCGCATGGCGTACATCTCGCGGAACTCCCAGGTGGAGTCGATGTGCAGCAGCGGGAAGGGTGGCGGTGCAGGCCAGAACGCCTTCATGGCCAGGTGCAGCATCACCGTCGAGTCCTTGCCGATGCTGTAGAGCATGACGGGCTTGTCCGCCTCGGCGACGACCTCGCGCATCACGTGGATCGCCTCGGCCTCGAGCCGCTGCAGGTGGGAAAGCATCGCAAGGCGCTCCATGGGACGGAATGCTCGCGGTTTTCCCCGTGTTCGTAAAATTCAATGTTCAGCACGATTCGTTCTCTGGAACTGAACATGGCAAGGCTCAACTACCTGCACCTGCACGCCTTCTGGGCGGTCGCGAAGGAAAGCCACCTGACGCGTGCGGCCGAGCGACTGCACGTGTCGCCCTCGGCGCTGTCGACCCAGGTGCGCGCGCTGGAAGACGCGCTCGGCCAGCCGCTGTTCGAGCGCCAGGCGCGCGCGCTGCGCCTGACCGAGGCCGGCCATGTCGCGCTCGGCTACGCCGAGACGATCTTCGCCGCCGGCACCGAGCTGGTCTCGGTGCTGCGCGAAGGGCGGCGCGCGATGCGGCAGGTGCTGCGCATCGGTGCCGTGGCCACGCTGTCGCGCAACTTCCAGGAGAACTTCCTCGCGCCGCTGCTGGGCCGCGACGACGTCGAGCTGGCGCTGCAGTCCGGCGGCCTGGCCGACTTGCTGCCGCGGCTGCGCGTCCACACGCTCGACCTCGTGCTGTCGAACCGCCGCGTGCACGGCAGCGCCGACGAGCCCTGGCGCTGCCGCCGCATCGCGCACCAGCCGGTGAGCCTGGTGGGCCGGCCGTCGAAGCGCCGGCGTGCCTTCCGCTTCCCCGACGACCTGGCCGAGGTGCCGATGCTGCTGCCGGGACGCGACAGCGACATCCGCGCCGGCTTCGACCTGCTGTGCGAACAGCTCGGCGTGCGCTACACGCTCAAGGCCGAGGTCGACGACATGGCGCTCCTGCGCCTGCTGGCGCGCGACGCCGGCGGCGTGGCCCTGGTGCCCAGCGTGGTCGTGCGCGACGAACTGCGCAGCGGCACGCTGGTGGAACACGCGGTGGTGCCCGACCTTTACGAGAACTTCTACGCCATCACGGTGCCGCGCCGCTTCGCGCCGCCGTTGCTGCGCGATCTGCTCGCGCGGCCGGAATCGGAAGTGCTGGGCGCTCGCTGAAGGCCGTTCAGGTGTCGTGCTGCAGCACGCTGGCGCGGCCAGCCGACTTGGCGGCGTAGAGCGCCGCGTCGGCGCGCGCCAGCAGCGACTCCAGCCGTTCCTGCTCGCCGTCCCAGGCGGCGACGCCGGCCGAGAAGCTGCAGCGGAACGCGCGCCCCTCGCCGTCGGTGAAGCGCAGGCCCGTGAAGCGGTCCAGCAGCGCCTGCAGGCGTACCGCGGCACCCGCCGGTCCCGCGCCGGGCAGCAGCAGCACGAATTCCTCGCCGCCGTAGCGGCACACCACGTCGCCGGCGCGCGTCTCGTGGCGCACCAGTTCGGCGAAGGCGCGCAGCACCTGGTCGCCGGCGTCGTGGCCGTAGAGGTCGTTCACCTGCTTGAAATGGTCCAGGTCGACGATGGCGGCGGCCACCGGCTCGCTGCGCCGCTGCATCAGCGACAGCAGCGCCGCACCGGCGTCGAAGAGGTGGCGGCGGTTCGGCAGGCCCGTCAGCGGGTCCTCGATCGCCTGCATCCGCAGCCGCGCCTGCAGGCGTTCGTTCTCGGCCACTTGCGCCTGCAGCGAAGCGTTCAGCGTTTCCAGGCGCGCGGCCAGGTGGCGCGCGGCGTCACGCTCCCATTCGGCCTGGCGCAGGCGGTGCGCCACCTGCACGCTGATGCGGCGCGCGCGGGCGGCGCGGCCGAGCAGCCGCTCGTGGACCGCGAAGGCCTGCTCCAGCAGGCCGCAGGCGAGCGCGTGGTCGCCGCATTCGCGCGCGGCCTGGGCCGTCAGGCGCAGCAGGTTCACGCGGTCGGCGGCCACGGTGCTGGCCTCGGCCTGCGCGTCCAGCCGCGACTGCTGCGCCTGGCACAGGCGCAGCGCCTCCGCGGCGTCGCCGCGCGCCAACCGCACGCGGGCGAGCAGCCACACGCGCACCGTGTCGAGCTCGTTGCTCAGCGGGTCGGCCAGCGCCGGGCCGCCCAGCCGCGCCTCGGCTTCGTCGACCAGGCCGTTGTCCAGCAGCGCGTGGGCGATGTCCTCGTCGCGCCGCATCGCGGCCGGGTCGTCGGCACGCTCGTTCGGGATCAGGTGCTCACGCGCCACCGCCAGCGCGTGCTCCGATTCGCCCAGCAGGCACAGGCACTGCACCAGGTTGCCTGCCGCGTAGACGACCTGCCGGCGCGAGCCCAGCCGCAAGGCGCCCTGCAGGCACTCCTCCAGCATCGGGCGCGCGTCTTCCAGGTTGTACAGGTCGGTCTGGAAGCTGCCCAGGTTGCTGAGCGCGTTCACCAGCAGGCTGTCGACGCCGCTCAGGCGCGCCAGCATCACGGCCTGGTGGAAGGTGTCGAGCGCGGCGTCGTCCTGGCCGCGCATCGACTGCACGATCGCCAGCGAGGCCGCCGTCAGGTAGGCCTCGGTCGGGCTGCGATCGGCCGCGCGGGCGTGCAGCGGCAGCAGCAGCGCTTCCGCTTCGGCCAGCCGGCCTTCGCGCCGCAGCGCCAGCGATTGCGTCTGCTCGACCAGCCAGGCCGCGCGCCGGTGAGCCGGCGCCTGCGCGAGGCATTCGCGTGCCGCCTGAAGTTCGCGCAGGCCGGCTTCGAGCGTGCCTTCGCGCAGTTCGTAGCAGGCCAGCACCGCGTGCGCGCGCGCGGCCAGCGCCGCGTCGGAGCCGGCGCCGCGCAACGCGCCGGCGGCCAGGCGTGCCGCCGCGGCGCCATCGGCGAGCAGCAGGCTCAGGGCCTCGTCGCAGGCGTCGGTGGCGGGTTGGGCGAGGTCAGACATGGGCGCAGGGTCGGGTCGGTTCCGGGGCGTCGGCCCATCGTCCATCGGCCCTGGAGGCCGGGGCTGAAGGCCTGCCCCCTCAGGTGCCGCCGAACGGCGGTGCATCGTTCACGACCCGTGCGCGCATCGTAGGCCCGCAAAGCCGGAGGCCCCGGCATCGCAGGCGATGCCGGGGCCTCCGCGGTTGAGAAAACTCAGATCAGCGTCTGAACGCGGCGCTCACGACCGGCGCGACCGGGGTGGTTACGGCGGCTGGCCGGGCCAGCAGGCGCAGCGCGTAGACGGCCAGGAACAGCGCGCCGGCGGCGAACACCAGGTCACCCGGCACGCGCAGCCAGACCAGCGCTTCCATGACCTTGCCGTGGATGATCTCGGGCGAGCGGGCGTACCACAGGCCCTTGTCGATGGCGGCGGCGGCCTGGTAGATGCCGGCCGGCAGCAGCGACATGAAGACCATCATCGCCAGGCCGATGTTCAGGCCCCAGAAGGCGGGCTTGAGCAGGCGGTCGGCGTGCAGGTGGCGCATGTACAGCCCGCGCAGGCAGAACAGCATGAGGCCGATGCCCAGCATGCCGTAGACGCCGAACAGCGCCGCGTGGCCGTGCGCCGGGGTCATGTTCAGGCCCTGCACGTAGTACAGCGAGGCGGGCGGGTTGATCGCGAAGCCCAGCAGGCCTGCGCCCACCGTGTTCCAGAAGCCCACGGCCACGAAGCAGGCCACCGGCCACTTGTAGGCGGCCAGCCAGGGCGCGCCCTGGGCACGGCGCCAGGTCTGCAGCGCTTCCAGGCCGATCAGCGTGAGCGGCACCACTTCCAGCGCCGAGAACACGGCGCCGACGGCGATCACCGAGGTCGGCGTGCCGGTCCAGTACAGGTGGTGCAGCGTGCCCAGGATGCCGCCGAACAGGAAGACGATGGTCTCGGCGACGATGGCGCGGTTGGCGCTCGCGGCGCGCACCAGGCCCAGCTTGGTGAAGATCAGCGCGACGACGGCGGTGGCGAAGACCTCGAAGAAGCCTTCCACCCACAGGTGCACCAGCCACCAGCGCCAGTACTCGATCATCGAGTAGTGCGTGTGCTGGCCCCACAACAGCGAGGTGCTGTAGAAGCCGCCGATGCAGGTGGCCGAGAGGAACACCATCGCGATCAGGCCGCGCGTCTCCGAAGGCTTCTTCAGTGCCGGCCAGAGGGCACGGCCGAGAAGGAACAGCCAGAACAGCAGGCCGACGAAGAGCAGGATCTGCCAGACGCGGCCCATGCTGGTGAATTCCAGCCCCTGGTTGCCGATCCAGAACGAGAAGTCGACGCCGCGACGCTGCAGCGTGCCCAGCCAGCCGGTGGCGGTGCTGCCGACGACGATGGCGATGAGGGCCCAGAACAGCACGTCCACGCCCAGCTTCTGCAGCTTCGGTTCCTTGCCCGACAGCAGCGGCGCCACGTACAGGCCGGTGGCCAGCCAGGCGGTGGCGATCCAGAACACGCCCACCTGGGTGTGCACGGTGCGGCTCACCACGTAGGGCAGCAGTTCGCCCAGCGGCAGGCCGAAGAAGGCGCGCCCCTCGACCGCGAAGTGCGCGGTGATGGCACCCATGCCGATCTGCAGCAGGATCAGGCCGACGACGGCGAAGAAGTACTTGCGCGTGGCCTTCATCGAAGGCGTCGGCACCGCGCCCAGCAGCGGGTCGGTGGCCGGCAGCTCGGGGTCGGGCTCTTCCTTGTGCGAACCGTGGAACCACAGCATGGCGGCGACGCCGGCGATCAGCAGCACGATGCTGACCATCGACCACATCGCGGCGGTGCCGGTCATCGTGTTGCCCACCAGCGGCTCGTGCGGCCAGTTGCTGGTGTACGACAGGCCGGTGTCGCCCGGGCGGTCGGTCGCGGCGGCCCACGAAGACCAGAAGAAGAAAGCGGCCAGCGCCTGGCGGTCGGCGGGGGCGGGCAGGGCGTCGTCGCGCATCGCGTACTGGTCGCGCAGCGTCTCCAGCGCGGGGTCGCTGCCGAATAGCTGGTCGATGTGCTTGGCGGTCTCGCGGATGGCCTGCGCGCGCGCCTCGCTCACGGTGACCGTGCCGCGCGCGTCGTCGTAGGTGTTGCGGCGCATCTCGCGTTGCACCGCCTCGTCGCTGCCCAGCGTGGCGCGCAGCGCGGTCGCTTCACGGTGCAGCCAGTCGGCCGACCAGTCGGGGGCGACGTAGCTGCCGTGGCCCCAGACGGTGCCCAGCTGCTGGCCGCCGGCCGACAGCCACGCCTGCTGGCCGGCCTGGATCTGCTCGCCGGTGAAGACGGTCTCGCCGCCGGTGGTGACGACCGCCTTGGGGATTGGCGGTGCGCTCAGGTAGATCTGCCATCCGAGGTAGCCCAATGCACCGAACGACAGCACGAAGATGAGGCCCAGCCATCGCCAGAGCCTGCCCGGGGTTGCCATGTAGTCCTCCTGCGGGAGTAAAGATATACAACACAGATATCTTAAACGCGCCAGGGGGGCCACCTTCCTTGACCTCGTTCAAGAAACGTGACTTCGTGTCAGCCGGCGAGCGGCTTCACGAGGCGCAGCACCTCGGCGTCGCTGCCGTCGTCGACGACCTCGAAGCCCAGGTGGCGCGCCAGGTCCAGCATGGCCGCGTTCTCGCGCAGCACCTGGCCGGCCAGGCGCGAGGTGCCGCGGCTGCGCAGGTAGTCCTCCAGCCGGCGCAGCAGCAGGCTGCCGAGTCCCTTCGCCTTCAGGTCGCTGCGCACGATGATCGCGAACTCGGCCTCCACGTTGTCGGGGTCGGCCACCGCGCGAACCACGCCCAGCGTCTCGGCCTCGCCTTCGGTGGCCGGCGCCTCGGCGATGAAGGCCATCTCGCGGTCGTAGTCGATCTGCGTCAGCCGCGCCAGCTCGGAATGCGGCAGCTCGCGCCGCGTGTAGAAGACGCGCATGCGCACGTCCTCGGGGTCCAGCCGCTCGAGGAAGCGGCGGTGCTGCGCCTCGTCTTCGGGGCGGATCGGCCGCACGGTGATCTCGCGCCCGGCCCAGGTGAGCGTCTGCACCTGGCCCTTGGGGTAGGGCCGGATCGCGAAGCGCTCGGCGCCGGCCACGGGCACCTTGCTGACGCGGATGCGCGCGTCGAGCGCGAGGGCGCCGTCCTCGTCCAGCCAGAGCGGGTTGATGTCGAGCTCGGCCAGCTGCGGCAGGTCGGCCAGCATCTGCGAGACGGCGATCAGCGCGTCGTGCAGCTTGTCGGTGCGCGCCGGCGGCCGGTCGCGGTAACCGGCGAGCCGGCGCGAGATGCGCGTGCGCGAGACCATCTCGCGCGCCAGGCTGCGGTTGAGCGGCGGCAGCGCGATCGCGTGGTCGGCCGTCACCTCCACCGCGGTGCCGCCTTCGCCGCACAGGATCACCGGGCCGAAGACGCTGTCGATGCTGGCGCCGACGATGATCTCGTGCGCGTGCGGCCGGTGCACCATGGCCTGCACCGTGAAGCCGGTGAGGCGCGCGTCCGGGCGCGCACGGGCCACGCGCTCCAGCATCTCGCGTGCCGCCGCGGCCAGCGCGGCGTCGTCGGCCAGCCCCAGGCGCACGCCGCCGGCGTCGGACTTGTGCGTGATCTCCGGCGAGACGATCTTCAGCGCCAGCGGCCGTGGCAGCCCGGCCGCCGCCGCCACCGCGCCTTCGGGCGTTGGCGGCGCCAGCACCGTGGGCACCACCGGGATGCCGTAGGCCTGCAGCACCGCCTTCGCTTCCGCTTCCGACAGCCATTCGCGCCCTTCGGCGAGCGCGGCCTCGAAGGGCTTGCGCGCCGCCGCCAGGTCGGGCGGCGGGTTCTCGCTCTCGTCGGGCGTCTCCAGCAGCTGGGCCTGGTTGCGCCGGTAGGTCTGCAGCAGGCCGAAGGCGTGCACGGCTTCCTCGGGGGTCGCGAAGTCGGGCACGCCGGCGGCGACGAACAGGCGCCGCGCGTCGGCCACCGCGGCGTCGCCCAGCCAGCAGCCCATGACGCGCGAAGGGTGCTCGCGCAGGATGGGCACGCAGGCGCGCGCGATGTCGTCGCTGCGCACGATGGCGGTGGGCGCGTGCATGAAGAGCACCGCGCCCGCGGCCTCGTCGGCCAGCAGCGCCGAGAGCGCGGCCGTGTAGCGCTCGACCGGGGCGTCGCCGATGATGTCGATCGGGTTCGCGCGCGACCAGTTGAAGGGCAGGGCGGCGTCCAGCCGTGCCAGCAGCGCGGCCGAGGGCTCGGCCAGCGCCACGCCTTCGCGCGCCGCGGCGTCGGCCGCCATCACGCCGGCACCGCCGCCGTTGGTGAGCACGGTGAGCGTCTCGCTGTGGTTGCCGCCGAAGCGGGCCAGCGTCTCGGCGGCGGTGAAGAGTTCCTGCAGCGTGTCCACGCGCAGCATGCCGGCGCGCCGGATCGCGGCGTCGTAGACGATGTCGGACCCCGCGAGCGCGCCGGTGTGCGAAGCGGCCGCCTTCACGCCGTTGCCGGCGCGCCCGGCCTTGACCACGATGACCGGCTTGTTGCGCGCCGCCGCGCGCGCCGCCGACATGAACTTGCGCGGCGCCGTCACCGACTCCACGTAGAGCAGGATCGCGCGCGTGGCGGCGTCGTTGGCCAGGTGGTCGAGCAGGTCGCCGAAGTCGATGTCCACGTGCTCGCCCAGCGAGACCAGGTGCGAGAAGCCGATGCCGCGGCTCTTCGCCCAGTCCAGCACCGCCGTCACCAGCGCGCCCGACTGCGAGACGAAGGCCAGGCTGCCGGGCAGCGCGTCGGTGTGCGCGAAGGTGGCGTTGAGGCCGATCGGCGGGCTCATCGAGCCGATGCAGTTGGGCCCCAGCAGGCGCAGCACGTGCGGGCGCGCGGCGTCCAGCACGGCCTGCTTGTCGTCCTTCGAGAGGCCCGCGGTCACGATGATCGCGGCGCGCGTGCCGGCCACGCCGAGCTCGGCCACGAGACCGGGCACGGTGGCCGGCGGCGTGCAGATGACCGCGAGGTCGGGCACCGAAGGCAGTTCGGCCACGCTGCGCCAGGCGCGCGTGCCGTCGATCGTGTCGTGCTTCGGGTTCACCGCGTAGAGCGGGCCGCGGAAGCCGCCGGCGCGCAGGTTGCGCCAGAGCGTGGCGCCCACGCTGCCGGGCCTTTCGGAGGCGCCGAACACGGCCACCGAGGCAGGGGCGAGCAGGCGGTCGAGGTAGCGGATGGTCACGGGTCCTCCCGGTTCCTGAAGTTGCGGAGCATGATGGGCCCGCGCGCGTTGGCCCCCGCTTGACCGCAGTCAAGCCGCGCCCGGCGTGAGGACATGGCTCCAGTGTCGCGCGGGACGAGAATGGCGCATGCGGATCGAATTCCTCGGCGCCACCGGCACCGTCACCGGTTCCAAGTACCTGCTGGACCACGGCGGCCGGCAGCTGCTGGTGGACTGCGGCCTGTTCCAGGGCCTGAAGCAGCTGCGTCTGCGCAACTGGGACGAGCTGCCGCTGGCACCGGCCAAGATCGATGCCGTGCTGCTGACGCATGCCCACGTGGACCACAGCGGCTACGTGCCGCGGCTGGTCAAGACGGGCTTCCGCGGCCCGGTGTTCTGCAGCGAGGCGACGCGTGAACTGGCCGGCCTGCTGCTGCCCGACGCCGGTCGCCTGCAGGAGGAAGAGGCCGAGTTCCTGAACCGCCACGGCCGCAGCAAGCACCACCCGGCCCTGCCGTTGTACACCGAGGAGGACGCGCGCGACGCCCTGAAGCGCTTCCAGGCGCTGCCGCTGGACACCGACATCGGGCACTGGCCCGGCTGGTCCTGGCGGCTGCAGGGGGCCGGCCACATCCTGGGCGCGTGCAGCGTGTTGGTCGGCTGGGGCGGCCAGCGGCTGCTCTTCTCCGGCGACCTGGGCCGCGACGACGACCTGCTGATGCGCCCGCCGGCACCGCCGCCGGCGGCCGACGTGGTGGTCGTCGAGTCCACCTACGGCGACCGCCTGCACCGCGACGGCAACGTGCTCGACGAACTGGCCGCGGTGGTGAACCGCACCGCGGCGCGCGGCGGCGTGGTCGTGGTGCCGGCCTTCGCGGTGGGCCGCGCGCAGACCGTGCTGCTGTGCCTGGCGCGGCTGAAGGCGGCACGCCGCATCCCCGACATGCCGGTGTACCTGAACAGCCCGATGGCGGCCGACGCCTCGCGCCTGTACCGCGAACATGCCGGCGAGCACCGCCTCTCGGCCGACGAATGCGCCGCGTTCGGGCGCGACGTCAACATCGTCAACACGGTCGAGGACTCGAAGGCGCTCAACTACCTGAGTTTCCCCTCGGTCATCGTCTCGGCCAGCGGCATGGCCACCGGCGGCCGCGTGCTGCACCACCTGAAGGCCTACGCGCCCGACGCGCGCAACACCATCCTCTTCGCCGGCTACCAGGCGGCCGGCACGCGCGGCGCCGCGCTCGTGGGTGGCGCGACGCAGGTGAAGATCTTCGGCGAGTACGTGCCGGTGCGCGCCGAGGTGTCCAACCTGGACATGCTGTCGGCCCATGCCGACCGCCAGCAGCTGCTGGACTGGCTGGCGCAGATGCCCGGCGCGCCACGCCGCGTCTTCGTGACCCACGGCGAGCCGGTGGCCGCCGATGCATTGCGGCTCGCGATCGAGGAACGTTTCGGCTGGGACTGCACGGTGCCCGAGTACCGCTCGGGCCACGAGCTGTAGCTCAGGGCACGAGCACGGCCGCGCCCTGCAGGCGGCCGGCGCGCAGGTCGGCCAGCGCCTCGTTGGCGCGCTCCAGCGGGTAGGTCGTGGTTTCGACCTGCAGCGCCATGCCGGCGGTGGCGCGCAGGAACGCCCGGCCGTCCTCGCGCGTGAGGTTGGCCACCGAGACGAGCTGCCGTTCCTGCCACAGCAGCCGGTAGGCGAACGAGGGGATGTCGCTCATGTGGATGCCGCCGCAGACCACGCGGCCGCCCTTGCGCACCGTGGCCAGCGCGGCGGGCACCAGTTCGCCCGCGGGGGCGAAGATCAACGCGGCGTCCAGTTCCCTGGGCGGCGGGTCTTCGGCGCCACCGGCCCAGAAGCAGCCGAGCGAGCGCGCGAAGTCCTGGCTCGCCGTGTCGCCGCGGCGCGTGAAGGCGCAGACCTCGCGCCCTTCGTGGCGAGCCACCTGCGCGATCAGGTGCGCGGCGGCGCCGAAGCCGTAGAGGCCGATGACGCGCGCGTCGTCGCCTGCCATGCGCAGCGTGCGCCAGCCGATGAGGCCGGCGCACAGCAGCGGCGCCTGCTTCACCGCGTCGCCTTCGGGCAGCGGCAGGCAGAACGCGGCGTCGGCCAGCAGGTGGGTGGCGAAGCCGCCGTCGCGCGTGCAGCCGGTGAAACGCGGCGTGTCGCACAGGTTCTCGTGCCCGCTGCCGCAGTAGCGGCAATGGCCGCAGGTGTGGCCGAGCCAGGGCACGCCGACACGTTGGCCGAGCGCGAGCGAGGTGACGCCTTCGCCCAGCGCCTCGACGACGCCGACCACCTCGTGGCCGGGCACCACCGGCAGGCGGGCCTGCGGCAGTTCGCCGTCGACCACGTGAAGGTCGGTGCGGCAGACCGCGCAGGCCAGCACGCGGATGCGCACCTCGCCGGGCGGCGGCTCGGGCCTCGGGCGCTCCTGCATCACGAGCGGCCGGCCGGGTTCGACGAGGACCATTGCGCGCATCGTCCGTGGTCTCCCTTCAGCGCGGCGCCACACGCACGCGCAGGCCGCCCAGCGGTCCTGGCGGCAGCAGTTCGACTTTCAGCCCCTGCACTTCGGCGATGCGGCGCACGATGGACCAGCCCAGGCCGCTGCCTTCGCTGCCGGCCGGGCGGAAGAAGCGTTCGCCCAGCCGTTCGCGCGCGGCGGCGTCGAGGCCGGGGCCGCTGTCCTCGACTTCGAGCGACCAGCCCGGCGCCAGCCGCGCCACCACCTGCGTTCCGGGCGGGCCGTGGCGCAGGGCGTTGTCGACCAGGTTGCGCAGCAGCACGCCGAACAGCGCCTCGTTCACCTGGGCGGTCACGGCCATGGGGGCGTCCAGCTCGACCTGCGCCTGGCGCTCGCGTGCCAGCGGCACCAGGTCGGCGACGACACGACGGGCCACCGCGTCCAGCGCCACCGCGGCGGCGGGCTCAGGCGCGGCGTTCTCCAGCCGCGCGAGGGTGAGCATCTGCTCGACCAGCCGCGTCGCGCGCTCGCAGCCCTGGCGCGTGGCCTGCAGCGCGTGGCGCCGCACGGCCTCGTCGTTGCTGGCCAGCGCCACTTCGGCCTGCGCGGAGATGGCGGCGATGGGCGTGCGCAGTTCGTGCGCGGCGTCGGCGGTGAAGCGGCGCTCGCGTTCGAGCAGGCGGCCGATGCGCGCGAACAGGCCGTCGAGCGCGCCCGTCACCGCGCGCAGTTCGGCGGGCGGATTCTTGAGCATCACCGGGCCGGTGGCGTCGGGCGCGCGCGCGGCCAGCTCGGCGGCCAGCCGGCGCAGCGGCGCCAGCCCGCCGCGCACCGCGGCCCAGGCCAGCAGCGCCAGCAGCGGCAGCGCCACCGCCAGAGGCATGAAGGTGCCGCGCATCACCGCGGCCAGGATCGAGGCACGGGCGCCGATGTGCTCGCCCACGTAGACGCGGATGTCGCCTTCGCGCCCGCGCGCCGCGAACACGCGCCAGGCCTCGTGGCCGCTGCCCACGGTGGCGAAGCCGTCGGCCTGCGGGCCCAGCGGCGTGGTCGGGGCGTTCGCCGAACGCAGCGTGAGCACGCCTTCGTGCCAGACCTGGAAGGCCACGCGCGGCGCGTAGCGGTGCAGCGGCGGGGCGTCTTCGGCGGTGTCGTCGTCGCCATCGCCGCCGTCGTCGACATGGGCCTGCTGCGCGATCAGCAGCGCCGCGCCCTGCGCCAGGTGGCCGTCGAGCAGCTCGTCCAGTTCGTGGCGCCCCTCGGCCCAGCTGAAGGCCGAGGCCGCCAGCCACAGCGCGCCCACCACGCCCAGCACCAGCGCCAGCAGCCGGGCCTGCAGCGACTTCAGCATGGCGCCATCGCGTAGCCCACGCCGCGCACGGTCTGGATCAGCGCCGTGCCGAGCTTGCGCCGCAGGTGGTGCACGTGGACCTCGATGCTGTTGCTGTCGATCTCCTGCCCCCAGCCGTAGAGCTGCTGCTCGATCTGCTCGCGCGTGAGCACGCGGCCGCCGGCCAGCATCAGCACGTGCAGCAGGTCGAATTCGCGCGGCGCCAGCGCCACCAGCTCGCCTTCCAGCTGCACGCGGCGCGCCGCCGGGTCGAGCGTGATCGTGCCGTGCACCAGCCGTTCGCGCGGCTGGCCGGCGGCACGCCGCAACAGCGCGCGCAGCCGCGCCGCGAGCTCGCTGATGTCGACCGGCTTGATCACGTAGTCGTCGGCGCCGCGGTCCAGGCCCTGCACGCGGTCGGCGAGCGCGTCGCGCGCGGTCAGCACCAGCACCGGGGTGTCGACATGGGCGGCGCGGGCGCGCGAGAGCACGTCGAGGCCGTCGCGCCGCGGCAGGCCCAGGTCGAGCACGGCGGCGGCGTAGCTGCCGGTGCGCAGCTCGCGGTCGGCGGCCTCGCCGTCGCGCACCCAGTCGACCTGGAAGCCGTGCTCGCGCAGGCCCGCCCGGAGGGCGTCGCCCAGCAGCGCGTCGTCTTCGGCGAGCAGGATGCGCATGGAGTCGTCAGTCTTCGTCGTGGTCCTGGTGGCGGTGCTGGGACGCGGCAGCCTGGGGCGCCGCCAGCGGCGCCTGCTGCCACTGCAGGGCCCAGAAGCCCAGCACCGCGGCCAGCAGCGTCATGCCCACCACGCGCCAGGGCTTCACGTCGGGTTCGTCCACCGCCTTGCGGCCGGTGACCATGGCCCGCACCAGATTCTCGCGGTGCAGCCAGCTGCTCACCAGCACCCCGGCGACGTGCATCCCGACGAGCCCGATCATCAGGTTCGCCGCCAGCTCATGGCCTTCGCCCAACCAGTCCCCACCCCATTCACTGTAGGCGGCCCAACCGAGCGCGGTGGTGACGGCGGTCAAACCCAGCAGGCCCAGGATGGCCCAGCCGCCGGCCGGGTTGTGGCCGCTGTGGTGCTCGGGCCGACCGCCGGTGAGCGATTTCAGGTAGCGCCCCACCGCGGCCGGGCCGCGCACGAAGTCGGCGAAGCGCGCGTGGCGCGTGCCGGCGAAGCCCCAGAACAGGCGCCAGAGCACGAGCCCGGCCATCGTGAGGCCCAGGGTCACGTGCACCAGGCGCCAGCGTTCGCTATCGGCGGTGAGCCAGGCGCCGGCGAAGCTGGCGATCATCAGGCCGTGGAAGACGCGCGTGGGCAGGTCCCAGACCCGCGCGGTGCGCGATGCAGTCGTGGTCGTCATGGTCGATCTCCCTTTCAGCGCGGGATGCGCACGCCGTGTTCGTCGTAGTCGCCCTGGGCCGCGCCCGGATGGCAGGCGCTGCAGTTGGCGGCGCTCTTCACCGAGGTGCGTCGCCAGCCGTCGGCCGGCACCTCGCGGTGTTCGCGCTGGAACCAGGCGGTCTTCGTGATGCGGTCCTGCGGCGGCGCTTCGGTGCGCCTGCGGCCGGCGTTGGCGTCCAGCCAGGCGGCGAGGGACTGCCGCACCGGTGGTTCCAGCGAGGCGTCGCTGCCGAAGTGGTGCGGCAGGTCGGCCATCAGGCGCTGCCAGCTTTCGGCCGGCAGCAGGCGCGGCGGGTAGGGCACGTGGCAGGTGCCGCACTCGTCGCGGTAGGTGGCGTTGGCGGGCAGGCGGCTGGCGTGCTCGCCGGCAAAGGCGGTACCGGCAGCGAGGGACGCGGTCAGCAGGAGGAGCGTGCGCTTCATGGCGGCCCTCATGGCTTGAGCGACGCGAGCCATTCGCGCACATCGGCCTTCTCGGCGGCGGTGCATTCGCGGCCCAGCACGTCGTTGCAGTTGCGGCGGAACCACTTCTCGGTCTTCGCCGCGTCGGTGAAGCGGGCCGGATTGGCCGCCGGCGCGAGCGGGGCAATGGTCTTGCCGGTGTTGGCGTGGCGGCCGGGCACCACCGGCCGGTCGGTGTGGCAGCTGCTGCACGACCACTCGCGGCCGTGGGGGGTGGTGAAGAACGCACGGCCGGCGGCGACGTCGGCCGCTGCCGGGCCGGCCACCGCCACGAAGGCGGCGGCGAGGATCAGGGTTCGCATGGGCACTCCTTTCACGGCGCCCATGCTGGGCCGCGCGCGTTAGCGCAGCCTTAAGGCCGCGCGCTTCAGGCGATGAAGCCGCGCTGGCGCAGCACATCGATCACGCGGTCGGCGGCGCGCTCGGCCGTGAGCTCGGTGGTGTCGATGCGCAGTTCCGGGTTCTCCGGCGCCTCGTAGGGGCTGTCGATGCCGGTGAAGTTGCGCAGCTCGCCGCGGCGCGCCTTCTTGTACAGGCCCTTCACGTCGCGGCTTTCGGCCACGTCGAGCGGGGTGTCGACGTGCACCTCGATGAACTCGCCGTCCTCGACCAGCCCGCGCGCCAGCCGGCGCTCGGCGCGGAAGGGCGAGATGAAGGCGGTGAGCACGATGAGGCCGGCGTCCACCATCAGGCGCGCCACCTCGCCGACGCGGCGCACGTTCTCCACCCGGTCGGCTTCGGTGAAGCCGAGGTCCTTGTTGAGGCCGTGGCGCACGTTGTCGCCGTCCAGCAGGTAGCTGTGGCGGCCGAGCGCGTGCAGGCGCTTTTCCACCAGGTTGGCGATCGTCGACTTGCCGGCGCCCGAAAGGCCGGTGAACCACAGCACCGCCGGCTTCTGGCCCTTGATGAGCGAGCGCGCCGCCTTGTCGATGTCGACGTGCTGCAGGTGGATGTTGTGCGCCCGCCGCAGCGCGAAGTGCAGCATGCCGGCGCCGACCGTGTTGTTGCTCAGGCGGTCGATGAGGATGAAGCCGCCGGTCTCGCGGTTGTCCTTGTAGGCGTCGAAGGCGACCGCGCGGTCGAGCGCGATGTTGCAGACGCCGATCTCGTTCAACTCCAGCTGCTTGGCCGCCAGGTGCTCCAACGTGTTGACGTTCACCTTGTACTTGGGCTCGGTGATGCTGGCGCTGACCGTGCGGGTGCCGATCTTCAGCAGGTAGGAACGGCCGGGCAGCATGGGCTCGTCGGCCATCCAGACGAGGGTGCACTCGAACTGGTCGGCCACCTCGGCCGGCGCGTCGGCGCGGCTGATGACGTCGCCGCGCGAGATGTCGATCTCGTCGGCCAGCGTGAGCGTCACGCTCTGGCCGGCCACCGCCTGCGGCAGGTCGCCACCGTAGGCCACGATGCGCTTGACCGTGCTTTCGCGCCCCGAAGGCTGCACGCGCACGCGGTCGCCCGGCCTGATGCTGCCGCCGGCCACGAGCCCGGCGAAGCCGCGGAAGTCGAGGTTGGGCCGGTTCACCCACTGCACCGGCAGCCGGAAGGGCAGGGTCTGCAGGCGCGTCTCGTCGACCTCGCAGGTCTCCAGGAAGGCCATCAGCGTGGGGCCGTGGTACCAGGGCGTGCTGGCGCTCGGCGCCGTCATGTTGTCGCCCTTGAGCGCCGACAGCGGGATCGTCGTGATGTCCTCGATCCCGATCTGGCGGGCGAAGGCGCGGTATTCCTCGTCGATGCGGTTGTAGACCTGCTGCGAGAAGTCCACCAGGTCCATCTTGTTGATCGCCAGCACGATCTTGCGGATGCCGATCAGGCTCACCAGGTAGCTGTGGCGCCGCGTCTGCGTGAGCACGCCCTTGCGGGCGTCGATCAGGATCACCGCCACGTCGGCGGTGGACGCGCCGGTGACCATGTTGCGCGTGTACTGCTCGTGGCCCGGCGTGTCGGCGACGATGAACTTGCGCCGGTCGGTGCTGAAGAAGCGGTAGGCGACGTCGATCGTGATGCCCTGCTCGCGCTCGGCCGCGAGGCCGTCGACCAGGAGCGCGAAGTCGATCTCGCCGCCCTGCGTGCCCCACTTCCTGCTGTCGGCCTCGATGGCGGCGAGCTGGTCCTCGAACAGCATCTTCGATTCGTAGAGCAGGCGGCCGATGACCGTGCTCTTGCCGTCGTCGACGCTGCCGCAGGTGATGAAGCGCAGCAGGCTCTTCTTCTCGTGCTGGGCCAGGTACTGCTGGATGTCGCTGGCGATCAGGTCGCTGACATGGGCCATTTCAGAAGTACCCCTCTTGCTTCTTCTTCTCCATCGACGCGGCGGCGTCGTGGTCGATCATGCGGCCCTGGCGTTCGCTGGTGCGCGTGAGCAGCATCTCCTGGATCACGTCGACCAGGGTCTCGGCTTCGGACTCGATGGCGCCCGAGAGCGGGTAGCAGCCCAGGGTGCGGAAGCGCACCTTGCGGACCATCGGCTGCTCGCCGGGCTTCAGGCGCATGCGCTCGTCGTCGACCATGATGAGCGTGCCGTCGCGTTCGACCACCGGCCGTTCCTTCGCGAAGTACAGCGGCACGATCGGGATGTTCTCCAGCCAGATGTACTGCCAGATGTCCAGCTCGGTCCAGTTGGAGATCGGGAACACGCGGATCGACTCGCCCTTGTGCTTGCGGCCGTTGTACAGGCGCCAGAGCTCGGGGCGCTGGTTCTTCGGGTCCCAGCGGTGCTGCGCGGTGCGGAAGCTGAAGATGCGTTCCTTGGCGCGGCTCTTCTCCTCGTCGCGGCGGGCGCCGCCGAAGGCGGCGTCGAAACCGTACTTGTCCAGCGCCTGCTTCAGGCCCTGGGTCTTCCACATGTCGGTGTGGATCTGGCTGCCGTGGTCGAAGGGGTTGATGCCGCGCTCGGCCGCTTCCGGGTTCTGGTGCACGAGCAAATCCATGCCCAATTCCTTGGCCATGCGGTCGCGCATCGCGTACATGTCGCGGAACTTCCAGGTCGTGTCCACGTGGAGCAGCGGGAACGGCGGCGGCGCCGGGTGGAAGGCCTTGCGCGCCAGGTGCAGCATGACGGCGCTGTCCTTGCCGATGCTGTAGAGCATCACCGGCCGGTCGGCTTCGGCCACCACCTCGCGCATGATGTGAATGCTCTCGGCCTCCAGCCGCTGGAGATGGGTGAGGTGCAGGGTCGGGCTCATGTCGGGGTGGGCTCAAATGCCGGTTGTTGCGATGCAACAATGCCGCTGGCCGGGGCGCGATTGTCACCCAGCGAGACGGCACCGGCATGGGTGCGGGTTAGAGTCGGCGCCATGGATGCACAACGCTTGCACGATCCGGGCCTGCTGGCCGCGGTGGCGGCCATCGCGCGCCGCGCCGGCGACCTGATCCTGGACGTCTACCGCACCGATTTCGCGGTCCGCGGCAAGAACGACGCCTCCCCGGTGACCGAGGCCGACGAACGCGCCGAAGGCCTCATCGTGCCGGCGCTGGAGGCGCTGGCGCCGGGCGTGCCGGTGGTGGCCGAAGAAGCCGTCGCGGCCGGCCGCATCCCGCAGGTGGGGGACTGGTTCTGGCTCGTCGACCCGCTGGACGGCACCAAGGAATTCATCTCGCGCAACGGTGAGTTCACCGTGAACATCGCGCTGGTGCGCACAGGGCGGCCGGTGCTCGGCGTGGTGCTCGCGCCGGCGCTCGGGCGGCTGTTCGCGGGCGTGGTCGGGCAGGGCGCCTGGGTCGAGGAAGGCGGGGTGCGGCGGCCGATCCGCTGCCGCGCGGTGCCCGCCGAAGGCCTCACGGTGGTGGCCAGCCGCTCGCATGGCGATGCCGCGGCGCTGGACGCCTTCCTCGCCGGCCGGCGCGTGGCGGCGCTCGCGAACGCGGGCTCCTCACTCAAGCTGTGCCTGGTGGCCGCGGGCGAAGCCGACCTCTACCCGCGGCTGGGCCGCACGATGGAGTGGGACATCGCCGCCGGCCATGCCGTGCTGGCCGCCGCCGGCGGGCGCGTCAACACGCTGGCCGGCGCGCCGCTGGCCTACGGCAAGCCGGGCTTCGACAACCCGCACTTCGTGGCCGAAGCCGCGGCCTGAGCCCTTCGCCGGCCGCCCCCAGGGGCGGGGGATGGCCCCCTTCTTGCTGGCCGGTTTCG
>CAYVXO010000084.1:0-23535 GCA_964454485.1 uncultured Rubrivivax sp.
ACCTGCGCCGCCGGCGCTCCGGCGGCCAGCAGGGCGAGCGGCCGGTCGTCGCCCGCGGGGGCGGTCCCGCCCAGCGCCACGGCTGGCACCTGGGGCGGCAGGCGGCGCCAGAGTTCGGTGCCGGGCTCGTGCAGCAGGTAGGCGTCGGCCGGTTGCGGGTTCGCCATCGGCACCAGCTCCCAGGGCGTGGCCGCCGCGCCGGGCCCGAGCTCCGCGGCCAGCCCGGCCGCGGCCCAGGATTCGCGGCACAGCAGTCCGACGCGCAGCAGCCGCGGGCGGTCCTGCGGGTGCATCACCGGTTCAGGCCTGGCCCCAGGGGCCGGCCTGCAGCGGAACGCGCGTGCCGCCGCGCGCCACCGTCATCGGCAGCGCGGCGCCGGCCGCCAGGCTGTCCAGCGCGTCGCGCAGGGCGGCCAGGTCGCCCGTGCTGCGGCCACCGGCCTCGACGACCAGGTCGCCGACCAGGATGCCGGCCGCGTCGGCCGCTCCGCCTTCGGAGACATGCGTCACCAGCAGGCCGGGCTGCACGCTGCCTTCGACCCGCGCCGCCGCCGCCTGCAGCGCCACCCCCAGGCGGGCACGCGGCACCGCGCCGCGTTCGGCGAGCGCCTGCACCACGCGTGTCACGGTGGCGGTGGGCAGCAGCGTGCCGTGGTGACGGCCGAGCGCCGCGCTGGCCAGGCCGATCACGCGGCCGGCCGCGTCGAGCACCGGGCCGCCCGGCAGGCCCGGGAACAGGCCGCCGTCCAGGCGCACGCGGTGGTCGACCCGCGCGCCCAGCCAGGTGCGCCAAGCCGGCCCGACCAGGCCGACGTGGCCGAAGCTCGCATGCGCCTCTCCCGAAGGCTGCCGACCGAGCACGGCGAGCGCGTCGCCCAGCCGCGGCACCCGGTCGCTCGGGGTCAGCGGCGGCGCCGGCACGGCCGGCGCACGCAGCACCGCCAGGTCGGTGGCCTCGTCGATCCCCGCCAGCTCGGCGGCGACGGCCTGCCCGTCGGCCAGCACCAGCTGCACCTGGCCGTGGCGATGCAGGCCGGCGGCCACGGTCACGGCCAGGCCTTCGCGCCAGGCCCAGGCGCTGGCGACGCGGCGGCGCGTCACCACGCCCAGCACGCCGGGCAGCGCGGGCGGCAGGACGTCGGCCCAGTGAACCGGGGCGGCGGCAGGCGAATCGGAGGCGGCGAGGGTCATGGCAGGACGCGGGGCGGGTGGAGGATGCGCAGATGCTCCCGCAGTGGAGGCGGGTGGACTATCGGCCGCCCGGCCAGGGGCCCCTGGCCGTTCGGGCGGTGATGAACGCGGGCACGCTGGGTTTCGCAAGGGTCGGGCCGCCGGGCGTCGTTTCAAGGGCCCTGCCGGCGTTCGCCGGCGGCGGCGGGCGCAAAACGACGTTCCGGACGATGTCCTCGCCGCCCCCGGTGGCGACCGAATTGCACCTGTCGCCACCGGCCCGCCTTGCCCAGAATCCGGCCCGTCGGACACACCACGGCCGCCCGGCCCACCACGAAGGAGACACCGATGCCCCCGATGCCCTGGACCGCCTCGTACCCCGCCGGCATGCGCTGGGACGCCGAGATCCCGGTCGGCCCGGTCCACCGCCTGCTCGACGACGCCGCCGAACGCTGGCCCGCGCGCGCGGCGATCGACTTCATGGGCCGCGAGATCTCCTTCGCCGGCCTGCAGGACCTGGTGGCGCGCGCCGCGCGCGGCCTGCAGGCGCTGGGCGTCGGCCCGGGCGTGCACGTGGGGCTGTACCTGCCGAACTCGCCGCACTACATGATCGCCTTCTTCGCCGTGCTGAAGGCCGGCGGCGTGGTCGTCAACTACTCGCCGCTGGACGCCGAGCGCGTGCTGGAGCACAAGATCGAGGACAGCCGCACCGACCTGCTCGTCACGCTCGACCTGGCCGCGCTGTACCCGCAGATGGGCCGCCTGCTCGGCCGCACGCGGCTGAAGACGCTGGTGGTCGGCAACCTGGGAGAGATGGCCGCCCACCCGGGCCCGGTGACGGCGCACCTGAAGTCCGCCGGCCAGCTGGCCGAGGTGCCGCAGGACGACCGCCACGTGCCGTTCGCCAAGCTGATCGACAACGACGGCCGCTTCACCCCGCACGACATCGGCGACCCGCGCGAGGCGCTGGCGGTGCTGCAGTACACCGGCGGCACCACCGGCCTGCCCAAGGGCGCGATGCTCACGCACGCCAACCTCACCGCGGCCAACCACCAGTACGTGCTGACGGCCACGCTGGGCGGGGCGAACCTCAAGGAAGGCCAGGAGCGCTTCCTGTGTGTGCTGCCGCCCTTCCACATCTACGCCCTGAGCGTGAACATGCTCTTCGGCGTGCGCCTGGGCGCCACGCAGACGCTGCACGTGCGCTTCGACCCGGCCGAGGTGCTGAAGGACCTGGCGGCCAAGAAGATCACCGTCTTCCCCGGCGTGCCCACCATGTACACCGCGATCAACCAGTTCCCGGGCGTCGAGCAGTTCGACCTGCGCTCGCTCAAGTACTGCGGCTCCGGCGGCGCGCCGCTGCCGGCCGAGGTGCACCAGCGCTTCATGCAACTCACCGGCTGCCCCCTGGCCGAAGGCTGGGGCATGACCGAGACCGCGCCCGCGGGCACCTTCTCGCCGATGACGGCGAAGCAGCGCGTCGGCTCCTGCGGCTTGCCGATGCCGGGCATCGAGATCCGCCTCGCCAGCCTGGCCGACCCGAACGCCTATGTCGCGTCCGGCGAGCGAGGCGAGATGGTCATCAAGGGCCCGAACGTGATGAAGGGCTACTGGAACGCCGAGGAAGCCACGCGCGAAGCCTTCAACCGCGACGGCTTCATGCGCACCGGCGACGTGGCCGAGATGGACACCGACGGCTACCTCTACATCGTCGACCGCACGAAGGACATGCTGCTGTGCAGCGGCTTCAACGTCTACCCGCGCACGATCGAGGAAGCCATCTACACCCACCCGTCGGTGGCCGAGGTCTGCGTGATCGGCATCCCCGACGCCTACCGCGGCCAGTCGCCAAAGGCTTTCGTCGCGCTGAAGGCGGGCGCCGAGCCCATCACCCTGGAAGCGATGAAGGCCTTCCTGGCCGACAAGATCGGCAAGCACGAGATGATCGGTGCCCTCGAGGTGCGTGCCGCGCTGCCCAAGACGCCGGTGGGCAAGCTCTCGAAGAAGACCCTGGTCGACGAGGAGGCGGCGCGCCGCGCCGAAAAGCAATGAGCGAGATGAACCACCTGAGCATCGTCGATGGCGCCTTCCTGCACCTGGAAAGCCCTGAGATGCCCATGCACGTGGGCAGCGTGGCGCTGTTCGAGCCGCCGGCCGGCGGCGGCGAAGGCTGGTACGAAGCGGTGAAGGCGCACGTCACTTCGCGCATGCACCTCGCGCCGGTGTTCACGCGCAAGCTGGCGCCGATGCCCTTCGACCTGGCCAACCCGGTGTGGATCCACGACGACGACATCGACCTGGACTACCACATGCGCTACCTGGTGCTGCCCAAGCCCGGCACCATGGCGCAGCTGCAGGCGCTGTGCGCGCGCCTGCACTCCAGCCTGCTCGACCGCAGCCGCCCGCTGTGGGAGTTCTACGTCATCGAAGGCCTGGCCGACGGCCGGCTCGCCTTCTATTCCAAGGTGCACCACGCGGCGGTCGACGGCCAGGCGGCGGTGGCACTGGCCGGCAGCATCTTCGACCTCGCCCCCGAAGGCCGGCGCGTGAAGCCGCCGCGGCCCGCGCGCGGCAACCGCTACCAGCTCGGCGTGGCCGAGCTGCTGGGCGCGGCCGTCACCAACCAGGCGCAGCAGCTGGTGCAGTTCGCGCGCCTGCTGCCGCCGCTGGCCGGCGCCGCCTGGAACACCGCGAAGCAGGCCTGGGCGCAGCGCAAGGACAGCGGCCGCGTGAGCCTGGCCTCGCGCCTGAAGTTCGCGCCGCCCTCGCCTTTCACCACGCCCATCACCAACCAGCGCAGCTTCGCCGCCGTCGGCCTGCCGCTGCAGGAGGTGAAGGCGATCGGCAAGGCGCATGGCGCGTCGATCAACGACATGGTGCTGTGGCTGTGCAGCACCGCGCTGCGCAGCTACCTGGACGAAGGGCGCGAGCTGCCGGCGAAGACTCTGGTGGCCGGCGTGCCGGTCTCGCTGCGCGCCGCCGGCGACGCGACGAGCAACAACCAGGTCTCGGGCAGCCTGGTCGACCTGGCCACGCACGAAGCCGACCCCGCCGCGCGGCTGGCCGCGGTGATGGCCGCCACACGCGCCATGAAGGACGAGATGGGCGTCTTCGGCGACCTGATCCCGAAGGACTTCCCGTCGCTCGGCTCGCCCTGGCTGCTGAGCGGCATGGCCTCGCTGTACGGCCGCTCGCGGCTGGCGCACCGGCTGCGCGTGGCCAACGTCGTGATCTCCAACGTGCCCGGGCCGCAGGTGCCGCTGTTCATGGCCGGCGCGCGCATGACGGGGCTCTACCCGCTGTCGATCGTCGTCCACGGCGTGGCGCTCAACATCACGGTGCAGAGCTACAACGGCCAGCTGTGCTTCGGCCTCATCGCCTGCCGCCGCGCCGTGCCCGACGTGGCCGAGATCGCGCGGGCGCTGGAAGGCGCGCTCGCCACCGCGCGCACGCTGCCGGCCTACGCCGCCGCCACGGCCGCCGCCTCGGCGGCGCTGGCGGCACCGCCGGCGCCGACGAAGCCCAAGGCCGCCAAGCCGGCCAAGCCCGCGGCGCGCCGGCGACGCACGGCCGCCGCGTCATGAGCCCGGCCGGCGGCGCGCTTCCCTCAGCCGGCGGCCTGGGCCTCGCGCCGGTATTCGGTGGGCGAGCGGCCGGTCCACTTGCGGAAGGCGCTGCGGAAGTTGGCGCCGTCGGAAAAGCCCAGCGCAGCGGCAATCTCCTCGGCCGTCAGCCGCGTGGTCGCCAGGTACTGCTTGGCCAGGTCGGCCCGCACCGTGTTCAGCACACCCTGGAAGGTGGTGCCTTCGTCCTCCAGCCGCCGGCGCAGCGTGCGCGCGGTGGTGTGCAGTTCGTCGGCCACCTGCTCCATCGTCGGCAGGTCGCCCGGGCGGCCGGCCAGCAGCTGGTAGACGCGGCCGGCCAGGCCGCTGGGCTGCTCGGCCTTGGCCAGCAGCTGTTCGCACAGCCGGTGCACCATGGTCGCGGTGAGCGGGTTGTGCAGCGGCAAGGCGATGTCCAGCAGCCTTGCGTCGAACTCGAGCGCGTCACGCTCGGCGCCGAACACCACCGGGCAGTTCAGCAGCTGCGCATACAGCGCCGCATGCGCCGGCCGAGGGTGGCGGAACAGCGCGCGGCTCGCGACGATGACGTCGGGCCAGATGTCGCGCGCCAGCGAGGCCTGCAGCGCGATCTGGTACTCCAGCAGGAAGCGGTGCAGCTCGCCCGCCGGGTCCAGGCCCAGCAGGTCGTCGTAGACCCACGAGGCCACGCCGCCGTCTTCCTGCAGCGAGAGGCGGAAGGTCGGCACCGCCAGCCGGTGGAAGCGCTGCGCGAACTGCATGCCTTCGCGTGCGGTGCGGAAGGTGAGCAGCGCGAAGCCGTACATGCCGTAGGCCGAGACGCGCATGCGCTCGCCCATGCGGAACGGCAGTCCGGGCGAAGCGCCGAGTGCGATCGCATTGCGGCAGGCCAGCGCGAACTGCCGGCTGGAGGTCTTGCGCTCGGCGTCGTCGAGCGCCGCTTCGTCGAGCCCGGTGCCGTCGAGCAGCGCCTTCGCGTCCAGGCCTTCCTCGGCCGCCGCGGCCACCAGGTTGGCGATCTTGTACGGCGGGTGGATGCGCTCGTCGGCCGCCGCGCGCGGCGTCGCGCGGGCGGGCTTCAACACGGGGCCCGGTCATGCGGCGGATTCATCTTCGCGGTTATCGCGTCGGGCCGCCGGCGCTGTCCATCGGTTGTCGCCCTGAGCGGGACAGGAACATGAGCACGCCCATGACCGTGATGCCGCCTTCGCGCTGGCTGCTGCTGCTGGAGGCCAGCGCGCCGCTGGAATACGCCGCCAGCCTGGCGGCCGCGCCCTGGCTGCTGAACGCGCCGCGCGGAGACGGCCATCCGGTGATCGTCTACCCGGGCTTCCTGGCCTCCGACACGAGCACGCGGCCCCTGCGCCGCCTGCTGCTCGCACTGGGCCACGACGCGCATGGCTGGGAGCAGGGCCGCAACCTGGGCGCGCGGCCGGCGAACTTCGAGCAGGCACTGGCGCAGCTGCACGCGCTGCATGCCGAAAGCGCCCGCCGCGTCAGCCTGGTCGGCTGGAGCCTGGGCGGGCTGTACGCGCGCGAACTCGCCAAGCGCGCGCCCGACGCGGTGCGCGCGGTCGTGACGCTGGGCAGCCCGTTCACCGGCCCGCGCGACGCCAACCGCGCCGCGCGCACCTACCGCCGCCTGCAGCGCGGCCAGCCGGCCACCGCCATCAGCCACGCCGACCTGCACGAGCCGCCGCCCTGCCCCACGACCTCGATCTTCAGCCGCAGCGACGGCATCGTGGCCTGGCCTTGCAGCGTGCAGGCGGCGGGGCCGCAGGCCGAGAGCATCGAGGTGCGCGCCAGCCACCTGGGCCTGGGCGTCAACCCGTTCGCGCTGCACGCGCTGGCCGACCGGCTGGCGCAGCCCGAAGGCGCGTGGCAGCCGTTCGACCGCCGCGGCGCGCGCCGCCTCTTCTATCCCGATCCCTACCGCACCCCGAAGGAGTCATGAGCATGAAGGCCGTCCAGGCGAAGTACACCCAGCGCGGCCCGGTGCCGCAGGACGTGATCGGCCCGGTCGAGGTCGAGCTGCCCGCGCCCGCGGCCGGCCAGGCGCTGGTGGCCGTGCTCGCGGCGCCGATCAACCCTTCCGACGTGCTGATGCTCACCGGCGGCTACGGCATGCTGCCGCCGCTGCCGGCGGTGGGCGGCAGCGAAGGCGTGGGCCGCGTCGTCGAGGTGGGCCCCGATGTCGCAGGCCTGAAGCCCGGGCAATGCGTGCTGCTGCCGGCCGGCAGCGGCACCTGGAGTTCGCACCTGCTGGCCGACGCGCGCCGCCTGGTGCCCTTGCCCGAAGGCGCCGACCCGCTGCAGATGGCCATGCTCACCGTGAACCCCGCCACCGCGGCGCTGCTGCTCTCGGAATTCGTGCCGCTGGCCGCCGGCGACTGGGTGATCCAGAACGTCGCCAACTCCGGCGTCGGCGGCTACCTGGTGCAGCTGGCGAAGGCGCGCGGCCTGCGCACCGTGAACGTGGTGCGGCGCGAAAGCGCGGTCGCCGCGGTGAAGGCGCTGGGCGCCGACGTGGTGCTGGTCGACGGCGACGACCTCGCCAAGCGCGTGCGCGAAGCCACCGGCGGCGCGCCGCTGCGGCTGGGCATCGACGCCGTCGGCGGCCATGCCACCGACCGCCTGGCGCGTTGCCTGTCCGAAGGCGGCACGCTGGTCAACTACGGCCTCATGAGCGGCGAACCCTGCGTGATCTCGGCCGAGGCCTTCGTCTTCAAGGACGTCACGCTGCGCGGCTTCTGGCTCGCCAAGTGGTTCGGCAAGGCGCCGCGCGAAACGCAGCGCGCGCTCTATGCCGAGCTGACGCGCGCGCTCGCCGCCGGCGAGCTGAAGGCGCGCGTGCACGCCACCTACCCGGTCGAGCGCATCCGCGAAGCGGTGGCCGCCGCGGCGGCGGGCGAGCGCGACGGCAAGATCCTTGTGGTGCCGGCATGACGCGGGCGAAGGACGCCAAGCCCGGCAGCGGGCAGACCGCGCTCGTCACCGGCGCCTCCTCCGGCATCGGCGAAGCGCTGGCGCGGCGCCTGGCCGCGGCCGGCTTCGACCTCGTGCTGGTGGCGCGCAGCGCCGACAAACTGAAGGCGCTCGCCGAGGCGCTGCAGGCCGATCACGGCGTGCGCGTGCGCGTGCAGCCGGCCGACCTCTCGGAGCCCGGCGCCGCCGCCGCGCTGGCGGCGGCCCTGAAGCGCGCGCGCCGCCCGGTCGACCTGCTGGTGAACAACGCCGGCGTGCTGGAACACGGCGACTTCACCGCCATGAAGCCGACGCGCCACCGCGAGCTGATCGAGCTGAACGTGGTCGCGCTCACCGAGATGCTGGCGCACTTCGTGCCGCCGATGGTGGCGCGCGGCCAGGGCCGCGTGCTCAACGTGGCCTCGATCGCCGCCTTCCAGCCGGTGCCGCGGCTGGCCACCTACGCGGCGACCAAGGCCTACGTGCTGTCGCTCACCGAATCGTTGTCCGAAGAGCTGAAGGGCAGCGGCGTGACCGTCACCGCGCTCTGCCCGGGCATCACCGCCACGTCGATGCTGGAGCGCGCGCGCGCCGGCAGCAAGGAACTCGGCGCCCTGCCCGGCCTGGTGGTCGGCACTGCCGACGAGGTGGCCGAAGAAGGCCTGCGCGCCTGCCTGCGCGGCGAGGTGATCCGCGTGCCCGGCGTGGTGAACCTGGCGGCCACGCTGGCCGGCCGCAGCACGCCGCGCTGGCTGCTGCGCAAGCTGAGCGGCGCCGTCGTGCGGCGCATGAAGCCCGAGTGATCGAGAACCCCTGAGGTCCCACCGATGAGCCAGCCCGTCTCCCCTGGCAACCCCTGCCCCTTCCTGCGCGCGCTGGTCGCCGAAGGGCTGCTGCCCGACGGCACGGCGCCGCTGGGCGAGGTGGCCGCCGTCATCGGCCGCGTCGCGCGCGCGGGCGAAGGCCAGCCTTCGCTCGGCGCGGCGGCGATCCGCGCCATCGCGCTCATCGCCAACGGCCTGGGCCCGGGCGCGCTGCTGCGCAACGCGGGCGAAGGCCTGCACCTGGACCGGCTGCGCGACGGCCCGCTGGACAAGCACGGCGTGGGCAGCGGCCTGCTCGACGCCCAGGCCCGCTTCGCCGCCGCCGAATGGAAGCGGCTGGAAGGCTTCGCAGGCGACAAGACCGGCGCCGACGGCACCGTCGAACGCGGCCTGGACGCGCGCGATCTCGAACGCATGATGGACGCCAACTTCGAACGCGCCGCCGGCCGCCGCCGGCGCGTCGACCGCGCATTGATGAACGGCGAGTGGCCCATCCTGCTGAAGGTGCTGGGCAAGCCCGGCGCGAAGGGCCGCTACCTGGCGCTGGCCGAACTGCGCGACCTCGTCGAACAGCGGCGGCTGCCGACGCGCATGCTGGCCCGCCTGGGCGCGCGCTGATTAGCGCGCCGCCCTGCCCTCGGGCGCGCGCGGCCGCTCAGGGCAGCGGCGTGAACTTCAGCTCCGACAGCGGCACCACCTTGTCGGTGCGCGTCATCTTGAACTCGGTGTTCATGCCCAGCCACTTGTCCCAGAGCTGGTTCAGCTCGCCGGCCTTCTCCATGTCCTGCAGCGTGGCGTTCACCTTCGCCAGCAGCGCCGGCTCGTCCTTCTTCATGCCGACGCCGATGGGCTGGAACGCCATCGGCTCGGCGATCATCTTCAGCGCCACGCCTTCGGTCTTGCTCTGGTTCACGAGCTTGGTGATGGTCATTGTGTTGGCGACCATGCCCAGCGCCTTGTTCTGCTGCACGGCCATGTAGGCGCTGCCGGTGTCCTGGAAGGTCACGGGCTCGGAGCCGTTCATCTTGATCGACAGCTCCGAGGTGCTGCCCTTGGTCGACGCGAGGCGCTTGCCCTTGTAGTCGGCCTTGCTGTTGCTGCTGTCGCTGGCCTTCACCGCCAGCATCTCCTTGGCCAGGTAGTAAGGGTCGCTGAACTGGATCTGCTCGGCGCGGCCGAGCGTGTAGGCGAGGTTGGCCACCGTGATGTCGACGCGGCCCATCTTCACCTCGGGCACGCGCGCCTCCACCGAGAGCGGCGTGATCTTCGCCGTCACGCCCCAGCGCTTGGCGATCGCGTTGCACAGGTCGACGTCGTGGCCGACCATCTCGCGCGTCTTCGGGTCCGGCGCCGCGAAGGGCGGCACGTCGGCGAAGGTGCCGCAGCGCAGTTCCTTCCTGGACATGATGTCGGCCAGCTGGTCGGCCTGGGCCACGGACGCCAGGCCGCACAGCGCGGCGGCGACGAAGGCGATGGAAGCGTGCTTGGTCATCGGGGTCTCCTGGGGAAAGCGGTTTTCAGTGGGAACGCAGGTCGGACAGGAAGCGCTGCGCGCGCGGGTGCTGCGCGTGGCGGAAGAACGATTCGGGGTCGGCCGATTCGAGGATGCAGCCGGCGTCCATGAACCACACGCGGTCGGCCACCTCGCGCGCGAAGTTCATCTCGTGGGTGACGCACATCATGGTCATGCCCTCGGCGGCCAGGCGGCGCATCACGGCCAGCACCTCGCCCACCATCTCGGGGTCGAGCGCGCTGGTGGGCTCGTCGAACAGCATGGCCGGCGGCTCCATCGCCAGCGCGCGCGCGATCGCCACCCGCTGCTGCTGGCCGCCGGAGAGCTGGCCGGGGAACGACTCGGCCTTCGAGGCCAGGCCCACGCGGTCGAGCAGCTGCATCGCCTTCTCGCGCGCCTCGGTGCGCTTCAGGCCGTTCACGCGCACTGGCGAGAGCATCACGTTCTCGATCGCCGATAGGTGCGGAAACAGGTTGAAGCTCTGGAACACGAAACCGATGCGGCTGCGCATGCGGTTGAGCTGGGCGCTCTTCATCGGCGCGTGGATGTCCTGGCCGTCGACCGTGACGCTGCCGGACCTGATCTCCTCCAACCGGTTCACGGTGCGGATGAGCGTGCTCTTGCCCGACCCCGAGGGCCCGCACACCACCACCACCTCGCCGCGCTTGACCTCGGCGTTGATGTCGGTCAGCGCCTGGTAGCTGCCGTACCACTTGTTGACGTTGCTGAAGGTGATCATGGTTCGGCGGCCAGGGTAGCGGTGGGTGAAGGCCGGCGGCCGGCGCCGCGGGCGGGCACGGTGCCGGCGCGCCGGGCCTCGATGCGCCGCTCCAGCGCGGTGGCGGCCCAGGTGAGGCTCCAGCAGACCACGAAGTAGATGACGGCCAGGATGAAGAACACCTGGAACGGCTTCGTCAGCAGCCGGTTGTTGATCTGGTTGGCCGCGAAGGTGAGCTCGGGCACGTTGATCACGTAGCCCAGCGTCGTCTCCTTGATGGTCGAGACGAACTGGCTGAGCATGCTGGGCAGCATGTTGAACAGCGCCTGCGGCAGGACCACCAGCCGCATCGCGCCCAGGTGGCTGTGGCCGAGCGCACGCGCCGCCTCCATCTGGCCCTTGGGCAGCGCCTCGATGCCGGCACGCACCACCTCGGCCAGGTAGGCGCCCTCGTAGAGCACCAGCGTCACCAGCATCGTCACGAAGCCCGAGACGTTCTGGCCGATCAGGAGCGGCACCAGGAAGTAGACCCAGAGAATGATCATCAGCAGCGGCACGCCGCGCGCCACGTAGATCAGCGCGGTGGCCGGCCAGGACAGCCAGCGCCAGGGCGCCAGCCGCGCCAGCGCGAGCAGCACGCTCAGCGGGAACGCGAGCACGATGCCCAGCACCGAGAGGATCAGCGTGCAGGCGATGCCGCCCAGCGGCCCGTTCGGGTACTGGCCGACGAGCAGCAACAGCCAGTTGTCGCGGACGATGTCGACGACGGTGCCCATGGCCTAGCGCGTCCCCGCGACGCGGCTGCGCCGTTCCAGCAGCGTGCCGCCGGCCATGATGAGCAGCGAGAAACCCAGGTACAGCAGCGTCGCGATCAGGTAGGTCTCGAAGGTGCGGAAGCTCTGGTTCTCGATCTCCTTCACCGCGTGCGTCAGCTCGGCCACGCCGATGGCCATGGCCAGGCTGCTGTTCTTGAACAGCGAGACGCTGTGGTTCACCAGCGCCGGCATCGCGTTGCGCACCGCCTGCGGCATGAGCACGTGGCGCAGGGTGCCGACGTAGCTGTGGCCGAGCGCGCGCGCCGCTTCCTCCTGGCCCTTGGAGACGGCGCGCAGGCCGGAGCGCAGGTCCTCGCTGAAGTAGGCCGCCTGGCACAGGCCGAGGCCGACGACGGCGAACACCGCTTCGGCGTTGTGCTCGGAGAGCCAGCCCTGCAACGCGTCCGGCATCAGGCTGGCGATGCCGAAGTACCACAGCATCAGCTGCACCAGCGTGGGCACGTTGCGGTGGTAGGAGATGTAGCCCTCCACGCCGCGGCGCGCCAGCGCGCTGGGCGTCAGCCGCACCGCCAGCAGCAGCACCGCCAGCGTCATGGCCAGCAGCCAGGACGCGAGGGCCACCACCAGCGTCATCTGCACGCCGCTCCACAGCATCTTCGCGAACTCGGGGTTCGCGAAGATGGCCAGGAGGTCGAAGCCCTTCACGGCGCGCCCGTCAGCCCTGGCCTGGCCGCGTGGTCTGGAGCCCGCCCGGCACCTGCAGCGTGGGCGTGATCTCCATGTGGCCGATGTTCACCGCCACCGGCGCCGCGATGGCGAAGGCGATGGCGTCGGCGATGTCCCTGGCCTGCGGCAGCTCGAAGCCTTCGATGAACTTCTCGCGCACCTCGGGCGAGTCGCCGTGCACGTGGGCGAAGATGTCGGTTGCCACGCGGCCGGGGCAGATCTCGGTGACGCGCACGCGCTTGCCGAAGGCGTCCACGCGCAGCTGGCGCGAGAGCATGCTCACCGCCGCCTTGGTGGCGTGGTAGGACGAGTTGCCGTTGAAGTTGTAGGCGCCGGCGATGCTGCTGATGTTGACCACGTGGCCGCGGTCGCGCGCCACCATGCCCGGCACCACCAGCCGGCACAGGTGCAGCACGGCACGCAGGTTCACGTCGACCAGCAGGTCGATGTCGCCGGCCTCGGCTTCGAGGAACTTGCGCGGCTTGTCGACGCCGGCGTTGTTGACCAGCACGTCGAACGGCACCTGCTGCGTGAGCCTGGTGATCGCCGGCAGGTCGGTCACGTCGATGGCATGCGCGATGCAGCCGGTGCGTTCGGCCAGCGCCGCGAGCGCCTTCGCGCTGCGCGCCAGCGCGTGCACCTGCAGCCCTTCGGCGCTGAGCCGCTCGACCACGGCGGCGCCGATGCCGCCGGAGGCACCGGTGACGAGCGCGGTCTTGTAGTCGGAAAAGGGCATCTCGGTCCTCTGCAATGGTTTCAATCTATCGGCCGTGTCGAAGCGGCGCCAAGACGGATTGGGTCTGGAGGGATAAGGGGTGCTTATGTAGGGGCGAACCCTTCAGGCCAGCTGCCGGCTGAGGGGCACGATGCGGCCGCCGGCGGCTTCCACCGCACGCCGCACCGCCTGCGCCAGCGCCAGCGAACCGGGCGTGTCGCCGTGGACCAGGATCGACCGCGGCCGCGCCGGGATGACCTGGCCCGACCAGGTCTGCACCGTGCCTTCGGTGAGCAGGCGGCGCACGCGCTCGAGCACCTGCGCCTCGTCGTGGATCAACGCGCCCGGCAGCTTGCGCGGGATGAGCAGGCCCTGTTCGTCGCAGGCGCGGTCGGCCAGGAAGGTGGTGGCGACACGCAGGCCGTTGGCCGCCGCCGCGCCTTCGATGGCGACGCTGGGCGACGAGCTGACGATGAGCCCGGGGTCGAAGGCCGCCACCGCGCGCACCAGCACGGCGGCCAGCGCGGCGTCGGCCGCGGCCAGGTTGCCGAGCGCGCCGTGGAAGCTCATGTGCGTCATGCGCTGGCCCGCGGCGCGCGCGATGCCGGCCAGCGCGCCAAGCTGGTAGGTCACCATCGCCGCCAGCTCGTCGGGATCGACCTGCATCACGCGGCGGCCGAAGCCCTGGCGGTCGGGGAAGCCGACGTGGGCGCCGATGTCCACGCCGCGCGCGCCGGCCATGCGCACCGTGCGGTCCATGATGAGCGGGTCGCCGGCGTGGAAGCCGCAGGCCACGTTGGCCGACGAGAGCACGCCCAGCAGGCCTTCGTCGTCGCCCATGCGCCAGGTGCCGTAGCCTTCGCCGATGTCGGCATTGAGGTCGATGTCCATCGTGCGCTTCACTCGGTGGGTGTGATCGCGGCGAGCGGAGTGCCCCAGCCGACCGCCGTTCCGTGGGGCGCGAGCCAGGCGCCGAAGTGCCCGTTGGCGGGCGCCGCGACCGGCAGCAGCAGCGGGCCCACCTGCAGCAGCGCCAGCACCTGGCCGGCGGCGACCGGCGCGCCGGGGGCCACGAGGTCGTCGGCGCGCAGCGGGTGGCGGTGCAGCAGCACGCCTACCGAAGGCGCGGCCATGGTGACTTCGGGCGCCGGCGCGGCTTCGTTGCGCAGACTCAGTGTGGTGCCCGGCCCGCGCAGTTCGAGCAGGCCGATGTCGGTGGCCTGCAGCCACGCCCTGATGCGGTCGATGTCTTCGGGCTGCATGGTGCTCAGGCCGCGCCGCGCTGCAGGCGCACCCAGCGCCGCGCCTCGGCCAGCCAGTGGTCGTTCTCGGCCAATGCCGCCAGTGCGCCGGCCCAGTCGCATTCGACGAAGCGCACCCGGCTGCCCACCGGCGCCTGGCCCAGGCGCCAGAGGTCGGCGTCGATCACGGTGCCCAGCTTGGGGTAGCCGCCGGAAGGCTGGGCGTCGCGCATCTGCACGATGGGCTGGCCGCCCGGCGGCACCTGGATCACGCCCGGCACGATGCCGTGCGAACGCATCTCGACCGGCGCCAGCGCCTGCAGCGGCTGGCCTTCGAGCCGGTAGCCGTAGCGGTCGCTCTGGGCGGTGATCTTCCAGTCCTGCTGCCAGAACGCGGCGCGCGAGGCTTCGGTGTACGCCGTGTACTCGGCGGCCGGCAGCACGCGCAATGCGGGTCGCGGCATCGCCACCGCCGGCGGCACCAGGCCCAGGCCTTCGACCCAGCCTTCGTTCGCGGTGCCCACGCCCAGGCGGTCACCCACCCGCAATGGCCGCCCTTCGTGGCCGCCGAAGGCGCCACGCAGCTGCGTGCTGCGCGAGCCCAGCACGGCGGGCACGGCCACGCCGCCGGCCAGGCACAGGTAGGCGCGGCTGGCCGGCCAGGTGGCGCCGCGCCGCGGCAGGCCCAGCGCAAGCGTCTGGCCGGCGCGCGCCTGCACCGTGGTCCAGGGCAGCACGGGGCGGCCTTCGAGCCGCGCGTCGGTGTCGGCGCCGGTGACGGCGAAGGCGGCGTCGGCATGGAAGCGCACGGCGAAGGGGAACACCGGCACTTCGACGGCCGCCGCACCTTCTTCGTTCCCCAGCAGCACGTTGCCGGCGGCCAGCGCCAGCGGGTCCATCGCGCCGGCGCTGCCCACGCCCCAGCGCAGCGCGCCTTCGCGCCCCAGGTCCTGCACCGTGGCCAGCGCGCCGGTGGCGAGGACCTCGATCACCGCAGCACCTGCCTGACGCGGAAGCGCAGGCTGTCGCCCGGCGCCAGCAGCGCGGGCGGGTCGCGCCGCGGGTCGAAGAAGCTCATCGTGGTGCTGCCGATCGTGTTCCAGCCGCTGGGGCCGTCGGAAGCCGAGACGCCGGTCTGCGCGCCGCCGATGGACACCGCGCCGCCGGGAATGCGCAGCACCGGCACCTTGCGCCGCGGCGTCGCGATGCGCGGGTCCATGCCGCCCAGGTAGCAGTAGCCGGGGTGGCTGCCGAGCGCGTACACCGGGTACAGCGGCGCGCTGTGGCGTTCGACGATCTCGTCGACCGAAAGCCCGGTGTGCGCCACCACGTCGGCCATGTGCGGGCCGGCTTCGCCGCCGTAGACCACGTCGAGCTCAACGACGCGGCCTTCCAGCGCCAGCGGCACGGCGGCGGCCCAGGCGGCACGCAGGCGGGCTTCGATCTCGTCGAAACGCGCCGGCGGGCGGCGCCAGGCCAGCATCAGGTTGTTCATGCCGGGCACGGCTTCCTGCACCTCGGGCCAGGCTTCGGCTTCGCGCGCGAGCGACCATATGCGCTGCTGCACCGGCAACGTCATCTCGTGGCCCGGCGCCTCGAACAGAAGCGCGCGCGTGCCGAGCAGGCTGATGGTGGGCAGGTCGTTCATGCGTGCTTCATGCGGCGGCCAGCCAGCGTTCCAGGTGGTGGATGTCCACGCCGCCGGCCTCGAAGCCGGGCTCGCGCACGATGCGCCGGTGCAGCGGCAGGTTGGTCCGGATGCCGCCCACGTGCATCTCGTCTAGCGCCACGCGCAACCGCGCCAGCGCGTCGTCTCGCGTGGCGCCGTGCACCACGAGCTTGCCGATCATCGAGTCGTAGTACGGCGGCACCACGTAGCCGGCCGAGGCGTGGCTGTCCACGCGCACGCCGGCACCGCCCGGCAGCACCCATTCGACGATGCGGCCGGGCGAAGGCGCGAAGGTCTCCGGGTGCTCGGCGTTGAGGCGGCATTCGAAGGCGTGGCCGTGGCAGGCGATCCGGGCCTGCTGCAGCGAGAGCGGCTCGCCGCGCGCGACGCGGATCTGCTGCTGCACGATGTCGATGCCGGTGGTCATCTCGGTCACCGGGTGCTCCACCTGCAGCCGCGTGTTCATCTCGATGAAGAAGAAGGCGCCGTCCTCGTACAGGAACTCGAAGGTGCCGACACCGCAGTAGCCGATGCGGCGGCAGGCCTCGGCGCAACGCGCGCCCACCTCGGCCAGCGCGGCGGCGGCGATGCCGGGCGCGGGCGCTTCCTCCAGCACCTTCTGGTGGCGGCGCTGCAGCGAACAGTCGCGGCTGCCCAGCCACAGCGCGTGGCCGTGGGCGTCGGCCAGCACCTGGATCTCCACGTGGCGCGGGTGGAGCAGGAACTTCTCGAGGTAGACCTCGGGGTTGCCGAAGGCGCGGCGCGCTTCCTCGCGCGTGAGCGCCAGCGCCTCGGCGAGCGCGGCTTCCTCGTGCACCACCCGCATGCCGCGGCCGCCGCCGCCGCCGGCGGCCTTGATGATGACCGGGTAGCCGATCTCGCGCGCGATGGCCTGCACCGCCGCGGGGTCCTCCGGCAGGCTGCCTTCGGGCCCCGGCACGCAGGGCACGCCGGCGGCGCGCATCGCACGCTTGGCGGCCACCTTGTCGCCCATGGTGCGGATGCAGGCCGAGGAGGGGCCGATGAACGTGAGGCCGGCTTCTTCCACGCGGGCCACGAAGCCGGCGTTCTCCGACAGGAAGCCGTAGCCGGGGTGGATGGCATGCGCGCCGCTCACTTCGGCGGCGGCCAGGATGGCGGCCTGGTTCAGGTAGCTGCGCGCCGCCGCCGCGGGGCCGATGCACAGGGCCTGGTTCGCCTGCCGCACGTGCGGCGCGTCGCGGTCGGCCTCGGAATACACGGCCACCGTCTTCAGCCCGAGCTCGCGGCACGCTCGCTGGATGCGCAGCGCGATTTCGCCCCGGTTGGCGATGAGGACGGTGTCGAACATGGCGCGTTCAGCGCAGGCGCAGCAGCGGCTGGCCGGCTTCGACTTCGCTGCCGTTGGCGGCCAGCACCGCGTCGACGACGCCGTCGCGGTCGGACAGCACTTCGTTGAAGACCTTCATCGCCTCGATCACGCACACGGTCTGGCCGGCGCGCACCGCCTGGCCCGGGCTCACGAAGGGCGCGGCGCCGGGCGAAGGCTGTAGGTGCAGCACGCCGAACATCGGCGCCGGCAGGTCGGCCGCGGAAGGCTGCGCCGGCGCGGGCGCGGCGGGCGCAGCCGCGGCGCGGGCCGCCCCGGGCCTTCGCACCAGCCGCAACGTCCAGCCCTCGTGCGCGGCTTCCATCTCGGCCAGGTCCGAAGACGCCATCGCGTCGATGAAGGCCTTGATCTGCGGCAGGTCCATGGCCGCAAACTTATCCGCGATGCCATCCGCACACCAAGACGGAATGGCTGTGCCCCGATAAGGCCGACTTATGACACGCTGAGCCGCACGTCGTCGGGCGCGATCAGGCTGCCCGGCAACGAGGCCACCAGCTCGAGCAGGATGTCCTTGATGGCCTGCGCCGGTTCGGTGAGCGGCAGGTGGTCGCTTTGGCACAGCGCCAGCGGTGCCTCGATCGAAGGCTCGACGATGCGGCACTGCCAGGCGTTGCACGAAGCCACCACCGTGCGCGCCATCGACTCGGGCAGGATGGTGGCGCCCAGGCCTTCGGCGATGACGGCCGTCAGCGTGCTGGCCGATTCGATCTCGGCCACCACGCGCGGCGCGAGGCCGATGCCGGCGAAGGCCTCGTCGACCATCTTGCGTACCACGTTGTACGGGCGCGCCAGGAAGAGGTCCATGCCGGCCAGGTCGCGCAGCGGCACCTGGCCGGGCGGCGCCGGCTGGTCGGCGGGGCCGACGACGTACAGCGGCTCCTTCAGCAGCGGCAGGAACTGCAGGCCGTGCACCTGCACCCGGCCGCCGTAGAGCACGGCCAGGTCCATGCGGCCGTTCATCACCAGCTCGGAGAGCGTGCTGCCGTAGGTCTCGTTCAGGTACAGCAGCACGCCGGGGTGGCGCGCGCGCACCGTGCGCAGCAGCGGCAGCGCCAGGCCGGCCGCCGCGGTGCCCGGCGCCAGCCCCACGGCCACCGCACCCGAAAGGCCGCGCCCGGCGGCGTCCATGTCCACCTGGGCCTGGTCGCACTGGCGCAGGATCAGCTGCGCGTGGCGGTACAGCACCTTGCCCGCTTCGGTGGGCGTGACGCCGCGCTTGGTGCGCACCAGCAGCTGCTGCTTCACCTCGCCCTCCAGGGTGGCGAGCTGCTGGCTCAAGGCGGGCTGGGCGATGTGCAGCAGGTCGGCCGCCTGCGTGAGGCTGCCGATGTCGACGATCTTGACGAAGTACTTCAGGCGCCGGAGGTTCACGCGAGGCAGTCTACCCCTGCGTCATAAGCGATGCCTATCCGGGCAGAGGCAACTCGTCTTGGCCTTCCGCCGCCGGGCGCCCTACCGTTGGGGCGTTCACCGCAACGCAAGGGCCCCTTCGTGAGCAGCTCCCGCATCGCCGAGCGTGTCCGGCGCATCAAGCCTTCGCCCAGCACCTCCGCCGCCGACCGTGCCAACGAGCTGCGGCGCCAGGGCAAGTCCATCGTCAACCTGGTGGTGGGCGAACCCGACTTCGACACCCCCGCGCACATCCGCGGCGCCGCCGCCCGGGCCATGGACCGGGGCGCCACGCGCTACACGCTGATGGCCGGCACGGTGGAGCTGCGCGAGGCCATCGTCGCCAAGCTCAAGCGCGAGAACGACCTGACCTACGCGCCGAACGAGATCATCGTCACCAGCGGCGCAAAGAGCGCGATCTTCAGCGCGCTGCAGGTCACGTTGGAGCCGGGCGACGAGGTCGTCATCCCGGCGCCCTACTGGGTGTCCTACCCCGACATGGTGCTGGCCAGCGACGGCAAGCCGGTCATGGTGCCCTGCCCCGAAGCTGCCGGCTTCAAGCTCGCGCCGGTGCAGCTGGAAGCGGCGATCACGCCGCGCACGCGCTGGCTGCTGCTCAATTCGCCCAGCAACCCCACCGGCGCCGCGTACACCGAAGCCGAGTACCGCGCGCTGGCCGACGTGCTGGCGCGCCACCCGCAGGTGCTAGTGATGACCGACGACATCTACGAGCACATCCGCTTCGACGGCCGGCGCACGCCGCACCTGCTGAACGTGGCGCCCGAGCTGCGCGAGCGCACGCTGGCGATCAACGGCGTTTCCAAGACCTACGCCATGACCGGCTGGCGCATCGGCTGGGTGGCCGGGCCGCGCGACATCGTGCAGGCGCTGGACACCATGCTCTCGCAGTCCACCGGCAACTGCTGCTCGGTGAGCCAGGCCGCGGCGGCGGCGGCGCTCAACGGCGACCAGGCCTTCGTCGCCGAGAGCGTGGCCGTCTACAAGCAGCGGCGCGACCGCACGCTGGCGCAGATCAACGCCATCGCCGGCCTGTCGTGCCGCAGCCCCGAAGGCGCCTTCTACCTGTACGTGAACTGCGGCGGCCTGATCGGCAAGGCCACCGCCGGCGGCAAGGTGCTCGCGACCGACGGCGACGTGGTCATGCACCTGCTGGAAAGCGTGGGCGTGGCGGTCGTCGCCGGCACCGCCTACGGGCTTTCGCCCTACTTCCGCCTGTCGATCGCCACCTCGATCGAGAACCTGGACGAAGGCTGCCGCCGCATCGCGCGCGCCGTGGCCGAGCTTCGCTGAAGGAACCGACCATGAGCTTCTACAAGGCGCTGCGCAAGAACCCGTCGGCGCCGCAGGCCGACGAGACCCTGATCGCCGCGCTGCGCGACCTGCCGGTGGCCGCGCTCAGCGACAGCATGAACCGCAACATCGGCACCGTGGGCCTGCTGCCCTACCACAAGCCGGTGGAGAAGACGATGGCCGGCACCGCGGTGACGGCGCGCTCGCGCGGCGGCGACAACCTCACCTACCTGCGCGCGCTGGAGTTCTGCCGCCCCGGCGACGTGCTGCTGGTCGACGCCGGCGGCGACCTGGCCAACGCGGTGGTGGGCGGCATCCTCACCTTCTACGCGCAGAAGATCGGCGTCGCGGGCGTCGTCGTCGACGGCGCCATCCGCGACGTGGCCGAGATCCGCAGCCGCGAGTTCCCGGTCTACGCGCGCGGCGTCACTCACCGCGGCCCCTACAAGGACGGCCCGGGCGAGATCAACGTGCCCATCCAGGTCGGCGGCATGGTGGTCAACCCCGGCGACGTGGTCGTCGGCGACCAGGACGGGCTGATGGCCTTCTCGCCCGCCGACGCCGCCGAGCTGATCGCCAAGGCGCGCGCGGTGCTGGAAGCCGAGGCGCGCACCATCAAGGCGATGGAGGAAGGCCGCTGGGACCGCAGCTTCATCGACGCGCTGGAAGCGCGCTGCAACAACTGAAGCGATGCCCGCGCCCAAGCTGCTGGTGATGGGCGTGGCGGGCTGCGGCAAGTCCACGCTGGCCGGCGCGCTGGCGCGCGCGCTCTCGGCCACGCTGATCGAAGGCGACGACCACCACCTGCCGCAGAGCCACGAGAAGATGCGCCGCGGCGTGCCGCTGCAGGACGCCGACCGCGAGCCCTGGCTGGGCCGCCTGGGCGACCTGCTGGCGGGCGAGCCGGGGCCGGCGGTGCTCACCTGCTCGGCGCTCAAGCGCCGCTACCGCGAGCGCCTGCGCACCGCCGTGCCGGCGCTGCACACCGTGTTCATCGAGATCCCGATCGAGCAGTCGCGCGCCCGCGTGGCCGCCCGCGCGGGCCACCTCTTCCCGCCCGCGCTGGTGGCGAGCCAGTTCGACGCGCTCGAGCCGCCGCTGGGCGAACCCGGCGTGTTGGCGGTGCAGGCGCAGGCGCCGCTGCCCGAGCAGCTGCGCCAGGTGCTGCGCTGGCTGGAAGACCACCAGGAGCTGCGACCTACCCCATGACCCCGATCCATTCCCTGTTCGACCTCGGCGGCCGCATCGCGCTGGTCACCGGCTCCAGCGCCGGCATCGGCTTCACGCTGGCGCGCGGCCTCGCCGCCGCCGGCGCCAGGGTGGTGCTCAACGGCCGCGACGCGGCGAAGCTGGAAGCCGCGGCCGCGCGCCTGCGCGCCGAAGGCGCCGACGTCGCCACCGCGCCCTTCGACGTGACCGACGCCGCCGCGGTGGCGGCCGCGGTCGCGCGCATCGAGGCCGACATCGGCCCGATCGCGATCCTGGTCAACAACGCCGGCATGCAGCGCCGCGCGCCGCTGGAGGACTTCCCGCCCGAGCAGTGGCACGAGCTGATGCGCACGAACCTGGACAGCGTGTTCCTGGTCGGCCAGGCGGTGGCGCGGGCGATGATCCCGCGCCGGCGCGGCAAGATCATCAACGTCTGCTCGGTGCAGAGTGAACTGGGGCGGCCGAACATCGCGCCCTACACCGCCAGCAAGGGCGCGGTGAAGATGCTCACCAAGGGCATGGCCATCGACTGGGGCCCGCACGGGCTGCAGGTCAACGGCCTCGGGCCCGGTTACTTCAAGACCGAGCTGACCGCGGCATTGGTGAACGACGAGGCGTTCACGCGCTGGCTGGTCGGCCGCACGCCTTCGCGCCGCTGGGGCGACGTGGAGGACCTGATCGGCGCCGCGGTGTTCCTGGCCGCCGACGCGTCCGACTTCGTCAACGGCCACGTGCTCTACGTGGACGGGGGCGTGACGGCCACCCTGTGAGCGCCCTGCGCTGAAGTCAAGGAAGCCCCGTCGTCCATGCCGTCGGCGAGCGGCGCGGCGCGTTCCGCCTCCAAGAGGCGTGCGCGGCGGCTAGCACTGCAACGTCGGCGAGCGCGGCGCCGCTGCGAAGCGCGCAAACAGGTCTTCGTCTTCCAGCCGCACATGCTCGGAGAGGTCGGCCACCAGCCGGCCGGCGGCGGCGCGCACCGCCTCGGCAGCGGCTTCGCGCCCGGCGGGGACGACCAGCGCGGCCAGCAGCGACTGCAGGCGTTCGATCGACGCCTCATGTGTGCGGTGCTCGCGTTCAAGGTCGTCGATGAGCAGCCCGATGAGCGGGCTGCCGCCCTGCTCCATCATCGGGAACAGGCGCATCTCTTCCTTGAACATGTGCTGCTCGAGCGCGCTCGCCATCGCCGTGAGGTGCGCCGCCACGCCGGCACCGGCCGGGCCCAGCTCGCGCGCCGCCGCCACCAGCCGCGGCAGGTCGCGCCGGTGCCGTTCATGGAAGCGTTCGACGATGTGCGCGATCAGCGCGGGCAGGTCGGCGTCGTCCGGGGCGAGGTCGTTCGGCATCGCGGCGATCAGACCTCGAGCCCGCGGACGCCGCCTTGATCCGGTTCAAGGATCAGGCCGCGTCGACCACCTCGGCCGCGGTGCGGAAGGCATCCACCGCCGCCGGGAAGCCGCAGTAGACGCTGGCGTGCAGGAAGATCTCCTGCAGCTCTTCCTTCGAGACGCCGTTGTTGAGCGCGCCGCGCACGTGGATCTTCAGCTCGTGCATGCGGCCCAGCGCCACCAGCATCGACACCGTGACGATGCTGCGCGTGCGCAGGTCGATGCCGGGGCGCTGCCAGGTGTTGCCCCAGGCGTGGCGGGTGACGAGTTCCTGCAGCGGCGCGGTGAACGGCGTGGCCTTGGCGATCGCGCCGTCGACGTAGGCGTTGCCGAGCACGGCGCGGCGGGTGGCGAGGCCCTTGGGGTCGAGTTCCATGGAGGCTCCTGATGCGAAGGCTGGGCAGCATAGCCGCCGCCGCACCCGGAGCCTGTCGTCAGGGCTTGAACGCGATCCCGCCCGTCAGCGCCAGCGTGGTCGGGTACACACCGCCGGCGGCCACCGTGAAGTTGGCCCCCGTGGTCTTGCCGCCCACCGTGGGCAGCGCCGCGCCGCCGCCAGCGGCCTGGAAGGCGACCTCGGACACCGGCGACGAGGCGAGTGCCGCGCTCACCGTGCTGATGCTGGTGTTGCAGGCCTGGATGATCTGGAACGAGGAGAGCGGCACCGAGTAGGCCGTCGCCGCGCCGTTGTTCAGCGGCGTCACCACCGCCAGCAGCTTGATGTTGCACGGCACCGTCGAGCCGCCCGTGCCGATGTTGTAGAACTTGCCCAGCGTGAGCAGCACGCCGAAATTGTTGGTGCCGCTGGCCTGCCACTCGGGGTTGTTGTTGAAGGTGAAGTTCACCGTCGTCTGGCCGTTGAGCTGCACGCCGCCGGTGTCGCCGGTGGCGCTGATGGCCGTGACCCCCGGCGCGAGCACGCTGATGCCGTTGTACAGCGCGGTCGCCGGCGTCGGCGTCTGGTAGTAGCTGTAG
>CAYVXO010000085.1:0-23530 GCA_964454485.1 uncultured Rubrivivax sp.
TCCCCACCGACGACGGCGGCGTCGACATGAAGTGCCCGACCGAGATCGCGATCGAGGACCGGCGCGAGGCCGAGCTCGCCAAGAACGGCTTCATGCCGCTGGTGCACCGCAAGAACAGCGACTTCGCCGCCTTCATCGGCGCCCAGTCGCTGCACAAGCCGGCCGAGTACGACGATCCCGACGCCACCGCCAACGCCAACCTGGCGGCGCGCCTGCCGTACCTGTTCGCGACCTGCCGCTTCGCGCACTACCTGAAGTGCATCGTGCGCGACAAGATCGGCTCGTTCAAGGAGCGCGAGGACGTCCAGAAGTGGCTGTCCAACTGGATCATGCAGTACGTCGATGGCGACCCGGCGCATTCGTCGGAGAGCACCAAGGCGCGCAAGCCCCTGGCCGCCGCCGAAGTGGTGGTCGACGAGGACCCGGCCAACCCGGGCTACTACAGCAGCAAGTTCTTCCTGCGGCCGCACTACCAGCTCGAAGGGCTGACGGTGTCGCTGCGGCTGGTTTCGAAGTTGCCGTCGGCCAAGGCAGGCTGACGGGAGACATGTCGTTGGATTCCCCAGGACACCTTTTCGCCGGCTGCGCGGCAGAAGGCGCCCCCGCCAAGGGCGATGAAGGCAGCGTTTAACGCCCCGAGCACGGGCATCTAGGAGAAACGGACCATGGCCGTAGACATGTTCATGAAGATTGGCGACATCAAGGGCGAGTCGACCGACAAGAAGCACGCCGGCGAGATCGACGTCCTGGCCTGGAGCTGGGGCATCTCCAACTCCGGCACCACCCACATGGGCGGCGGCGGCGGCAGCGGCAAGGCCAACGTGCAGGACCTGTCGTTCACGAAGTACACCGACGCCTCGTCGCACGCGCTGCTGCTGGCCACGTCGAACGGCCACCACTACCCCAAGGCCAACCTGGTGGTGCGCAAGGCCGGCGGCAAGAACGCGCCGATCGAGTACATCAAGATCGAGATGGACGAGGTGATGGTGACCTCGGTGTCCTGCGGCGGCTCGGGCGGCGAGGACCGCCTGACCGAGAACGTGACGCTGAACTTCGCCAAGGTCAAGTACGAGTACACGCCGCAGAAGCCCGACGGCACGCCCGACTCGACCAAGACGATGACCTACGACATCGCGGCGAACGAGAACGCCTGACGGCATCCCGGCCGCTTCTCCACGGGCCGCGGCGCGGGCGCTCCCGAAGCACCCGCACGTGGCCCGTCCTCTTCGCGACTGCAGCCGAGTGAGAGACCGCGATGGCGCGTTCCGACATGTTCCTCAAGGTCACCGGCCAGAAGACCGGTGAGATCCTCGGCGAGTCCAACGACAAGGCCTACCCGAACCAGATCGAGCTCGTCGACTGGAGCTGGGGCATGAGTGCCCCCACCGCGGTCGGCGGCCAGCGCACCGGCCGCACGCAGATGCACGAGCTCAAGGTCGTCAAGAACGTCGACCGCGCCTCGACCGCGCTGATGTCGGTGCTGGCCAACAACGAGACGCTCACCAAGGTGATCCTGACGGTGCGCAAGGCCGGGGGGCCGGCGGCCGCGCTGGCTTACTTCAAGTGCACGCTGGAGCAGGCCCGGGTGAACAGCTACGAGGTGCAGTCCGACGTCGGACCCGGCGGCGCGCCGACGCTGACCGAGCACGTGGCCTTCGGCTTCCAGCGCGTGACCTTCGACTACACGCCGCAGCTGACCGCCGGCGGCGGCGGTGGCGCCACCTCCTGGGTCGGCGAGACGGCCCCCAACACCTGAGGACTCCCTTCATGGCCCAAGCCAGCGCAGCCGAGCAGGCCCTCAAGGACGGCGAACCGCAGCGGGCGCTCAAGCTGCTGACCGACGAAGTGCGCACGCGGCCGCAGGACGCGAAGCTGCGGGTCTTCCTGTTCCAGCTGCTGTGCGTGCTGGGTCAGTGGGAACGCGCGCTCAACCAGCTCAAGGTGGCCAGCGAGCTGGACGCCGGCACGCTGGCGATGGTGCAGACCTACCGCGAGGCGATCGCCTGCGAGGCGCTGCGCCTGGCCGTGTTCGCCGGCCGCAAGGTGCCGATGCTCTTCGGCGAGCCCGAGACCTGGACCGCCCTGCTGATCGAGGCGCTGCTGCGCGAAGGCAAGGGCGAGCCCGAAGCGGCCGCGAAGCTGCGCGCGCAGGCGCTCGACCAGGCGCCGCCCAGCAGCGGCAGCGCCAACGGCCAGCGATTCCAGTGGATCGCCGACGCCGACATGCGGCTCGGGCCGATGCTGGAGGCGGTGATCAACGGCCGCTACTACTGGGTGCCCTGGAACCGGCTCGCGCAGGTGGTGTTCGACGAGCCCGAGGACCTGCGCGACGCGGTCTGGATGCCCGCGCACCTGCAGTTCTCCAACGGCGGCGAGGTCGTCGGCCTGGTGCCCACGCGCTACCCCGACACCGAACTCGCGACCGGCGACCTGCTGGCGCTGGCGCGTCGCACCGAATGGCGCGAGCGCCCCGACGGCAGCTTCGTCGGCCTGGGCCAGCGTGTCCTCGCGACCGACACCGCCGAATGGGCGCTGATGGACCTGCGCACCGTCACGATAGACGCCGCGGCCTGACGCTGCACGGCCGATGTCGACTCTGCGCGCCCAGGACCGGCTGCAGCCGGCGCTGCTCGACCGCCTGACCGACGACGCGCCCGAGTCCACGGTCGAGACGGCCGAGACGCGCGTCATCAACCGCCACCGCCTGCGCGAGCTCGTGCTGCGCGACCTGGCCTGGCTGTTCAACGCCACTGCGCCGGGCAACGCGATCGACTTCAGCGCCGCGCCGCAGGCGCGCCGCTCGGTGCTGAACTACGGGCTGCCGGCGCTTTCGGGCCATTCGGCGTCGACGATCGACCCCACGGTGCTGCAGGAGCGCGTGCGCCAGGCCATCCTGGACCACGAGCCGCGCATCCTGCCCGAGACGCTGCACGTCGAGGCGCTGGTCAACGAGATCCAGCTCGACCACCACAACCAGATCGGCCTGCGCATCAGCGGGCAGATGTGGGCGCAGCCGCTGCCGCTGGAGCTGCTGCTGCACACCGACATCGACCTCGAGACCGGCCGCGTCGCGGTTCGCGAACTCCAGCGGTGATCTGACATGGACCCGCGCCTGCTGCGCTACTACAACGAGGAGCTGCGCCACCTGCGCGAGATGGGCGTCGAGTTCGCGCAGCAGTTCCCGAAGATCGCGCACCGGCTCGGGCTCGAAGGGCTGGAGGTCACCGACCCCTACGTCGAACGGCTGCTCGAAGGCTTCGCCTTCCTGGCCGCGCGCGTGCAGCTCAAGATCGACGCCGAGTTCCCGCGTTTCACGCAGCGCCTGCTGGAGATCGTCTACCCGCAGTTCCTGGCGCCCACGCCCTCGATGCTGGTGGCGCAGGTGCTGCCCGAGCTGGGCGACCCCTCGCTCGCCGCCGGCCACCGCATCGCGCGCGGCAGCTCGCTCACCGGCCAGCCGGGCAAGGCCGGCGCCACGGCCTGCGAGTTCCGCACCGCGCACGACCTGACGCTGTGGCCGCTGGAGATCGCGCAGGTCGAGTACTTCAGCCACGCCGCCGACCTGCCGCTCACCGCGCTGCCCGACTGGCGGCGCTACCGCTCGGGCCTGCGGCTGCGGCTGCGCACCACCGCCGGCGTCGACTTCTCCAAGCTGGCGCTGGAAGACCTGCGCCTGCACTGCACCGGGGTCGACGACATCGCCTACCGCCTGCACGAACTGGTCTGCGGCAACGCGATCGGCGTCTTCGTGCTGCCGACGCGCCGCCCCGCGCCCTGGCACGAGGCGCTGGACCGCGACTGCATCGAACCGGTGGGCTTCGACGACGAACAGGCGCTGCTGCCGGTGTCGCTGCGCGGCTTCGGCGGCTACCGTGTGCTGCAGGAGTACTTCGCGTTCCCGCAGCGCTTCCTGTTCTTCGACCTCTGCGGCCTCGGGCCGGCGCTGCGCCGCCACGGCGGCAACGAGGTCGACATCGTCATCCTCTTCTCGCGCCTGGACAACGCGCTGCTGCAGGCGGTGGACCCCGGCAGCGTGGCGCTGCACTGCGTGCCGGCGGTGAACCTGCTGGAGCGCCGCTGCGACCGCATCCACGTGACGCCCGACGTGTCGGAATTCCACGTCGTGCCCGACCGCACCCGGCCGATGGACTACGAGGTGCACAGCCTTACCGAGGTGCTGGGCTACGGCACCGGCGTGGCCAGCGAGTGGCGCTTCCTGCCCTTCTACTCGGCCTTCCACACCGAGGAGCGCACGCACGCGGCCTACTACTCGCTGCTGCGCCAGCCGCGCCTGCTGTCGCAGACGCAGCAGCGCGAAGGCGCGCGCACGGCCTACATCGGCACCGAGGTCTACCTCTCGCTGGTCGACGCCAACGAGGCGCCGTTCGCGCACGACCTGCGACAGGTGGGCGTGCAGGCGCTGTGCACCAACCGCGACCTGCCGCTGCTGATGCCGGTGGGCTCGCCCAAGGGCGACCTCTCGTTCACGATCACGGCGCCGGTGAAGAGCGTCTCGGTGATCAAGGGGCCTTCGCGGCCGCAGTCGGCGCTGCGCGAGGGCGGCGTGGCCTGGAAGCTGATCAACCAGCTGTCGCTCAACCACCTCTCGCTCACCGACACCAATGCCGAGCAGGGCGCGGCCGCGCTGCGCGAGATCCTGCGCCTGTACGCGCCGGCCGGCGACGCGGCGGCGCAGCGCCAGGTCGACGGCGTACGCTCGGCGGCGCTGAAGGAAGTGGTGCGGCGGCTGCCGATGGCCGGGCCCATCACCTTCGGCCGCGGGGTGGAGGTCGACGTCGAACTCGACGACCTCGCCTTCGAAGGCGGCAGCGCCTTCCTGCTCGGCTGCGTGCTCGAGCGCTTCGTCGCCCGCCACGTCTCGATCAACGGCTTCACCCGCATGCGCGTGCGCTCGGCGGCGCGCGGCACCCTGCTGGACGGCCGCCCGCGCTGCGGCGCGCGGCCCATCCTCTGAAGCCGATGGACACGCTCGAGGCGCTGAAGGCGATGGCGGCCGAGCCGCACCGCTGGGACTTCTTCCAGGCGCTGCGGCTCATCGAGGCGCTCAACCCCGACAAGCCGCGCCTGGGTGCCGCGCGGCGGCCGGCCGACGAGCCGGTGCGGCTGGGGCAGGTGGCCGACCTGTCGTTCGCGCCCGCGGCGCTGTCGCGCGTGGACCTGGACGACCGCAGCGGCAAGCCGCGCATCGAGGTGCGCTTCTTCGGCCTCTTCGGGCCCAACGGCCCGCTGCCGCTGCACCTGACGGCCTACGCGCGCGAACGCGAGATCCACCACAAGGACCACACCTTCGCGCGCTTCGCCGACTGGTTCCACCACCGGCTGCTGCTGCTGTTCTACCGCGCCTGGGCGCAGGCGCAGCCCACCGCCAGCCTGGACCGGCCGGCCGACGACCACTGGGCCGACTACGTGGGCTCGCTCGTCGGCGCCGGCGGCAAGGCCTGGCGCGACCGCGACGCCGCGCCCGACCATGCGCGGCTGGCCTTCGCCGGCCTGCTCACGCGCCAGGTGCGCAATGCCGAAGGGCTGGAGCGGCTGCTCGGCGGCTACCTGGGCCGGCCGGTGCGCGTGGAGTCCTTCGTCGGCCGCTGGATGACGCTGCCGGCCGAGGAACGCACGCGCATCGGCGGGCGCGCGGCCGCGCGCCGGCTCTCGACCGCGCAGCTGGGGTCCAGCGTGGTGCTCGGGCGCTCGGTGTTCGACCGCCAGCACCACTTCCGCCTGCACATCGGCCCGCTCGAACTGGCCGAATTCGAATCGCTGCTGCCCACGGGCTCGGCGCTGCCCGCGCTGCAGGCGCTGGTGCGCCAGTACGTGGGCCTGGAATTCGGCTGGGACCTGCGGCTGGAAGTCGACGCGCTCGAGCTGCCGCCCTGCCAGCCGGGCCGGCGCGGCCGCCTGGGCTGGACCAGCTGGCTCGGTCGCCCGCGCGGCGCCGCCGTCGTGACCCTGGTGCCGCGCGCCGCGGCCTCCTGAAGACCCCGCGAACGTAAGAAGGAAGCACATCCCATGGCAGAGATCAACCGCGTCGCCCTCTTCGGCAAGCTGGTGCAGCCGGCCTACAAGGCGGTCGAAGGCGCCACCGTGTTCTGCAAGCTGCGCGGCAACCCCTACGTGGAGCTGGAGCACTGGATCGCCCAGATCCTGCAGCAGCCCGACAGCGACTGGCACCGCGCCATCAAGCACTACCAGCTGGACATGTCGGCGCTGGCCAAGGACCTGACGGCGGCGCTGGACCGGCTGCCGCGCGGCGCCACCAGCATCAACGACATCGCCGAGAACATCGCCGACGCGATCGAGCGCGGCTGGGTCTACGGCACGCTGCTGTACGGCGATTCGGCGGTGCGCACCGGCTACGTGCTGGTGGGCATGCTGAAGACGAAGAACCTGCGCAACGCGCTCGTCGCCATCAGCCGCCAGTTCGAGAAGATCAAGCCAGACGACCTCTCGGACAACCTGCCCAGGATCGTCGCCGGCTCGCCGGAGGACGGGCAGGGCGCGAGCGACGGTTCCGGCGGCGCCGCCGGCGGCGCCGCGCCGGGCGAGGCCAGCGGCGCGATGGCGCCCGCGGCGATGGGCAAGAAGGAGGCGCTGAAGAAATTCACCGTCGACCTCACCGAGCAGGCGCGCGGCGGCAAGATGGACCCCATCGTCGGCCGCGACGACGAGATCCGCCAAGTCGTCGACATCCTGATGCGTCGGCGCCAGAACAACCCCATCCTGGTCGGCGAGGCCGGCGTCGGCAAGACCGCGGTGGTGGAAGGCTTCGCGCAGCGCATCGCGCGCGGCGACGTGCCGCCGAGCCTGAAGGACGTGGAGCTGCGCTCGCTCGACGTCGGCCTGCTGCAGGCCGGCGCCAGCATGAAGGGCGAGTTCGAGCAGCGCCTGCGCAGCGTCATCGAGGAGGTGCAGGCCAGCCCCAAGCCCATCATCCTGTTCATCGACGAGACGCACACGCTGGTCGGCGCGGGCGGTGCCGCCGGCACCGGCGACGCGGCCAACCTGCTGAAGCCGGCGCTCGCGCGCGGCACGCTGCGCACCATCGGCGCCACCACCTTCGCCGAATACAAGAAGCACATTGAGAAGGACCCCGCGCTCACGCGGCGCTTCCAGACCGTGCAGGTCGACGAGCCCGACGAGCCCAAGGCCATTCTCATGATGCGCGGCGTGGCCAGCACGATGGAGAAGCACCACAAGGTGCAGATCCTCGACGAGGCGCTGGAAGCGGCCGTCAAGCTGAGCCACCGCTACATCCCGGCGCGCCAGCTGCCCGACAAGAGCGTGAGCCTGCTCGACACCGCGAGCGCGCGCGTGGCGGTCAGCCTGCACGCCACGCCGGCCGAGGTGGACGATTCCAGGAAGCGCATCGACGCCCTCAACACCGAGCTGGAGATCATCGGCCGCGAAAAGGCGATCGGCATCGACACCACCAAGCGCGAGGCCGACGCGAACGAGAAGCTCGCCGCCGAGCAGGCGCGCCTGGCCACGCTGGAGAAGCGCTGGGAAGAGGAACGCACGCTGGTCGACGAACTGCTGGCCCTGCGCGCCAAGCTGCGCGGCGGCGCCAAGCCGGTGGAAGGCACCGGCAGCCCGCTGGAGGCGGCGGCCGCCCAGGCCGCCCCGGTGGTCCCGGCCGAAGGCCTGAGCGACGCCGACCGCGCCGCCACGATGGCGCAGCTGAAGGCGGTGCAGGACAAGCTCTCGGCGCTGCAGGGCGAGGACCCGCTCATCCTGCCGACCGTGGACTACCAGGCGGTGGCCTCGGTGGTGGCCGACTGGACCGGCATCCCGGTGGGCCGGATGGCGCGCAACGAGATCGAGAACATCCTGAAGGTGGCGCAGCACCTGGGCGAACGCGTGATCGGCCAGGACCACGCGATGGAGATGATCGCCAAGCGCATCCTTACCAGCCGCGCCGGCCTGGACAACCCGAACAAGCCGGTGGGCGTGTTCATGCTCGCCGGCACCTCGGGCGTGGGCAAGACCGAGACCGCGCTCGCGCTGGCCGAGGCACTGTACGGCGGCGAGCAGAACCTCATCACCATCAACATGAGCGAGTTCCAGGAGGCGCACACCGTCTCCACGCTCAAGGGCGCGCCGCCCGGCTACGTGGGCTACGGCGAAGGCGGCGTGCTCACCGAGGCGGTGCGCCGCAAGCCCTACAGCGTGGTGCTGCTCGACGAGGTCGAGAAGGCCCACCCCGACGTGCACGAGATCTTCTTCCAGGTCTTCGACAAGGGCTTCATGGAAGACGGCGAGGGCCGCTTCATCGACTTCAAGAACACGCTGATCCTGCTGACCACCAACGTCGGCACCGAGCTCATCGCCAGCCTGTGCAAGGACCCCGAGCTGATGCCCGATCCCGAAGGCATGGCCAAGGCGCTGCGCGAACCGCTCCTGAAGGTGTTCCCGCCGGCGCTGCTGGGGCGTCTGGTCGTGATCCCGTACTACCCGCTGACCGACGAGATCCTGGGCCGCATCGTGCGGCTGCAGCTCGGCCGCATCAAGCGCCGGGTGGAAGACCGCTACAAGATCCCGTTCGAGTACGGCGACGACGTGGTCAAGCTGGTCGTCAGCCGCTGCACCGAGAGCGAATCGGGCGGCCGCATGATCGACGCCATCCTCACCAACACGATGCTGCCCGACATCAGCCGCGAGTTCCTGACGCGGATGATGGAAGGGCGGCCGATCACGCGCGTGCGCGTGCGCAGCGGCTATTCGGGCTTCGCGTACGACTTCGACGACGCAGGTTGAAGCCGGATGTTCAAGCCCACGCACGAACTGCGCATCAGCAACTCGCGCCAGCGGGTCAGCTTCTGCGGCTTCACGAAGGCCAGGTTCAAGACGCTGTACGTGGACCCGGCCGAGCGCCTGAACGCGCGCGACAAGGCCTACTCGTACACCCACAAGATGAACCAGGACCTGATGGATCTGTCCGATCCTGCGGTCCAGAACGCGCTGCACGGCTCGTTCCGCTATGCCGAGTCGGCCGCCGTCGCGGCGGCCGACTACTTCGCCAGGAGACCCACGCGGCTTCATTCGCTGGACCGGATGGCGAAGATCTTCGAGCGCCACTTCAAGAACACGAAGCCGACCGACGAGGAGCGCCGCGAGGCGCAGGACGTCTTCGAGCGCACGGCCGCGGGGCTGCAGGGCAACGTGGTGATCACCGACCTGTTCGCCGGGGCCGACCGCTTCAACGACAACCGCGGCCTGACCTGGGGCGCCGAAGGGCAGGTCGCCTTCGACCAGGCAACCGACGACCTCTACATGGCGGAGATGCGCAAGGAAGGCGCACTCACGCGCATGAACGACATCATGCGGCAGTTTCTCCAGGCGGCCGACAGCCTGGAGATCTATCTGGACTTCAGCCTCATGAAGCGCATCAACAAGTTCCAGATGGCGCGCATCATCGTGCACGAGGCGACCCACAAGTTCGCCTTCACCGGCGACTACGCCTACATGCACGACAGCGCGAAGTTCGGCACCCTGGCCAGGGACGACGCGCTGAAGAACGCCGACAGCTACGCCTATGCCGCGATCAGCGTGCAGGAGAAGAGCGCGCTGACGCCCGAGAAGATGCAGCGGCTGGGGACGGCCCTGGTGCCATGAGCGTGCACCCCAAGGGCATCTTCGACGACACGATGCCACCCGGGCCCCGCCGCGGGTGGCCGCCGCACGATCCCCGGGTCGGCGGTGCCGACGGCGCATTGCGCCACCCATCCACCTGACAGGAGGTCCGATCCATGGCGCTCCCACCGTATCTGCAGTTCTTCTCCAAGCGCAGGCTCAACCAGGTCATCATTCCCGGCAGCCACGACGCCGGGCTGGCGGCGCAGTTCCACCACGCGCTGTCCTTCGTCGGGTCCGCGTCGCGGACGGTCACCCAGGACAAGAGCATCGCCGAGCAGGCCAAGGCGGGCTCGCGCTTCTTCGACGTCCGGATCATGAACGTCGGCGGCGAGCTCAAGACCTTCCACACGATGAAGAACCCGATGCCGTGGGCGAAGTCGGACACCCGCAAGATCGGCGCCTCGGGCGAGTCGTTCACCAGCATCGTCGACGGCCTGCGCGACTTCGTTCGCGACCACGACTCCGAGTTCGTCGTCGTCCGGCTGAGCCACCTGCGCGATTCCGCGGAGGTCTTCGCCGAGCTGTGGGACTGGATGGTCGCCAACGACAAACACGTCTACCGCGGCACCGGCAACCTGGCGTTGAAGACGGTGGGCGACCTGGCCGGCAAGATCGTGTTCGTCGTCGAGTCCAAGAAGATGAAACACGCGCTCAAGCCGCCGCCCGGCGCCCCCAACGGCTCGCAGACGCGCGTGCCGACCCAGGCCGACGGCTTCCACCGCTTCTACTCCAGCAAGGGCGGCGCGCTGCCGACGGTCGAAGACGGCCTGTGCCTGTGCGGCGAGTTCTCCAACAAGGGCAAGGTCGGCGAGATCCTGGACCGCCAGATCAAGCACTACACCCACCACGACCAGCACAAGAACTGCATCGGCCAGCAGGCGCACCTCTATGCGCTGTACTGGACCGCGACCGGCGGCAACATCAAGGACAACACGGCCCAGCAGCTGACGTCGGAGAACTTCAAGAAGGTGCGCCAGCTGGTCGCCGACACGACCGCCAAGAACTGGGGCGACGAGCTGGAGGCCAACAAGACCGCGCTCCTGTCGCCCGGCACCAACCAGGCCAAGCAGCGCCTCATGGGCGAGAACCAGGCGCGGGCCAAGTTCTCGATCAAGGCGGCCTCGATCCCGAACGTGATCTTCTACGATTTCGTCAACGACGACACGAGCCAGGAGATCATCGACCTGAACGACCTGGTCAATCACTGAGCCTTCTTCAGGCCCAGCCCGCCAGCGCCCGCGCCGGATCGGCCACCGACTGCAGCCGCATCAGCGTGACCGCGTTGCGGTCCTTGTGGCTGGCCAGCGGGATCAGCCCCGCGGCCAGCAGCGCGTCGGTGGCCTGCTCGCCCAGCAGCCGCTCGGCGCAGGGCTGCAGCACGCGTTCGCCGTCGCGCTCGAAGCTGACGGCGGGCAAGTCGCCGATCTCGCGCGGCGTGCCGCCCGTGCTGCGCGCGCGGCCGCACAGCAGCGCCACCGCCAGCGCCGGGTTGCCCCACAGCAGCGATTCGTGTTCGGGCACGGCGTCGACCTCCTCGAAGGCGAACGCGTCCACCGGGTCGCGGCCACGGCCGTAGGGCTGGCGCAGCAGCAGGCGCGGCGCCGCCAGGCCGATCCAGGGCGCGGCCCCGCTCGTGCGCAGCGTGCGCCAGCCGGCGAGCCTTGCCTCGTCGGGTCCGGCCAGCGCGGGGTCGGCCTCGGCCACGAAGGGGCCACCGGCCTGCCGCGCCAGGATGCCCAGCGCGGCCAGCAGGCCGATGTCGGCGTCCGAAGGGCCGAAGCGGAACAGCCCCGCCAGCAGCGACCAGCCGTGCGCGCCCGGCACGTTGCGCCAGCGGTCGGCCAGGGCGCGGTGCAGGCCGGTGCGCGCCAGCTGGCCCTGCGCGGCGACGACGTCGGCCAGGAGCTCCTCGCGCCGCACGTCGAACAGGTGCAGCTCCAGGTCCTCGCCGAGCTCGAGGCTCGCCACCAGCCAGGCCACGCCGCGCCAGGCCGCTTCCAGCGCCTGGAAGGCGCGGTCGTGCAGCAGGCGGCGCATCTGCTCGGTGGTGGCGGCGTCGACCGCGGCCAGGTAGCTGCGCGTGGCCGCCGCGGTGTCGGGCACGATGTGCGGCGCGACGACACGCCGGATCAGCGCGTCCAGGCCCTCGGCGCCACCGGCCGCCGCCGGGGCCGGCGCCGCGGCGCTGCCGCCCAGCAGCTGGCCGAGGAGGTCCGAACCCGAGGCAGGCCCGCGCGTGCGCGCCTCGCGCAGCGCCTGGAAGAGCGGCAGCCGGGCGTGCAGGCTGTCGGGGTGGAAGTTCTCCAGGCTTTCGAATTCGACGGTCTGTCCCGCCGCCTGCACGGCCGGAGCCAGGCGCGCGAGCACCTCGTCCAGGTTGTCCAGGTCCACCCGATGCGTCGGCCGGTCCTCGAGCGGGGGCCGCGGCCGGGCCGAGGCCGCGCTGAAGTCACCCAGCACGAGCAGGCGCGTCGGCCCTCGTTCCTCGCGCCGGCGGGCCGGGTCGGGGGCGGCCGAGAACGTGAACTCGAGACGGCCTGGCATCGGGTCCTCCTAGGGGGGGCCAGCTTGTGGCCGATGGTACTTTGCTTCAGAGTCGCACCGCATCCCGCCTTCTTCGACAATGATGACGAACGTCAGCGCGCCGAAAGGTACCGACCTGTTGCGCGACGCGATGGCCGAACACAGCGCCGGCCACCTGGACAACGCCGACCGGCTCTACGGCCGGCTCCTGGATCGCGAACCCGACCACCCCGACGCCCTGCACCTGCGCGGCGTGCTGCTCGCGCAGCGCGGCCAGGCGGCCGAAGCGCGCGCGTCGATCGAGCGCGCCATCGCCGTGCGGCCCGACGAGGCCATGTTCCACAACAACCTGGGCAACGTCTGCGTCGAACTGCAGCGCCTGGACGACGCCGAGGCCGCCTACCGGCGCGCGATCGAGCTCGACCCGGGGCGGCTCGACGCCGTCAACAACCTGGGCGTGCTGCTCAGCCGCCGCGGCCGCGCCGAGGAGGCCGAGCGCATCCTGCTCGCGCTGGTCGAGGTGGCGCCGCAGTTCGTCGACGCGCGCCAGAACCTGGCCGGCCATTACCTGCGCCAGGGCCGCTACGACGAGGCGCTGCAGCAGGGCATGAAGGGCCTGATCACCGCGCCGCGCAGCCCGGTGCTGCGCCGCATCCTGGGGGCGGGCTACTCGATGGCGGGCATGCGCGACGAAGCGCTCGAGCTGTACCGCCGGTGGCTGGCCGACGAGCCCGCCAACCCGCTGCCGCTGCACCACCTGCGCGCGCTCACCGGCGAGGACGTGCCCGATCGCGCGAGCGACGGCTACGTGACGCAGGTCTTCGACGGCTTCGCGCAGAGCTTCGACGCCAAGCTGGCGATGCTGGAGTACCGCGCGCCCGAGCTCACCGCCGGCTGCGTGCGGCGCCTCGCCGGGGCGCCGGCGAAGGCGCTCGCGGTGCTCGACGCCGGCTGCGGCACGGGCCTGTGCGGCCCGCTGCTGGCGCCGTGGGCGAAGCGGCTCGAAGGCGTGGACCTGTCGTCGAAGATGGTCGCGCAGGCGCGGCGGCGCGGCGTCTACGACGAGTTGCATGTCGCCGAGCTGGTGGCGCACCTGGCGGCGCGCGCGCCGGGCGCGCTGGATCTCGTCGTCTCGGCCGACACGCTGTGCTACTTCGGCCGCCTGGAAGCCTTCGCGGCGGCCGCGGCGCGGGCGCTGGCGACGGGCGGCTGGCTGGTGTTCACGGTCGAGTCGCACGACGACGCACCCGGCCAGCCCGAGTACCGGCTGCACGAGCACGGCCGGTATAGTCATCGGCGCTCCTACCTCGAAGCCTGCCTGCGGTCGGCCGGCCTCGAACCGCTCGAGATGCAGGCCGCCGTGCTGCGCATGGAGGCGCGCGAACCGGTCCAGGGCTGGCTGGTCGGCGCCCGCAACGCCGGCCAACACTGACGGGAAACCACCACGGCGATGGCCACCACCTACGCGACCATGCACGAAGCCGAGCTCTCGATCGAGACCGGCCAGGAGCTGCTGCTGCAGTCGTTTTCCGCGCGCGAGGAGGTCTCGCAGCTGTTCGAGTTCCACGTCACCGCGCTGTCGAAGAACGTGTCGATCCTGAGCGACGCCGTGCTGGGCAAGACGGCGACGGTGCGCTTCAAGTGCTGGGGCGACACGCCGCGCTGCTGGAGCGGCGTCGTCGCCGCCTGGGGCATCGACGGCAGTGCCGGCGGCTACCACCGCTTCCGGCTCGTTCTGCGCCCCTGGCTCTGGCTGGCCACGCGGCGCGCCAACCTGCGCATCTTCCAGGACCAGAACGCGCTCGACATCGTGAAGGCAATCTTCGACGACTACCCGCACGAGATCCGCGAGGACCTGCACGGGTCGCCGCCGGTGCGCAACTACTGCGTGCAGTACCGCGAGAGCGACTTCAATTTCGTCGCCCGGCTGCTGGAGGAAGAAGGCATCTTCTGGTTCTTCGAGCACAGCGACGGCCACCACAAGATGGTGCTCGCCAACCATTCGGGCGTGCACGTGGCCAGCGGCGGCGGCGCGAAGACGGTCTACCAGGAGACGAGCGACGCCAACCTGGAGATCGAGACCCTGCTCGAATGGACCCAGCGCCACGAGATCCAGACCAACAAGCACGCGCTCGCCGACTACGACCCGCTGCAGGCCTCGACGGTGCTGCGCGTCGATCCGGCGGTGCAGGAGTCCACGCCCTTCAGCGGCTACAGCGGCAAGCACGAGGTCTACGACTACCCCGGCCGCTTCCTCGCCAATGCCGACGGCAAGACGATCTCGACCCGCCGCGTGCAGGCCGAGACCAGCCGCCACGGCCGCTTCGGCGGGCAGGGCAACGTCACCAACGTCGTCACCGGCGCCAAGTTCACGCTCGACAACCACCCGCTGGCCGAACTGAACCGCGACTACGTGGCGCTGCGCACCGAGATCGAGCTCGCCGTCTCCGGCCACGAGGCGGGCCGCGAGGAAGAAGGCTGGCGCTTCGTCTGCCGGGTCGAGGCGCAGCGCCTGGACGTGCCCTTCGCGCCGCGCCTGCTGACGCCCAAGCCGGTGGTGGCCGGCCCGCAGACCGCGCTCGTGGTGGGCGACGGCGACGCCGGCGACATCACGACCGACGAACACGGCCGCATCAAGGTGCAGTTCCACTGGGACCGGCTGGGCCAGAAGAACGCCAACAGCTCCTGCTGGCTGCGCGTGGCCACCCTGTGGGCCGGCAACGGCTGGGGCACGATCGCGCTGCCGCGGCTCGGGCAGGAGGTGGTGGTCGGCTTCCTGGAAGGCGACCCCGACCAGCCGCTGGTCATCGGCAGCGTCTACAACAGCGTGCAGAAGACGCCCTACCCGCTGCCCGACAACGCCACCGTCAGCACCCTCAAGACCCGCAGCAAGCAGGGCGGCGCCGCCGACTTCAACGAGATCCGCTTCGAGGACAAGGCCGGCAGCGAATACATGCTGCTGCATTCGCAGAAGAACCAGATCGAGTTCATCGAGGACACGCGCCATTCCGAGATCGGGATGGACGAGCACCACACGGTCAAGAACGACCGCAAGCAGCTCGTCGGCGCGAACGACCACCTGCACGTGCAGGCCGACTCGAAGACCAAGATCGACGGCAAGCTCAACCTCACGGTCAGCGGCGACATGCTGCACAAGACCGACGGCCTGTGGGCGCTGAAGACCGGCCAGGACTTCACCACCGAGGCGGGCACCGCGATCTCGCTCAAGGCGGGCACCGACATGCACGTCAAGGTCGGCCAGAACCTGGGCGCCGACGCAGGCATGAACGTGCACATCAAGGGCGGCATGAACGTCGTCATCGAAGGCGGCATGCAGGTCACCATCAAGGCCGGCGGCAGTTCCGTGGTGCTGGGGCCCGACGGGGTCTCGATCACCGGCACCATGGTGAAGATCAACTCCGGCGGCTCGCCCGGCTCCGGCAACGGCGCCAGCCCGGTCGCCCCCACCGCCCCCGAAGCGCCGGAAGACCCCGAAGCGCCCGAAGATCCGCTGTCGCACCGCTGAACCGGGGGCGCAAGAAGGCATGCTCGCGCCCGACGAAGAGGCCCTGGAAGCCGCCGCCTGGCAGGACTTCGTGCGTCGCCTGGGCGCGCAGCTCGCGTCGCTGTGGCCGGCCATGCCGGCGCGGCTGGGCGATCGCTACGACGCCTTCGTCGAGCTGGCCACCCAGCAGGCCGGCGAACGCGGCCTGCAGCACGCGCCGGCCGTCGCGCGTTTCGTCAACCTGTGGTTCGTCTGGGGCCCGGCCTTCCACGACAAGCCCGGCTTCCAGTGGGCGCAGGGCATCCTGGCCGGGCCGCCGGGGCGCGAATGGCTGGTGGTGCACCAGCTGGTGAAGCGTTCGCTGGTCGAGCTGGAGCGGCTGCCGGGCGCGCGCATCGAGCCGGCCATGCTGGCCGCCGCCGACACGCTGCTGATCGAGCGCTTCGGCCTGCTGGGGGCGCGCGGGCGCATGCGCCGCCACGAAGCCCTCGAGCTGCCGCGCGCGGCCTGCGACCTGGAAGCCGCCGACCTGCGCCAGCTCGACGACGGCTGGCAGCGCGAGTACCGGCTCGTCGAAGGCGAGTGGCGGCGCGAGCCCGTGGCCGCGCCGCCCGCGCTGCGGGTGGACGGCGCGCGGCCGATGCCGGCGCGGGTCTCGCTGCTCACCCATGCCGATGGCGAGGGCCCGCTCACGCGGCTGCAGGTGCGGCTGCGGCCGCATGCGGTGTGCTCGGTCGACGTGCACCCGCGCGTGCACTTCGAAGGCCCGCACGGCCGCTGGACCTGGGCCGGCCACGAGACACGCGCCGTCAGCTGGCCGCTGCGTTCGCGCACGCAGGCGCTGCCGGCGCCCGGCGCCGGCGTCGTCGTCGCCGAGGAGACCAGCCCGGAGCTGCAGCGCCTGCGTTTCGAGACCTGCGGCCTGCGCGACGAGGGCGACGCCATCGGCTCGCCGGTCGCGGTGGTGGCCGCCTGGCCGGCCGAGCAGTGGTGGGTGGAACTGCAGCGTGCCGTGCCCAACCCGCAGCCGCTGCTGCCGGGCCCGCGCGCCTGGGTGCGCGGCCCCACGCGTTGCCGCGTCGAGCGCGAGGGCCAGGCCGCCGACACCGCGGCGCTGAAACGCCACTTCGAGGAAGGGCTGGACGGCGAACTGGCGGTCGGCCTGCAGAAGCTGGCCGCGGCCTGGGAACAGCTGCCGGGCTTGAAGTCGGCCGCCTTCGAGGCCACGCTGGGCCTGCTGGTCGGCCGCTTCGCCGCCACCTGGGGCTGGCGGCTGGGCAGCGGCGGCCTCGACGGCGACGCCGTGATGCGGCTGGTGGCGCAGTTCGAGCAGCAGGCCTGCCAGGCCGAGCTGCTGCTCACCGGTCAGCTCGAACTGGACGGCAGCACCAGCCGCGTCGAGCTGAAGGCCGGAGGCCAGGCGCCGCTGCGCTGCGAGCTCGTGCGCGAAAGCGCGCAGCCGCCGCTCACCGAACTGCTGCTGGCGAGCGCGCAGGTGCAATGGCGCTTCCCGTTCACGCTCGCGCTCGACCCCGTGGCGCAGGACTCGCCGGCGCTGCTGCAGATGGCCGCGCCGGCCACCGGCGCGCTGGTCGGCGCCGCCGGGCTCAAGCCCTGCAGCAGCGGCACCAGCGGCTGGGAATGGTTCGCGCGCCTTTCGACCGAGGCGGTGACCGTGCGGCTGCAGGGCAGCGACCCGGTGCTGGGCGACAGCGACCGCACGCTCACGCTGCTGCCGGCGCTCACGCTCGTGGACTGGAAGGCCGGCTGATGGACCGCCTGCTCGTGCTGCGCCTGGAATGCGCCGGCTGCGAGGCCGAGGCCTGGTTCAACGGCGTGCCGCTGCTGCGCACCGGTGCCGCGCGCGCGGTGGCGGTGATGGCGGTGCACGAATTCACCCTGGCCGGCGCGAACGACCTGCGCCTGGTCGTCGGGCCGGGCCCGGTGGGCGCCGCGGCCGAACCCGAGCCGCAGCTGTCCGACGGCCGCGCCTGGGCCAGCCTGCGCCTGCTGCTGCCGCGGGTGGGCGGCGTGGCCCACCCGGCGAGCGCGCGCACGCTGGCGCAGCTGGACTGGGCGCCGCCGGCCGACCAGGTCTACGAGCTGCCGCTGGCGCTCGACGCCGCCGTCGAGCTGCCGATCAGCTTCCCGCGCTGGCGTTGGTTCGACGCCCCGGTGGTCGAGGACGCGCCGTCGCTGCGGCGCGAAGTGGCGGCCTACCTGCTGCCGATCGCGCTCGGCCTGGCGCGCGGCAACCCCGAGCCGCTGGTGCAGGCCTCGCGCCTGAAGCTGGAAGACCTGTCGACGGCGTACCAGCGCCCGTTGGCCGAAGACGTGGGCCGCCTGCGCGTGCACGTGCAGGCGCTGCATGCGGCGCAGCCGCTCAAGCCGGTGCTGCCGGCGGCGGCGAAGCTGCAAGTGCGGCTGGTGGGTGGCGGCCGGCTCATCGAATGCCTGGCGGCCGACGGCAGCCCGGTCCTGGCCAGCGAAACCGCCGGCGGCGGCCGCGTGGCCTGGCCGGTGCGGCTTGCGGCCGTCGACGGGAGGTTCTATGTCGTTCGCTGAGCCGGTGCGGCTTTGCCGCACGGCTCGTGTCCCCCTCGGGGGGCGGCCGGCAGGGACGGCCAGGGGGCCCGCTCGGCGATATGCTCGGTGGAGTCCCCGATCCGGAGCGTCCGCATGATCGTGCTCACGGTGATGAGCTACAACGGCACGCCGGCCGCCGGGCCGCAGGCCGGCTTCGACGAGCTGGGCGGCACCATCGGCCGCGCCGACAACAACCAGCTCGTGCTGCCCGACCCCGAGCGCACGATCTCGCGCGTGCACGCGCGCATCGTGTTCCGCGCCGGCGGCTACACCATCGTCGACAACGGCAGCAACCCGATCAGCGTCAACGGCCAGGTGCTGGGCAGCGGCCGCGAGCAGCCGCTGAAGGGCGGCGACCAGGTCCAGATCGGCGGCTACCTGCTGGCGGTGAGCGAAGGCCAGGGCGCGGCGGCCGCGGCCGACCCTTTCGCCGACCTGTTCGGCGGCGACGTCCCGCAGGGCCTGGCGCAGCCGGGCACGCCGCCGCCGCCCGAGCGCTCGGCCATGCTCAGCTGGCCGAAGGACCCGACGCCGGCGCCCGCGCCGTCGCTCGCGCCGGGCGTCATCCCCGACGACTGGGACCCGTTCGCCGATCCGGCGCCGGCGCCGGCCACGCGTGCCGCGCCCGCGCCGGCCGGCGGCGGCATCGACCTGCCGCTGGAGCCGGCCTCCAGGCAGACGCTGGACGACCTGTTCGGCCTCGACCCCTCGCTGCGCAACGCCGCCGCGCTGGGCGGCGCGCCGCAGGAGCAGCTGGCGATGCAGCCGAACATGGCCGGCTCGGCCGACCCGCTGGAAGCGCTCATGCGGCCGGCGGCGATCGCGCGCCCGACGGCGCCCGAGCGCGGCTCGGAGCTGAACACGCCGATGCCGCTGCCGCCGCCGGCGCAGCAGCCCGCCGGCGCGGTGTTCTCGTGGGACGAGCCCGGGCCCGGCGCGCGGCGTGTCGGCGCGCCGGCGCGGGCCGACATCGAGCTGCCGTCGGTGCCGCCACCTCTGCCGCCGATGCCCGCGCCGATGCCGCCACCGGCGCCCGCGCGGCCGCCGATCCCGGTGCTCTCGCAGGCGATCCCGCCGCCGCTGCCCGCCTCCGGTCTGCCGGGCGACCCCACGCTGCTGGCCGCGCTGCTCGACGGCCTGGGCGCGGGCGACCTGCGCATCGACCGCCTGACGCCGGACATGATGCGGCTGCTGGGTCAGCTGCTGCGCGAATCGACGCGCGGCGCGGTCGAGCTGCTGGCCGCGCGCGCCGCGCTCAAGCGCGAGCTGCGCGCCGAGGTCACGATGATCGTCGCGCGCGAGAACAACCCGCTCAAGTTCTCGCCCTCGGTCGAGGTCGCGCTGCAGCACCTGATGGGCCCGCCCGCGCCCGGCTTCATGCCCGCGGTGCCGGCGGTGCGCGACGCCTTCGACGACCTGCGCGCGCACCAGATCGCCGTCATGGCCGGCATGAAGGCCGCGCTCGACGGCGTGCTGCACCGCTTCGACCCGCAGCAGCTGGAAGCCAAGCTGACCAGCCGCTCGGCGCTCGACAGCCTGATCCCCAGCACGCGCAAGGCGCGCCTGTGGGAGCTGTTCACCGAGCTCTTCGGCCAGCTCACCGCCGAGGCGCAGGACGACTTCGACGAACTGTTCGGCAAGGCCTTCCGGCGCGCCTACGAGGCGCAGCTGGACCGGCTGGCGAACGAGGCCGGGCCGCGGTGACGGCGATGCTCGAACTCGACGTCGCGCTGCTGACCGACGCCGGAGGCCGCCGCTACAACGAGGACGCCTGCGGCCACTGGGCTTCGGCGCGCGCGCTGTGCTGCGTGCTGGCCGACGGCGCCGGCGGTCACGGCGGCGGCGACGTCGCCTCTCGGCTGGCGGTGCAGGAGCTGATCGGCCGCTTCGCGCGTTCGCCCTCGGTCGATGGCGCCACGCTGGGCCTGCTGCTGCGCGAGACGAACGAGGCGCTGATCGGCCAGCGCGTGCCCGGCACCGCGCGCGAGGACATGCACAGCACCGTGGTCTGCCTGGTGCTGGACTTCGTCGAGCACGCAGCGCATTGGGCGCACGCCGGCGACTCGCGCCTGTACTGGTTCCGCGGCGCGCGCCTGCTCGACCGCACGCGCGACCACAGCCTGGTGCAGTCGATGGTCGACGCCGGCATGCTGAGCGAGCGCGAGGTGCGCACCCACCCCAAGCGCAGCGAACTGCGCTCGGCGCTCGGCATCGCCGGCGACCTGCTCGAAGTGGCCTGGGCCGACGGCGCCGAGCCGGTGCAGCCCGGCGACGTGTTCCTGCTGTGCACCGACGGCCTGTGGGAATACGTCGAGGACGCGGTGCTCGAACGCACGCTGGCGGCGGCCGCCACGCCGCAGGAGTGGCTGGACTCGCTCGCCGCCGAGGTGCGGCAGGCGGCTTCGCACAAGAGCAGCCACGACAACTTCACCGCCATCGCGGTCTGGGCCCGCGAGGCCTGACCGGGGAGACCTTCCATGCCGCAGCACGTGTGCACCGGCGCGTTGATGCAATGCAGCTTCGGCGTCGCCCCTTCGACCTTCGTCGCCACGCCCAAGATGGTGATGACCAGCTACATGCCGGCGGCCAACATCATGGACCACGTGCCGATGGCCAACATCATGCCCTTCGGCATGTGCAGCAGCCCGGCCAACCCCATGGTGGCGGCGGCCACCGCGGCGGCGATGGGCGTGCTCACGCCCATGCCCTGCATCCCGAACACCCCGGCGCCCTGGGTGCCGGGCGCGCCGACCGTGCTGGTGGCCAACATGCCGGCGCTGGACAACACCTGCAAGCTCATGTGCACCTGGGCCGGCGTCATCCAGTTCACGATGCCGGGCCAGTTCACCGAGATGATCCCCTGACCCGCGGCCGGCGCGGGCCGGGCGGCGGGGTCAGGACGGCGGCGTGGCGCGGCCGATCTCGACGCGGCGGTTCTCGGCCGCGAACGGATCCTTCGCGTTCTTGGGCACGTTCGAGCCCAGGCCGACCGGGTCCAGCAGCGCCGGCTCGGCGCCCAGCTCCACCAGGTAGTCCTTCACCGCCTGCGCGCGCTGCTGCGACAGGGTCTGGTTGAAGGCGGCGGCGCCGGAGGCGTCGGCGTGGCCTTCGATGCGCACCACCTTGCCGCTGCCCTTCTTGGCCTTCAGCACCTCGGCGAAGACCTCGAGCTGGCGCTTCAGGGTGTCGGGCAGTTCGGCCGAGCCGAGCTTGAACGCGGTGGCCGGCAGCGAATAGCGCACCGCCGGCTTGAAGCCCATGCACTTGAAGCCGGCCGCCTTCAGCTGTTCGCAGGCGTCCTCGGGGAACAGACCCTCGGAGACGGCCTTTGCGTCGGGGATCGACTGGCCGACGTCGACGACCTCGGACGGGTTGTTCTTCTGGGCCAGGGCGGGCCAGGCCAGGCAGCCTGCCAGGGCGGCGGCCAGGGCCATGCGGGAAGCTTTCATGACGGGATCCTCTCGAAGGGCGTTGCGCCTGCACGCACGCCGAACGGCGCGCGCGGGAGTGGGATTCATGATATCGCCGCGAGTTCTGCCTCTCCAGCCCGGACCCGCAAAGGTGTTGAGCAATGTGGACCGGCGCGCGACAACCGGCCGCGCCGCGGATGACGCGCGAAGCCGCCCCGTGTATCGTTCACCGTTGCCTCCCTCGGCGCCCACACACGAAAGCAACAAGCCGCAACCCGATGACCTGGCACAACAAGGTGATGTGGACGGAGGGCATGTTCCTCCAGCCGCAGCATTTCCAGCAGCAGGACCGCTTCGTCGCCCGCCAGCTCGACGGCCGCCTCGCCGCCGCGATCCCCTGGCCCTGGGGCTTCACCTCGCTGCAGGTCGACGAGCCTTCGCTGCTGCAGGGCAAGGTGGCGGTCACCGGCGCGCGCGGCGTGCTGCCCGACGGGCTGGCCTTCTCGGTGCCGGGCGACGAACCCGCCCCGCCGGCGATGGAAGTGCCCGCCGACGTGCGCGACCAGGTGGTGGTGCTGGCGGTGCCGATGGCGCGCCCGGGCGTCGCCGAGAGCGACGTCGAACAGGCCGAAGGCTCGATGCCGCCGCGCTACCGCAGCGCCGACCTCGACGTGGCCGACAGCCACGCCGCCAGCCTGCGCGAAGCGCCGCTGCAGCTGGGTCGCCTGAACCTGCGCCTGATGCTGGCGCGCGACGCCAACGAGGGCTACACCGCGCTCGGCGCCCTGCGCGTCGTCGAACGGCGCGCCGACGGCCGCGTCACGCTGGACCCGAACTACGTGCCGCCGATGCTGCACGCGCCGGCCCATGCCGTGCTCGACGGCTGGCTGCGCGAGGTGCACGGCATGCTGCACCAGCGCGGCGAAGCGCTCGGCGCGCGGCTGGCGCAGCCGGGCCGCGCCGGCGTTGGCGAGATCGCCGACTTCCTGCTGCTGCAGGTGATCAACCGCTTCCAGCCGCTGTTCGCCCACCTGCAGCGGCTGCCGCTGCTGCATCCCGAACGCCTGTACGACCTGTGCCTGGGGCTGGCCGGCGAGCTCTCCACCTTCCGCGACCCGCGCCGCCCGATCCAGTACCCGGAGTACCGGCACGACGACCTGGCCGGCTGCTTCCGCCCGCTGATGGCCGACCTGCGCCAGTCGCTGTCGATGGTGCTGGAGCAGACCGCGGTGCCGATCGACCTGCAGGAACGCAAGTCGGGCGTGCGCGTGGCCATCATCGGCGACGTCAACCTGCTGCGCAGCGCCAGCTTCGTGCTGGCGGTGAACGCGCAGATGCCCGGCGACGCGCTGCGCGCGCGCTTCCCCACGCAGGTGAAGATCGGCCCCGCCGAGCGCATCCGCGACCTCGTGCAGCTGCAGCTGCCCGGCGTCACGCTGCGCGCGCTGCCGGTGGCGCCGCGCCAGATCCCCTACCACGCCGGCTTCACTTACTTCGAACTCGAGACACGCGGCAGCGACCTGTGGAAGCAGCTCGAGAGCTCGGGCGGCCTGGCGATGCACATCGCGGGCGACTTCCCCGGGCTGGCGCTGGAGTTCTGGGCCATCCGGGGATGATGTGGCCCACCCCCTACGCGCTTCGCGCGCCCCCTCGAGGGGGCGACCCCGGCGGACCGGCGGAGCCGGATCCGCGGGGTCCGCTGGATCGGCTGCTGCCTGGACGTCCTTAGCTGCGGGTGAGTGAACGATGACTGACAAGGACTCGAAGCCCGACCCGTTCGCCGCATTCGAGGGTGACCGCACGGTCATCAAGCCGAGCGCCGGGCGCGGACCGCGCGCCGGCGCGGCCCCGGCGG
>CAYVXO010000086.1:0-23505 GCA_964454485.1 uncultured Rubrivivax sp.
GGGTGGCCGCGGCGCCGGTGGCGGCGGCATCGGTGGCGGTGGCACCGGTGGCGGCGGTGGTGGCGGCGGCTGCACTTGCGGCGGCACCGTCGCCTTCGGCGCCCCGGTGCGCGGCACCACCACCGTGGCGTCCAGGTTCTGCGTGCGCTCCCAGGCCGCCGGCGGCGGCTCGGCGGGCGCGCCGCCGGGCACCGGCGCGCGGCCTTCGAGCACGGCGCGCAGCTGGGCCACGTCCTGCGGGCGGTCGGCCGGCCGCGGGGCGAGCATCCAGTCGACGATGCGCAGGAACTCCGGGCTGCAGCCGGCAAGCGACTGGCGCGCCAGCGGCACCAGGTCGTCGTGGATGGTGCGCGTGGTGGCCGGCACCGGCGGCTTGCCCAGCAGCAGGAAGTGCAGCGTGGCGCCGAGCGCGTAGAGGTCGGTCCACGGCCCCTGGCGCACCGAGCCCGAATCGGCGTACTGCTCGATCGGCGCGTAGGCCGGCTTCAGGATCGCGGTGAGCGTCTGGCTCTTCTCGCTCACCACGCGGCGCGCGGCGCCGAAGTCCAGCAGCACCGGGTGGCCGTCGGGTTCGAGCACGATGTTGTCGGGCGCGATGTCGCGGTGGAACACGCCTTCGGCGTGCAGCGTCGCGATGGCGCCCAGGAGCGGGTCGAGCAGGCGGCGCAGCCAGGACTCGTCGGGCGGTGCGGCCATCGCGGCCCGTTCTTCCTTCAGCGTGCGGCCGCGGTAGACCGGCATCGCCATGTAGGCCGTGTTGTTGGCCTCCCAGAAGCGGTGCACCTTCAGCAGCGACGGGTGGTCGAAGCGGGCCAGCAGGCGCGCCTCGTTGACGAAGGACTTGAGGCCGAGTGCGAAGGTCTCGGCGTCGCCCTGCGAACGCAGCGAAACGTGCATCGACGACGTGCGCCCGGCCAGCGACGAAGGCATGTACTCTTTGACCGCCACCTCGCGTTCCAGCGCGTGGTCGAAGGCCAGGTAGACGATGCCGAAGCCGCCGATGCCCAGCACCCGCTTGAGTTCGAATTCGCCCAGCCGGGTGCCGGCGGGCAAGGCCGTCGGGGCGGCGGCGTCCAGGCGGTTCGGGTCGTCGGCCATGGCACGAGCTTAACCCGCGACGCCCGGCGGACGGCTTGACGAAGCGCGGACTTTTTGTCGCGTGTTAACGTCCCTTCGCCTTGGCTTCCGACTCCCCTTTCGCCCACCGCGCCTTCGTCGAACTGTGGTTCGCACGCCTGGCCGGCGTGGCCGCCAACCAGATGCTGATGGTGGCCGTGGGCTGGCAGATGTACGACCTCACCGGCTCGGCCTGGGACCTGGGCCTGGTGGGCCTGCTGCAGTTCCTGCCCGCGGTGCTGCTGGCACTGCCGGCGGGCCACGCGATCGACCGCCACCACCGCGGGCGTCTCGTGGCCATGTGCCTGGGCGTGCAGGCGGCCATCGCCACGCTGCTGGCCGCCGGCAGCGCCTTCGGCTTCGCCGGGCGCGGGTTGCTGCTGGCGGTGTCGGTCGGGCTGGGCTCGGTGCGCGCACTGCAGATGCCGGCGCAGCAGGCGCTGACGCCTTCGCTCGTGCCCCCGGCCCTGCTGCCGCGCGCGATGGCCGCCAGCGCCGCCGGGCTGCAGGGCGCCATCATCGCCGGGCCCGCCCTCGGCGGCGTGGTCTACGTGGCCGGCGCGGGCGCGGTCTACGCCACCAGCGCGGTGCTGTTCCTGGTGGGCTGCGCGCTGGTGCTGGCGATCCGCTACACCCACGTGCCGGCGGCTTCGGGCCGCGGCGACGTGGCCGAGCTGCTGGCCGGCGTGCGCTTCGTCTGGCGCCAGCGCGTGGTGCTGGGCGCGATCTCGCTCGACCTCTTCGCGGTGCTGCTGGGCGGCGCGAGCGCGCTCTTGCCCATCTTCGCGAAGGACATCCTGCACACGGGCCCCTGGGGCCTGGGCCTGCTGCGCGCGGCGCCGGCGGCCGGCGCGCTGGCGATGTCGCTGGCGCTGGCGCGCCGGCCCATCGCAAGACGCACCGGGCCGGCGCTGCTGGGCGCGGTCGCCGTCTACGGCGCCGCACAGCTCGCCTTCGGACTGTCCACGATCTTCTGGTGTTCGCTCGCGGCACTGGCGGTGAGCGGCGCCGCGGACATGGTGAGCGTGGTGATCCGCCAGACCCTGGTGCAGTTGGAAACGCCGAACGAAATGCGAGGGCGAGTGAGCGCGGTCAACTCGGTCTTCATCGGGGCGTCCAACCAGCTCGGCGAGTTCGAGTCCGGTGCCACGGCAGCACTCCTGGGCCCGGTGGGCTCGGTCGTGCTGGGCGGCCTGGGCACGCTGGCGGTGGCGGCGCTCTGGCGCCGGCTGTTCCCGGCGCTCGCGCGGCGCGACGCCCTGGTGCCGCCGCGCACGGAAGGGTCGGCGCGCGCCTAACCACGCTTGGCCTTCATGTGGGCGCGCGAGGCGCGTGCCCGAGCCTTCCACTGCGACACCTGCTGCTGCTTCTCGCGCAAGGTGAGCGTGTCGCGGCGTGCTTCGCGCACCAGCTTCTGGAAGCTCTTCAGCCGCTCCGGCGGCACGCCCTCGCGCACCGCGCAGCCGGGTTCGCTCTCGTGCCGGCAGTCGCGGAAGCGGCACTGCATTGCCAGCGTGCCGACGTCGTCGAACACGCTCTCCACCGCGCCGGCCTCGCTGTCCAGGCGCAGCGTGCGCAGGCCCGGCGTGTCGATCAGGCAGGCGCCGCCGGGCAGCCGGTGCAGCGAACGCGTCGTGGTGGTGTGGCGGCCGCGCTGGTCGCCGTGCCGCGTGCCGCCGGTGTCCTGCACATCGGCGCCCAGCAGCGCGTTGGTGAGCGTGCTCTTGCCCACGCCACTGGAGCCCAGCAGCGCCAGCGTGCGCCCCGGTTCGAGCCAGGGCGCGAGGCGCTCGCGCGGCTCGTCGCCGAGCGCGTTGAGCGCGACCACCGCCACGTCGGCCGGCACCATGCGCTCGATCTCGCGCACGCGCGCCGCCGCGTCGTCGCAGAGGTCGGCCTTGGTCAGCACCACCACCGCCGAGACGCCGGCCAGGCGCGTGAGCGCCAGGTAGCGTTCCAGCCGGCGCGGGTTCCAGTCGCCGTCCAGTCCCATCGCCGCGAGCACGGTGTCGACGTTGGAGACGATCACCACCCGCGTGACCTTGTCGCGCCCGTCGTGCAGGCGGCGCGCGATCTGGGTGCGCGGCGGCAGGCGGCGCCGCACCCACCATTCGCCGAAGGCGTTGCGTTCGGCGAGCACCCAGTCGCCGACGGCCAGCGCGTCGGCGGCGGCGGCCAGTTCGTTGAGGAGCGCCGGCAACGCGCGCGCGCCATGCTCGCGTTCGCCGTCGTGCAGTTGCAGGCCTTCGCGCTGGACCTCGGTCACGCGCATCAGCTGCAGGCCCGTGTCGCGGGCTTCGGGGATCCACTGCGGTGCGAGGCCGATGCCTTGCAGCCGCGAAAGGGAAGTCGATTCGATCATCGTCGTTCGGAAGTCGTCCGGTTCAGAGCCAGGGCGTGACCGCGGCACGCACAGAGGCGCGCCGCAGCACGGCGGGGAACTCGAAAGGGGCGGGACTTCCGGCCGCGACGCTTCAGGTCACGGCGGCGACTCGAACGACTCGAACGGGGCGCCGCAGGGCGGCGCGCGGCGGATCAGGCCGGACGGCGGAAGCCCGCAGGGCGGGCAATATCAACTCGTGCCATGGCGTGCCTCCTCGTCGGTTGGGGTGGATCGGAAGAGTCGCGCACTGTGCGCGTTCGCGCGGCCAGCGTCAAGAGGCCGCGATCCCCCAGGTTCGAGCGTGACCGCAGAATCGACGACGTCGAACGCATGCAAGAACCACAAGACCTCGTCCTCCACGCCGACGAAGCGCTCGTCGTCGCGCGCAAGCCCGCCGGCTGGCTGGCGGTACCCGGGCGCGGCGAGGACAAGGCCGACTGCCTTTTCGCGCGCCTGGCGCAGCGCTGGCCCGACCTGCGCGTGGTGCACCGGCTCGACATGGCGACCTCGGGGCTGATGCTGTTCGCGCAGGGGCTGGCGGTGCAGCGGCAGCTCTCACGCGCCTTCGAGCAGCGCGAGGTGGCCAAGCGTTATGTCGCCGTCGTCTGCGGCCTCGTCGCCGAAGAGAGCGGCCGCATCGAACTGCCCCTGGCCGCCGACTGGCCGAACCGGCCGCGCCAGCGCGTCGACGCGGCGCACGGGCGCCCTGCCCTCACGCTCTGGCAGCGGCTTTCGGTCGACGCGCAGGCCGGCACGACGCGGCTCGCGCTCGCGCCGGTCACCGGCCGCACGCACCAGCTGCGCGTGCACCTGGCGGCCGCCGGCCACACCATCGTCGGCGACACGCTCTACGCATCCCCGAAGGACGCGCCGCGCCTGCTGCTGCACGCCGAGCGGCTGGAGTTCAGGCATCCTCTGAGCGGCGCGCCGGTCGGCTTCACCGACCCGCCGCCTTTCTAGGAACCCCATGCGAGAAGACGTCGAACGCACCCAGTCCTACCGCCTGCTCAACCACGGGCCCACCGTCATCGTGAGCGCGGCCCACGAAGGGCGCCGCAACGCCATGGCCGCGGCCTGGTCGGTGCCGCTCGAATTCGACCCGCCGCGCATCGCCGTCGTGCTGGACAAGAGCACGTTCACGCGCAAGCTGGTCGAAGCGAGCGGCGAGTACGCGGTCAGCGTGCCCTGCCGCGCCTTCGCCGACGCCACCTACACGCTGGGCACGACCAGCGGCGCCGAGATCGAGGACAAGTTCGCCCGCTTCGGCCTCGCCACCTTCGCCGGCCGCCACGTGGCCGCGCCGCTGCTGGAAGGCTGCGTGGCCTGGCTCGAATGCCGGCTCGTGCGCGAGCCGCACGCGCAGCAGGCCTACGACATCTTCGTCGGCGAGGTGCTCGCGGCCAGCGCCGACCCGCGCGTGTTCTCGAAGGGGCGGTGGCACTTCGAAGACGACGCGCTGCGTACCATTCACCACCTGGGCGGCGGCCACTTCGTGGCGAGCGGCGACGGACTGCAGGCGCACCGGCTGGAGGCGGCATGACCACCACGAAGCTCACGATCATCACCGGCGCTTCGCGCGGCCTCGGGCTCGCGATGGCGCAGCAGCGGCTGCAAGCCGGGCACCGCGTGCTGGCGCTGTCGCGCAAGGCACCGCCGCTCCGGCACGAAGGACTGGAGCCCTGGTGCGTCGACCTCGCCGACGCCGCGCCGGTGGCCGCGCGCTTGGGCGACTGGCTGTCGGCCATCGACCCGGCCGGTGTCGAGTCGATCCAGCTCGTCAACAACGCCGGCGTCGTCTCGCAGCTCGCGCCGCTCGCCGACATCGAATCGGCCGACCTCGCGAACGCGCTGCGCGTGGGGCTGGAGGCCCCGGCACTGCTGGCCGGCGCCTTCCTGCGCGCCACGGCAGGATGGGCCGTGCCGCGACGGCTGCTGTTCATCAGCTCAGGCCTCGGCCGGCGCGCGATGGCCGGCAGCGCTTCGTACTGCGCCGCGAAGGCCGGCCTGGACCACCTGGCGCGCGCGATCGCGCTCGAGGAAGCGGCGAAGCCCGGCGGTGCGCGCGTGTGCTCGCTCGCGCCCGGCATCATCGACACCGACATGCAGGCCCAGCTGCGCGGCGCCGACCCCGCGAAGTTCTCCGAACGCGCCACCTTTGCTGCCTTCAAGTCCGAAGGCCGGCTCGACAGCCCGGAGGCCGCCGCCACGAAGGTGCTGGCCTACCTGGACCGCGCCGACTTCGGCGCCGAGCCGGTGGCCGACGTGAGGACGGCATGAGCGCGCGTGCCGACGAACTCGTTCGCACCTTGGGCCTGGTGCCGCACCCGGAAGGCGGCCACTACGCCGAGGTGTTCCGGTCCGCCGTGCGCGTGCAGACCGCGCGCGGCGAGCGCAGCGCGCTCACCACCATCGACTTCCTGCTGCGCGCCGGCGAATGCTCGGCCTGGCACCGCGTGCGCTCCGACGAGGTCTGGCACCTGCTGGAAGGCGGGCCGCTCGTGCTGTGGCTGCTGCCGCCGGACCTTTCGCGCGTCGACCGCGTCGAGCTGGCCCGCGTGCGCCGCCACGTCGTGCCCGCCGACTGGTGGCAGGCCGCCGAGCCGGCGGGCGACTTCGCCTACGTCGGCGCCAGCGTGGGGCCGGGGTTCGAGTTCGCGGACTTCTCCTTCGGGCGCGACGACGCGGCCCTGCGCGCCGCGCTGCCCGACGAACTGAAACGCCTGCTTTAGCCGTCGCCCAGCGACACGCCGATCGATCGCAGCAGCTGCAGCAGCCCGTGGTCGGCGGGCACGTTGCGCGTCTTGCCCGCCACTTCGGTGATCGGCACGCTGGTGATCTCGTCGCCCTGCAGCGCCACCATCTCGCCGAAGCGGCAGCGCTTGACCAGCTGCGCCGCATGCGCGCCGAATCGCGTGGCCAGTACGCGGTCGAAGGCGGTCGGCGAGCCGCCGCGCTGCAGGTGGCCCAAGAGCGTGGTGCGCACCTCGCTCTGCACCTTCGGCTGCAGCGCTTCCTGCAGCCAGTGGCCGACGCCGCCCAGGCGCAGCGGGTCGGGGCTGTCGGCAATCGTCTTCTGCACCGTCAGGTGGCCGCCCACCGGCGCCGCACCTTCGGCGATGCAGATCAGCGTGGCGGCCCCCTCGGCCTCGCGCTGGCGGCAGCGTTCGGCCACCGCCTCCACCGTGAACGGCACCTCGGGCAGCAGGATCACGTCGGCGCCGCCGGCGATGCCGCCTTCGAGCGCGATCCAGCCCGCGTAGCGGCCCATGGTCTCGACGATCATCACGCGGCCGTGGCTGCGCGCGGTGGTGCCCAGCCGGTCCAGCGCTTCCGAGACCACCGCCACCGCGCTGTCGAAGCCGAAGGTGCGGTCGGTGCCCCAGAGGTCGTTGTCGATCGTCTTGGGCACGCCCACCATCGGCAGCCCCAGCGGCATGAAACGGTGGGCGATGCTCATGGTGCCGTCGCCGCCGATGACGACCATCGCGTCAAGCCCGAGCGAGCGCACGAACTCCATCGCCTCGGCCGAGCGGTCGGCGCCGCCGGCGCCGCCGTCGTGGAAGGGGTCGCACTTGTTGTGCGTGCCCAGCACGGTGCCGCCTTCGGCCAGGATGCCGGCCACCGCGTGCGCGTCCAGCGGCCGCGCGCGCTTTTCCAGCAGTCCGTAGAAGCCGCGTTCGATGCCGGTGACGCGGGCGCCGCTCTCGTGGATGAGCGCCAGCGTGCAGGCGCGGATGACGGCGTTCAGCCCGGGGCAGTCGCCGCCGCCGGTGAGCAGGCCCACATGCATGACCATCAGTCCTTCAGCCAGGCGGCGAGGTCGGCCTTCAACTGCGCCAGGTCGGCCTGGCGCGTGTACATCATGTGGCCGGCGTCGTAGTAGCGGTGCGTGATGCGGGCCAGCACCTCGGCCGGCGCGTCCAGTTGCGCCAGCGACCAGTCGCTCGCGCTGTAGGGCGTGCCCAGGTCGTAGCGGCCGCTGGCGGCCAGCACCTTCAGGTGCGTGTTGCGGCGCAGGGCGCGTGCCAGGTCGGGGCTGGTGCTGGCGTACAGGTTGCCCTGCGCCTTGCCGCGGTTCCAGTTCCAGGCCATGTGGGCGTCGTGCGAGAGCACTTCGTAGCGCTGCTCTTCCTTCAGGCCGAGCTGCTGGCCGAAGTAGTTCATCGCCGCCATCGTGTAGGGCGCCGCGATCGACTCGATGCCGGGGTCGAACTCCCACTGCCGCGTGCGGCTGGCGGCCATGGGGCCGGTGACGCGCGCGTCGAGCCGGCCGACGATGCGGCCCTGCGGCCGCAGGGCCTCGAAGAAGAAGGTCTGGTCGGCGATGCGCAGGTTCTTCTCTTCCACCACCGCCTGCGGCAGCCCGGTGAGCTCGGCCACGCGGCGCGCCACCTTCGCGCGCCGCTTGTCCGACAGGCGCGCACCGGCGAGCAGCGCCGACGCGTATTCCTCGTCGACGAAGGCCTCGGCGGCGGCGCGCGCGGCGGCCGACGACGCGGCCAGCGGTCCCTTCAGCAGCCCGTGGTACTGCGCCACGTTGGCGAAGGCGGGCAGGAAGAGCGCGTACGGCAGGTCGTTGGCGGGGTCGAAGCTCAGGCTCTGCAGGTCCATCGCGCAGGAGATGAGCACCACGCCCGAGAGCACCGCGCCCAGGTCCTGCATCTTGTCGGCCAGCGCGGCGCCGCGCGTGGTGCCGTAGCTTTCGCCGGCCAGGTACAGCGGCGAGCCCCAGCGCTGGTGGCGCGTGAGCCAGACGCGCATGACCTCGGCGAGCGCTTCCACGTCGCCGTCGACCGAGAGCATCTTCTTGCGCGCGTCCTCGCTCGCGGTGGTGGACCAGCCGGTGTGCGGCGGGTCGATGAAGACGAGGTCGAAGTGCTCGAACCAGGACAGCGGGTTGTCTTCCACCGCGTAGGGCGCGCGCGCCATGCTGCCGTCGTCGGGCACCACCAGGCGCTTGGGGCCGAGCGCGCCCAGGTGCAGCCAGATCGACGCCGAGCCCGGCCCGCCGTTGAAGGCGAAGCAGACCGGGCGCTGCGCGGGGTCGGCGCCGGCGAGCGTGTAGCTGGTGGCCATCACCGCGGCCTGAGGTTCGCCGGTGGCGCCTTCGAAGCCGGGGGCCACCACGGGCATGAAGGCGACGCTGGCGCGGTAGTCCATGGCACGCCCGCCCAGGCGCACGGAGCCGGTGCTATCGGCCGCCGGCCGTGCCACCAGCTTCTCGACGCGCTCGCGCAGTTTCTTCGCGTCTTCCTTCGGGTCTTCTTTGGCGGCGGTCGGGGCTTCGGCCATGCGGCGCTCTCCAGATTTCGGGGTCAGGCGATCAGGCCCGCGTAGGCCGGCAGGTCGACGTTGCCGCCGCTGACGATGACGCCCACGCGCTGGCCGCGCAGGTCGATCGCGCCTTCGAGCGCGGCCGCGGCGGCCAGGCAGCCGGTGGGTTCGACCACCATCTTCATGCGCTCGGCGAAGAACTTCATCGTGCCGACGAGCTGCGCGTCGCTCACGGTGACGATGCTCTTCACGAGCTGGCGGATCACGGGGAAGGTGAGCTGGCCGCTGGCCTGCGTCTGCGCGCCGTCGGCGATGGTGCGCGGGGTCTCGATCTTCACGATCTCGCCCTTGGCCAGGCTCTGCTGGGTGTCGTTGCCGGCTTCGGGCTCGACGCCGTGCACCACGATGCCGGGCGAAAGCGCGTGCGCGGCCACCGCGCAGCCGCTGACGAGCCCGCCGCCGCCCACGCACACGAGCAGCGCGTCCAGCGGGCCGGTCTCCTGGATCAGTTCCAGCGCCGCCGTGCCCTGCCCGGCCATCACGTGCGGGTGGTCGTAGGGCGGGATCAGCGTCATGCCGCGCTCCTGCGCCAGCCGGCGGCCGATCGCTTCGCGGTCTTCGGTGTAGCGGTCGTAGAGCACGACCTCGCTGCCCTTCTGGCCCTGCTGGTAGCCGCGGGTGGCGGCCAGCTTGGCCGGCGGCGCGTCCTGCGGCATCACGATCACCGAAGGGATGCCCAGCAGCCGCCCGGCGAGCGCGATCGCCTGCGCGTGGTTGCCGGAGGAGAACGCGATCACGCCGGCGCGCCGCTGCTCGGGCGAAAACTGCGCCAGCGCGTTGTAGGCGCCGCGGAACTTGAAGGCGCCCATGCGCTGGAAGTTCTCGCACTTGAAGTACAGCTGCGCGCCGGTGCGGTCGTCGGCCTGGCGCGACTGGCGCACCGGGGTCTGCAGGGCCTGGCCGGCCAGCCGGTGCGCGGCGGCCTGCACGTCGGCGAATGAAATCGCGAGCGGCTCGGTCATGCCGGCATGGTATCCGGACCCTGGAAGCCGCCGGCACGCAGCGTGAGCACGAGCGTGTCGCGCCAGGCCGGCCGCGCGGGGTCGGCCGGCTGGATCGGCGTCGTCTCGTGGATCACGCGGGCGTCGTCCAGCAACAGCACGCTCCAGGGCTGCGCCAGCGTGAAGCGCACGCCCTGCGGGCCGCGGGCGTCGAAGACGCGTGTCTCGCCGCCCTTCACGTTCTCGCGCGCCACCAGGATCACCGCCACCAGGTCGACGCCGTCGCGGTGCGCGCCTTCGGGCGTGGGCCGGCCGATGCCGCCTTCAGTGTCGATGCGGAACGGGTGCGCTTCCACGAACCAGGGCCGCACACCGCGCAGGCCGTCGGCCACGCCGGCCAGCGCCAGCAGCAGTGCCGGCCACGCGGGGTCGGCCAGCAGCGAAGGCGGCAGCGGGTCGAACCAGCGTTCGATGCCGCCGTGCAGCGCGTTGTATTCCACCGGCTGCCAGTGGGCGCGCGGCGGCACCGGCTGCACCTGGCCGGCATCGACCTTGAAGCAGCCGTGCCGGCGGCGCCGGTAGCGGCCCCCGTCACGCAGGTGGCGGTCGGGTGGCAGTTCGCCCCACAAAGGTGCCCAGCGATGCAGGCGGGCGATGTCGACGCTGGCCAGAGAGGCCAGCGACGCGGCGTCGAGCACGGCGTAACCGGCGCTCGCCAGCTGGGCAGGAAGGTCTTCGAGCGCCGTGAGCGGCGGCGGCGGGGTGCCAGACATGATCGGATTGGAGTGACTCCTCCAGCGCGCTGTCAGCTTCGCGGGGGGGTCGGGCGTTAACGTGGCCTGAGGGTACCAAACGGGCCCCGACCGGCCCGCCCCGCATGAACGCCTTCATTCCGCCCGAACGCCGTGGTTTCCCGCTCGTCGACGTGATCGACCTGAAGTGGCTTCTCGCCGGCGAGGGCATCCACCTGCACGTCGAACGCCTGCAGAGCGACCCCGCCTACGCGGCGCAGGTGCTGGCTCAGGCCGCCGCCTCGTCCAACGAGGCCTTGCGCAGCGCCGCCGCCAAGCTGGCCGGGCAGGCCCCCGCGGCGACCTGACGCCGCCACCGGCGTACCATGGCGGCCGGCGCTTCATGTGCGCCGTGGAGCGGCGCCATGATGCGTTCGATCTTCGCCTGCATGACCCTCGCGCTGGCCGCATGCGCCGGCGCACCGCCGGCGCCGCCGGCCGATCGGCCGTTGCTGCGTGACGAGGCTTTCGCGCCGCCTTCGCGGCCGGTCGACGCCGAATCCGTGTTCGCGCTCAGCGGGGCGATGAAGGACTTCCTGGCCAGCCACGCCCGCACCACGCTGCGCGAGGGTAGCGACGCCCGTCGCCAGCTGGTGGAGATGCTCTTCAAGCGCCAGGAGCTGGGCCTGGAGTACGAAAGCTCGACGACACGCAACGCCGCCGAGGCCTTCGGGGCGCGCGCGGGCAATTGCCTGTCGCTGGTCATCATGACCGCCTCGTTCGCCAAGGCGCTGGGCCTGCCGGTGCGCTACCAGCGCGTCTTCGTCGACGAGAGCTGGACGCGCAGCGGCGACCTCTTCATCGCCAGCGGCCACGTCAACCTGCGGCTGGACTGGTCGCCGCCGCGCAGCGAGATCTTCGCCCAGGACCGCCAGCCGGCGCTGGTGGTCGACTTCCTGCCCGGCGAGGACCTGCGGGGCCAGCGCACCCAGGAGCTGGCCGAGCGCACGATCGTCGCCATGTTCATGAACAACCGCGCCGCCGAGGCGCTGGCGCGCGGCGCCGTCGACGACGCGTACTGGTGGGCGCGCGAAGGCGTGCTGCAGGACCCGTCGTTCAGCGCCGTGCGCAACACGCTGGGCGTGGTCTACCTGCACCGCGGCCTGGCCGCCGACGCCGGACGCGTCTTCGAAGCGCTGCTGCAGGCCGAGCCCGAGAACGCCAATGCGCTGGGCAACCTGGCGCAGGCGCTGCGGCAGCAGGGCCGCCACGCCGAAGCCGACGCGGTCGCGGCGCGGCTGGCGCAGATCGAGCCCTACCCGCCGTTCCACTGGTTCGACGCCGGCCTGGAGGCGATGCGAGCGCACGACTACGCCCGCGCGCGCGACCTGTTCCGGCGCGAGCTCCAGCGCGAGCCCTACTACCACGAGTTCCACTTCTGGCTCGCGCAGGCCGAGTTGGCGCTGGGCAACCTGCCCTCGGCGCGCCGCCACCTCGAGCAGGCGATGCAGGGCAGCACCACCGCGCGCGAGCACGAGATCTACGCCGCCAAGCTGGACCGCCTGCGCGCGGCCACGCGCACGCAGTAACGAAGGCGCTTCAGGCAGCGGCGGCCAGCAGGCGGTCGAACTCGGCGCCCCAGTCCTGCCGCCAGCGCGCGCGCGTGCCCTCGTCGACCCAGGCGGCGTCGATGCCGTTGAGCATGAACGCGCGCAGGTCGGCACTGCCGAAGCCGAAGTCCCGCACCATCTTGAGCCAGGCGCCGGTGGGCGTCACGTGGTGCAGAGTGGGGTCGTCGGTGTTGGGGTGGATGCGCAGGCCCAGCCCCGGCATGCGGCGGATCGGGTGGTCCAGCGCCCAGCGTTCCGGCGCCAGCGTGCGCAGGTAGTACGAATTCGTCGGCACCACCGTGAAGACGATGCCGCGCTCGGCGCACTGCGCCGCGTAGCCCGGCTCGTCGACCACCGTGTAGCCGTGGTCGACCCGGTCCACCTGCAGCAGTTCCACCGCGGTGCGCACGTGGTGCCAGGGCATGCCGAACTCGCCCGCGTGCGCGGTCGTGCGCAGGCCGGCGCGGCGCGCCTCCGCGTAGGCGGCGGCGAAGAGTTCCGGCGGCCGGTCGACCTCGCGGTAGTCCATGCCGATGCCCGGCACCTCGTCGGCGCGGAAGGTCGTCACCCATCGCACCATCTCGAGCGCCGCCTCGGGCGAGGCCTCGCGGTCGATCGCCGGCACCAGCCGGCCGACGATGCCGAAGCGGCTCTCGGCGTCGCGGATGCCGCGCACGATGGCCGCCAGCGCCGAGGGGTAGGTGATGCCGCCGTCGCGCGCGGTGCCGGTCGGGTTCCAGAAGAACTCGCTGTAGCGCACGCCGTGGGCGGCCGCGTCCTCCAGGTACTCGACGGTGATGCGGTGCAGGTCGTCGGGGTGGCGCAGCAGGTGGCGCTCGAGCGCGCGCAGCACGCGCAGCACGCCCGGCGGCCGTTCGCCGCGGGTGTAGAACGAAGCCAGCTCCTCCTCGGTGATCGGGGCCTGGGTCTTCTGCACCAGATCGCCGAAGGTCTCGCGCCGCACCGTGCCCAGCAGGTGGCAGTGCAGTTCGACCTTCGGGATCGAATGCACGAACTTCTCGATGTCACCCATGATCGGCGCGGATTCTAGGAGGCCCCTGGCGGCCTCCGGTCGGGGGGTCCGCCGGCCTGCGCTCACCACTAGAATTAGGGGGTTGGGACAGCCGGACTGCAGTCGAACTTGAACAAGCCGTTGCGCCGCCGCGCGTTGCTGCAAGCCGCCGGCGCGGGTCTGATGGGCATGGCCGGCGGCGCGCTCGCGCTCGAGCGGCCGACGGCGGTCGTGGTGCTCACCGTGCGCGGCCGCGTGCGTTCGCCCAACGACGGCCAGGCCGCCCACTTCGACATGCCGATGCTGGAGCGCCTGCCGCAGACCAGTTTCACCACCCGCACGCCCTGGTACGCGGCGGCGCGCAAGTTCACCGGCCCGCTGCTGCGCGACGTGCTGGCCGCCGCCGGCGCCCAGGGCGATCTGCTGCGCGCGATCGCGCTCAACGACTACTGGGTCGAGATCCCGTTCGACGATGCGCAGCGGCTCGACGTCATCGTCGCCCGCCTGCTCGACGACCGGCCGATGGCGGTGCGCGACAAGGGCCCGCTATTCGTGATCTACCCCTTCGACGCCAACCCCGAGATCCGCAACCCCGTGTACTACAGCCGCTCGGCATGGCAGCTGCGAACGATCGAGGTCCGCTGACCGGCCCCGCGGCCACTGCCGGCGGCGGCCGGCGCTGGCGCGCGACCTGGCTGTCGGTCATCGGCCTCGGGCTCGCGCTGGCGCTGGTGGCGGCCGCATTGGTGCAGGGCCGGCAGGCGGCGATCCTGAACCACACGGTGCAGTCCGGCGACGACGCCATCGTGCCCACGGTCTACCAGGCCGAGACCGAGTACCTGCGCCTGCTCAACGAGTGGCAGCGCGCCGCCGCCGGCAAGTTCGACCGCGACGCGCTGCAGCTGCGCTACGACGTCTGGGTGAGCCGCATCAACCTGCTGCACGAGACCCGCGCCGGCCGCGTGCTCGGCGAGCAGCCCGAATACCGCGCGACGATGGCGATGGCCGACGCCTTCATCCGCCGCGCCGACGAGCTGCTGGGCCCGGACGCGCAGCGCCCTCTCACGCTGGACGCGCTGGCCGCGCTGGAGCCCGACCTGCGGGCGATGGCCGAGCCGATCCACGGCCAGTCGCTGCGCGCCGCCCACCACGTGGGCGACCAGATGGCCCGGCGCAACCTCACGGTGCGCCAGCACAACCAGGTCGGCATCGCGCTCACGGTGTTCCTCTCGGCGCTGACGCTGGCCTTCGCGCTGCTGGCCTGGCGCCAGATGCGCCAGCTCGAGCAGCGCCGCGCCGCGCTCGAGGACCTGGCCGCCAGCCTGCGCGAGGCGCGCCGCGAGGCCGAGGCCGCGAGCGAGGCCAAGAGCGTCTTCCTGGCCAACATGAGCCACGAGATCCGCACGCCCTTCCACGGCCTGATGGGCATGCTCTCGCTGCTGCGCGAGACCGGGCTCAACCCGCGCCAGATCGACTACCTGCGCACCGCCACCGAGTCGGCCGACCACCTGCTGGCGCTGCTCAACGACATCCTGGACATGTCGCAGCTCGAGTCCGGCCGCATGGCGCTGATGCCGGCGCCGGTGGAGTTGCGCGCGCTGCTGCGCGACGTGGAGTCGCTGATGCGCCCGCAGGCGCACGCCAAGCAGCTGGCGCTGCACGTCGACACCGACCCCTCGGTGCCCGAACGCGTGCTCGCCGACCCGACGCGCGTGAAGCAGGTGGTGTTCAACCTGCTGTCCAACGCGATCAAGTTCTCCGACCGCGGCGCGGTCGTGCTCGACGTGCGCCGCCGCGAAGGCAGCAACGGCGCGCCCGAGCTGGAGTTCGTGGTCAGCGACACCGGCATCGGCATGGACGAGGCGACGCTGGCGGGCCTGTTCAACCGCTTCATGCAGGCCGACGGCTCGCGTTCGCGGCGCCACGGCGGCACCGGGCTGGGGCTGGAGATCTCGCGCAACCTGGCGCGCCTGATGGGCGGCGACATCACCGCGCGCAGCAAGCCGGGCGAAGGCAGCACCTTCACCTTCCGCATGCCGCTGGAACCGCTGGAGCCGACGGCGGTGCCGGCCGCGGCCGCGCAGGTCGAAAGGCCCGTGCCGGCGCGCCCGCTGCGCGTGCTGGTGGCCGAGGACCACCCGGTGAACCGCCAGTACATGGCCGCCCTGCTGGAGAACCTGGGCCACGAGGCGCACTTCACCGCCAACGGCGAGGAGGCCGTGCTGGCGATGCAGCACCGCCACGGCGCGCCGCCGTTCGACATCGTGCTGATGGACCTGCACATGCCCGTGCTCGACGGCGTGGCCGCGACGCGCGCCATCCGCGCCCTGCCCGACCGCTCCGCCGCCACGGTGCCGATCGTCGCGCTCACCGCCGACGCCTTCGCCGAGACGCGCGACCGCTGCCTGGTCGCCGGCATGAACGACTTCCTCACCAAGCCGGTGAGCCCGGCCAAGCTGGCGGCTTCGCTGCGACGCCTGTTCGGCAGCGCCGCCGGCAGCCCCGAGGAGCCGCCGCCGGAGACGCGCGCGCCCGCGCTCCCGGCGGGCGCCACGCCGGCGGTGGACGCGGCCGCGGTGGCCGCCGCGCTGCAGGCGATGCCGCGCGAACGGCTGGCGGCGATGGTGCACGCCTTCCTCGACCAGGGCCCGCAGACGGCGCAGCGGCTGCGCGCCGCGGTGCGCGACGCCCAGCCGCTGGAGCTGCGCGTGAACGCGCATGCCGCGCGCGGCGCCGCGCTCAACCTGGGCCTGGCCGCGCTGGCCGCCACCGCCGAAGCGCTGCACGAAGGCGCCTCGCACCTGCCGGCGCACGAGATCGCGCGCCTGGTGCAGCGTTTCGAGGACCTGCTGCCGGTGACGCGCCAGGCCGCCATCGCGGCCGGGCTGGACATGCCGGCGGCGGCGGTCGCTACAGGATGACCGGTTCCGGCTCGAGCCGGATGCCGAATCGGCCGTAGACCGATTCCTGGATCGCGCGCGCCAGCGTCACGACCTCGGCGCCGCTGGCGCCGCCGCGGTTCACCAGCACCAGCGCCTGCTTCTCGTAGACGCCGGCGCGCCCCACCGTCTTGCCCTTCCAGCCGCAGGCGTCGATCAGCCAGCCGGCGGCCAGCTTGACGCGCCCGTCGGGCAGCGGGTAGTGCACGATCTCGGGGTCGCGGCCGATGATGTCGCGGCACTGCTCGGCGCTCACCACCGGGTTCTTGAAGAAGCTGCCGGCGTTGCCCAGCGTGGCCGGGTCCGGCAGCTTGCCGCGCCGGATGGCGCAGACCCAGTCGAAGACGGTCCGCGCGTCGGGGTGGGTGTTGCCGGTCTCGGCCAGCTTGCGTTCCAGCTCCAGGTAGCCCAGCACCGGGCGCCAGGGGCGCGGCAGGCGCAGGCGCACGGCGGTGATGACGGTCTTGCCCGCGAGCTCGTGCTTGAAGACGCTGTCGCGGTAGCCGAAGCGGCACATCGCGCGGTCCAGCGTGACGCCGCGGCCGGTGACCAGGTCCACCCCGTCCAGCGAATCGAAGCGCTCGGCCAGCTCGACGCCGTAGGCGCCGATGTTCTGCACCGGCGCCGCGCCCACCGTGCCCGGGATCAGCGCCAGATTCTCCAGCCCCGGCCAGCCCTGGTCCAGCGTCCAGCGCACCAGGTCGTGCCAGTTCTCGCCCGCGCCGGCTTCCACGATCCAGGCGTCGGCCGTCTCGGCGACGAGCCGGCGGCCCGCGATCTCGACCTTCAGCACCACGTCGGCCACGTCGCGCGTGAGCACCACGTTGCTGCCGCCGCCGAGCACGAACTTGCGCGCGCGGCCCAGCTCCGGGTGGTCGACGACGCGCCGCACGTCGGCCGCGCTGCCCACGCGCACCAGCGTGCGCGCCACGGCCGGCAGGCCGAAGCTGTTGTGCTCGCGCAGCGGGGCGCGCTGCTCGATGCGGAGGGCCGGGGCGACGGCGGGCATGGCAGAATTTTCCCATGCCCAGCTTCGACGTCGTGCTCGAACCCAACCTGGTCGAGCTGCGCAACGCGGTCGAGCAGGCGGCCAAGGAGATCGGCACCCGTTTCGACTTCAAGGGCTCGAGCGCGCGCGTCGAACTCGCCGGCAGCGGCGCCAAGGACCGCGAACTCTCGCTCTACGCCGACAACGACTTCCAGCTCCAGCAGGTGCAGGACGTGCTGCTCGGCCGGCTGGCCCGGCGTGGCGTCGACGTTCGCTTCCTGGATCTGGAGGCCACGCCGCAGAAACTGGGCGGCGACCGGCTGCGGCTGCCGGTGGCCGTGAAGTCCGGCATCGACGCCGAGACGGCGAAGAAGATCCAATCGACCCTCAAGGGCAGCAGGCTCAAGGTGCAGGCCGCGCACCAGGGCGACGCGGTGCGCGTCACCGGCGCCAAGCGCGACGACCTGCAGGCGGCCATCGCCCTGCTGCGCAAGACCGTCGACGACCTGCCATTGGCCTTCAACAACTTCCGCGAATGAGACTGCTCGCCGCCTTCTGCGTGCTGCTGCCGGCCTGGGCGGCGGCGCAGAGCGTGTCGCTCGCCGGCCAGATGGGCAGCAGGGCGCTGCTCGTCATCGACGGCCAGACGCAGACGCTGGCGGTCGGCGAGAGCGCCCGCGGCGTCAAGCTGCTCAAGCTGGACAACGGCGAGGCGGTGGTCGAAGCCGGTGGCCGCCAGAGCACGCTGCGCGCCGGCGCCGGGCCGGCGAGGCTGGCCGCGGGCGTGGGCGGTGCGCCGGCCGGCGGTGCGCGCGAGGTGGTGATCCCGGTCGGCCCCGGCGGCCACTTCGTCGTCGGCGGCGCCATCAACGGGCGGCCGGTGCAGTTCGTGGTCGACACCGGCGCCACCTACGTCTCGCTGGGCGTGGCCGACGCCGAACGGCTGGGCCTGGACTGGAAGACCGGCCAGCGCGGCATGGCGCAGACCGCCAACGGACCGGCGGCGGCCTACCTGATCACCGTGTCCTCGCTGCGCGTGGGCGAGGTCGAACTCGCCAACGTGGGCGTGGTGGTGGTGCCGGCCGTGATGCCCGGCGTTCTGCTGGGCAACAGCGCGCTCTCGCGCTTCCAGATGCGGCGCGACGCCGACGTGATGCGCCTCACCGCGCGCTAGGCTTCTTCGGCGCGCGGCGCTCGGCCGCGGGGGCCGGCTCGATGCCGCGCCGCGCCAGCGCCTCGCGCAGCAGGTACTCCACCTGCGCGTTCGCGCTGCGCAGCTCCTGCGCGGCCAGCCGTTCCACGGCGGCCCACAGCGCGGGGTCCACGCGCAGGATGAAGTGCTTGCGGTCGGGGCTGGCCACGGGCGGCGCGGCGGCAGGTCAGTTGTAGAGCGTGCCCGCGTTGACGATGGGCTGGGTATCGCGGTCGGAGCACAGCACCACGAGCAGGTTGCTCACCATCGCGGCGCGCCGCTCGTCGTCGAGATGCACGATCTCGCGCTCCGAGAGCTGCGTCAGCGCCGCCTCCACCATGCTGACGGCGCCGTGAACGATCTTCTGGCGCGCGCTGATGATGGCCTCGGCCTGCTGGCGGCGCAGCATGACCTGCGCGATCTCGGGCGCGTAGGCCAGGTGGCTGAGCTTGGCGTCCTCCACCTCCACGCCGGCGGCGTCGAAGCGGGCCTGCAGCTCGCGCCGCAGCGCCACGCTCACCGAATCGCCGGCGCGCAGCGTCACCTCGCCCGGCGCCAGGTCCTCGCCCTCGTCGTAGGCGTAGTGCGCCGCGATGTGGCGCAGCGCCGCCTCGGCCTGCACCTGCACGTAGCGCTCGAAATCGTCGACGTCGAAGAGTGCGCTCGCCGAATCGGCCACCCGCCAGACGACCACGGCGCCGATCTCCACCGGGTTGCCGCGCTTGTCGTTCACCTTCAGCGGCGGCATGTTCAGGTTGCGCGCGCGCAGCGACAGGCGCCGCTTGCTGGTGAAGGGGTTGGCCCAGCGCAGGCCGTCCTGGCGGTCGGTGCCCACGTAGCGGCCGAACAGCGTGAGGATCGCCCCTTCGTTGGGCTGCAGCATGTACAGCCCGATGAACATGAACAGCGCCAGCAGCGCCAGCACCACCACCAGCAGCGCGCCCAGCGGCCCGGCGATGCCGCGCGCCAGCACCATCAGCGCCACCCCCGCCGCGGCGGCGATGCCCAACGCCAGCATCGTGTAGCCGTTGGCGGTGCGGGCTTCGAACTCGCGGCGCATGGGGGCATTCGGTGGGGCCGTCATGGCATTGCTCCGTCTGTCATCAAAGTGATATCACTCTAGGATCAAGCATCGATGGCGTCAAGTAGCATCTTGTCGCGCCGGAGGCATGCTTCCTGCTACACCGCCATCACCTTACGGAGACACAGGAAAGACCCTCCCATGCAAAGACGTTCGCTGCTCCTCACGCTGGCCTTCGCCGCCCTGACCCCGATGGCCGCCCAGGCCCAGAACGCGCTCGACGAGGTGATGGCCCGCAAGAGCATCAACATCGCCATCCCCACTGATTTCCCGCCCTACGGCTTCGTCGGCACCGACCTCAAGCCGCAGGGGCTGGACATCGACATGGCCAACTACATCGGCGCCAAGCTGGGCGTGAAGGTGGAACTGCTGCCGGTGACCAGCGCCAACCGCATTCCCTACCTGCAGACCCGGAAGGCCGACCTGGTGATCTCCACCCTGGGCAAGAACCCCGAACGCGAGAAGGTGATCGACTTCACCGTCGCCTACTCGCCCTTCTTCCAGGCCGTGTTCGCGGCCAAGTCGCTCGCCATCAAGTCCTACGCCGACCTCGCCGGCAAGACCGTGGGCGTGACGCGCGGCGCGATGGAGGACATGGAGCTGTCCAAGCTGGCGCCGGCCGCGGCCGACATCAAGCGCTTCGAGGACAACAACGCCACCGTCTCGGCCTTCGTCTCCGGCCAGGTGCAGGCCATCGCCACCGGCGCTTCGGTGGCGGGCAACCTGATGGGCCGCAACCCGCAGCTGGGCACCGAATACAAGCTGCTCATCAAGGACTCGCCCAACTTCATCGGCGTGGGCAAGGGCGAGGACAAGCTGCGCCTGAAGGTCAACGAGATCCTCTTCGCCGCCAAGGCCGCCGGCGACCTGGACAAGATGGCCGTGAAATGGCTCGGCCGCCCGGCCGGCGAGCTGCCGAACTGACGCCGCCTTGATCACGCTGGACTTCGGCGCCGTCCTTGCGGACTGGCCGCTGCTGCTGCGCGGCATGGCCGCCACCGCCGCGCTCACCGCGGTGGCAGCGGTGGCCGGCGGCGCGCTCGGCGTGGCCTGCGCCTGGGCACGCGCCTGGGGGCCGCGATGGGCCGGCATGCTGGCGGCCACCTACGTGGAGCTGATCCGCAACACGCCCTTCATCGTCCAGCTCTTTTTCGTGTTCTTCGGCCTGCCCGGGCTGGGCGTGAAGCTCACGCCGGAAGCCGCTTCGGTGCTGGCGATGGTGATCAACCTCGGCGCCTACGCGGGCGAGATCGTGCGCGCCGGCATCGAGAGCACGCCCTACGGGCAGATCGAGGCCGGCCTGTCGCTGGCGCTGACGCGTGGCCAGGTGTTCACGCGCGTGGTGCTGCCGCCGGCGCTGTCGCGCGTGTGGCCGGCGATGGTGAGCCAGGTCGTGATCGTGATGCTGGGCAGCGCCGTGTGCGGGCAGATCGCGACCCAGGAACTCTCCTACTACGCCAACCTCATCCAGAGCCGCAACTTCCGCGCCTTCGAGGCCTACATCGTGGCCACGGGGCTGTACCTGGCGCTGGCGGTGGCGCTGCGGCAACTGCTGGCCTGGGTGGGGCCGCGCTTCCTCTTCGGCCGCTGACGGCGATGGTCGACTTCACCCTCTGGGACATCCTGCGCAACCTGCTGCTGGCGGCGCGCTGGACCGTGGTGCTCTCGCTCGTGGCCTTCGCCGGCGGCAGTGTGGTCGGCCTGGCGCTGCTGGTGGCGCGGGTCGCGAAGCTGCGCGGCGCCGAGCGCGGCGTGGCGCTGTACGTGCAGCTCTTCCAGGGCACGCCGCTGCTGATGCAGCTGTTCCTGGCCTACTTCGGGCTCGCGCTGCTGGGCCTTTCGGTGCCGGCCTGGGCCGCTGCCGCGCTGGCGCTCACGCTCTACAGCAGCGCCTTCCTGTGCGAGATCTGGCGCGGCTGCGTGGCCGCCATCCCGAAGGGCCAGTGGGAGGCCGCGGCCAGCCTGGCGCTGAGCTTTCGCGAGCAGATGCGCCACGTGGTCGGCCCGCAGGCGCTGCGCATCGCCATTCCGCCCACGGTGGGTTTCGGCGTGCAGGTGATCAAGGGCACCGCGCTCGCCTCGGTGATCGGCTTCATCGAGCTCACCAAGGCCGGCACCATGATCACCAACGCCACCTTCCGCCCCTTCACCGTCTACGCCTGCGTGGCGTTGCTCTACTTCGCGCTCTGCTGGCCGCTGTCGGCCTGGAGCCGCGCGCTCGAAAGGAAACTGCGCCGTGGCCGCTGAACCCGTGGTCTCCATCAGCGCGCTGCGCAAGCGCTACGGCACCAACGAGGTCTTGAAGGGCATCGACCTGCAGGTGGCGCGCGGCGAGGTGGTCGCCATCATCGGCAAGAGCGGTTCCGGCAAGAGCACGCTGCTGCGCTGCATCAACGGCCTGCAGGAATTCCAGGAAGGCGCGCTGCAGGTCGACGGCCAGCCGCTGCGCCATGGCGACGCGAAGGCCATGCGCGAACTGCGCCAGCACGTGGGCATGATCTTCCAGAGCTTCAACCTCTTCCCGCACCTGAGCGTGGGCCGCAACGTGATGCTGGCGCCCGGCCTGGTGAAGGGCCAGCGCGGCGCGCCGGCCGAGGAACGCGCGCGCGCCCTGCTGCAGCGCGTGGGCCTGGGCGAGAAGTTCGACGCCTGGCCGGACCAGCTTTCCGGCGGCCAGCAGCAGCGGGTGGCGATCGCGCGCGCGCTCGCCATGGACCCGGCGGTGCTGCTGTGCGACGAGATCACCTCCGCGCTCGACCCCGAGCTGGTGGGCGAGGTGCTGAAGGTGGTGGAGAGCCTGGCCGACGACGGCATGACGCTCCTGATGGTGACGCACGAGATGAACTTCGCGCGCAAGGTGGCCGACCGCGTGGTCTTCATGCACGCCGGCCGCATCCACGAGATGGGGCCGCCGGCCGAACTGTTCGGCGCGCCGAAGACGGCGGAGCTGCAGCAGTTCCTGTCGGCGCTGCACTGAGCGCGGATCAGCCTTCCACCGGCACGCAGAGCAGGGTCCGCAGGTCCTGCTCGGGCACCGCGCCGGGCAAGTTGAGGTAGACCTCGCAGCAGTCGCCGGCGCCCATGCGCAGGCCGCTGGAAGGCAGCCATTGGCCGAGCAGGCGCTGCCAGCTGTCGCCCAGGCCGGCGTAGGGGCCGCGGTGCAAAGTGCTCGCCCAGCGGCCGGCCGGCAGCCGCAGTTCCAGCAGGGGTGCGGGAATGGCGGCCTTGGAGCCCACCGAAACGCACGCTGCGGAGCGCAGTTGCGCGGCCGGCGTGGTTTCGGGGTCGTCGTGGTAGATGGCGATCATCAGCGCCGCGGGCGTGGACAGCAGGCCGGCGGGCCCGGCCAGTTCGCCCAGGCGTTCGAACGCGGCACCTATGGTGTTGTAGGGTCCGACATGCGCCAGCGCGGCGACGCGGATCTCGTTGCGGATTTCGATGCTGACGTCCATGGCGGGGGCTCCCAGATGGGTGAACAGGGCGGCCGCTTCGGCCGGGAATTCGACGGCCGGCCCGGCTGCGTGCACGCCGCAGGCCGCCTGCAGGCGGTGCGAAGGCGCCCGGCCGCCGGCGGCCGCCAAAGCGCGCTGCTCGGTGGGCGAACGGCCGAAGGCTTCGCGGAAGGCGCGCGTGAAGGCTTCGTGCGTCTCGTAGCCGGCTTCGAGCGCGATGTGCAGCACGCTCTCTTCCGGCCGCGCGGCCAGGCGCCAGGCCGCGCGCTCCAGGCGCAGCCGGCGGTGCAGCTGCAAGGGTGTTTCGCCGACCAGGCCGCGGAAGACTCGATGGAAGTGCAAGGGCGCCATGCAGGCCGGGGCGGCCAGGGCCTGCAGGTCCAGCGCTTCGTCCAGCGAGGCCGCGACGCGCTTCAGGGCCTGCAGGACCAGGGCCTCGTAGTGGGTCAGCGTGGCGGGTCTCTTGGCGGCGAAGTCCATGGGGATCAAGTCTGCGCCGGGTGGGAGCGCTGCTGCTTGACGCGGCTTGACAAGTTGAGCGGCAGGCCCCGGCCCACGGTGGTGCGCCGCGACCGCGCTGGCCCGCCTGGGGCACACTCGTTGCCATGCCCTCCACCAGGTCCGCACTCGCACCCGGCGCCTCGCCGACACTCTTCAAGAACGCCCGCGCCTTCGAGGCCTGGCTGAAGAAGCATCACGCCGCGTCCGACGGCCTCTGGCTCAAGA
>CAYVXO010000087.1:0-23459 GCA_964454485.1 uncultured Rubrivivax sp.
GCCGTCCCAGGGGTGCAGGCCCTTGGTCTCGTCGGCGTACTTGTACCAGCTGTGGGTGACGAACTCCTGCACCTGCTCGGGGTCCTTCACGTCCACGTCGTGGATCTTCGAGAGGTCGCCGTCGATGATGGCGCCGCGCGGCAGCAGCAGGCTGGCCGCGCTGTGGTCGTTGGCGCGGCTGGGCAGGTCGCCGTAGCTCAGCATGCTCTTGCCCGAGAGGCCGCCGCCGTGCAGCCAGTCCTTGTAGAAGCCGCCGATCGCCAGGATGTCCGGGATGTAGACCTGCTCGTGGAACTCCTTCGTGCGCTGGGCGATGTGGCGCACCTGGTTCAGGCGCTCCATGTTGATCGCGCCCACCGCGCCGGTGTGTTCCAGGTTGATGGGGCAGGGCACGCCGCCCACCAACCAGTTCGGGTGCGGGTTCTTGCCGCCGAAGATGGTGTGGATCTTGACGATTTCCTTCTGGAAGTCCAGCGCCTCCAGGTAGTGCGTCACCGCCATCAGGTTGGCTTCGGGCGGCAGCTTGTAGGCCGGGTTGCCCCAGTAGCCGTTGGCGAAGGGGCCGAGCTGGCCGCTCTCGACGAACTTCTTGAGCCGATTCTGGATGTCGCGGAAGTAGCCCGGGCTGCTGTTCGGCCAGGGGCTGATGCTCTGCGCCAGCTCGCTGGTGCGCTTGGGGTCGGCCTTCAGCGCGCTCACCACGTCGACCCAGTCCAGCGCGTGCAGGTGGTAGAAGTGCACCAGGTGGTCGTGGATCTGCAGGTTCAACTGCATGATGTTGCGGATGTGGTTCGCGTTCGCGGGGATCTGGATCCCCAGCGCGTCCTCCACCGCCCGCACGCTGGTGAGCGCATGGGTGCCGGTGCACACGCCGCAGATGCGCTCGGTGAAGGCCCAGGCGTCGCGCGGATCGCGGCCCTTGAGGATGACCTCCAGCCCGCGCCACATGGTGCCGGTGCTCACCGCGTTGCGGATGACGTTCTTGTCGTCGAGGTTCACCTCCACCCGCAGGTGGCCTTCGATGCGCGTGACCGGGTCGACGACCACGCGCTTGCCGGCGTTGTCGAGCTTGAAGCCCTGGGTTTCGTAGGCAGCCATTGCTTCGTTCCTCCTCTAGGCCGGGGTCTTGTTCGACGTCGCGCGCTTGATTGCGCTGGCCGCGGCATGCGCCACCGCGGCGGCGCCCACCACGCCGGCGGCGGTGCCGCCGATCTTGTCGGCGTTGGCCTCGATGCCGAACTGGTGGATGTTGGTGAGCCGGTCGTAGAACGAGCCCTTGTCCCAGAAGCCTTCCTCGCTGCAGCCGATGCAGCCGTGGCCGCTGCCGATGGGGAAGCTCACGCCGCCGTTCCAGCGCGTCGTCGAGCAGGCGTTGTAGGTGGTCGGGCCCTTGCAGCCGACCTTGTAGAGGCAGTAGCCGCGGCGCGCGCCCTCGTCGTCCCAGTGCTCGACGAACTGGCCGGCGTCGAAGTGCGGCCGGCGGTAGCACTTGTCGTGGATGCGCTGGCCGTAGAACATCTTGGGCCGGCCCAGGCGGTCGAGCTCGGGGATGCGGTCGAAGGTGAGCATGTAGGTCACCACCGCCGTCATCACCTCGGCGATCGGCGGGCAGCCCGGCACCTTGATGATGGGCTTGTCGGTGATCACCTTGTGGATGGGCACCGCCTGCGTCGGGTTCGGCTTGGCGGCCTGCACGCAGCCCCAGGAGGCGCAGGCGCCCCAGGCGATCACCGCCTTGGCGTCGGCCGCGCATTCCTTCAGCTGCTCGAGGAAGGGCCGGCCGCCGATGACGCAGTACATGCCGTCCTCGTTGAGCGGCGGGTTGCCCTCGACGGCGAGGATGTAGTTGCCCTTGTGCTTCTTGCGCGCTTCCTCGATGGCGGCCTCGGCCTGGTGGCCGGCGGCGGCCATCAGCACCTCGTTGTAGTCCAGCGAGATCATCGACAGCACCACGTCCTTGGCCAGCGGGTGCGCGCTGCGGATGAAGCTCTCCGAACAGCAGGTGCATTCCAGCCCGCTGATCCAGACCACCGGCGTGCGCGGCTTGTTCTCCATCGCATGCGCGATCTGCGGCACGAAGGCCGGGCCCAGCCCGAGCGAGGTCGCCGTGAGCGAGCAGTACTTCATCAGGCTGCGGCGCGTGATGCCGTGCTGGCGCATCACGTCGTAGAAGGTCTCCATCGGGCCCGTCCTCCAGGTTGTCGTGCGGAGGGCTGTTTCCACGTCGCGTGCCTGAAACGCGGCAGGCCCGGGAAAACACGGGGCGGGCGCGCCAAGTGCCTGTCGGGCAAGGGAGTTTTGCGGCGCGCGCCGGCGCGCCCGCGAGCCGCGCGGGCGTGGGGTGGCAACGCCCTTGCCGCCGCGCATGCGGGATCGGCCGCATCCTTGCCGGCGCCGTGGTGGCTATGCTGCGCTGCATGAACGACACCGCCCGAGACGAGATCACCGACCTGGACGCGAGCGCGCTCTCGCACGCGATCCACCAGCGCCGGTTCTCCTGCCGCGAGGTGATGCAGGCCTACCTGGCCCGCATCGCGCGGCTGAATCCGAAGGCCAACGCCATCGTCAACCTGGCCGACGGCGAGAAGCTGCTGGCGCAGGCCGACGAGCGCGACGCCGAACTGGCCAAGGGCCTGTCGCGCGGCTGGCTGCACGGCGTTCCGCAGGCCATCAAGGACGCCGCGCCCGCGGCCGGCTTCCCCACCACCTGGGGCAGCCCGCTCGCGGCCCGGGCGGTGGCCGCCGAAGACGGCCTGATGACGGCGCGCATGAAGGCGGCCGGCGCCATCGTCATCGGCAAGACCAACATGCCCGAGTTCGGGCTCGGCTCGCACACCTTCAACGAACTCTTCGGCGCCACGCCCAACGCCTGGGACCCCGCGGTCACCGCCGGCGGCAGCAGCGGCGGCGCGGCGGTGGCGCTGGCGCTGCGCCTGCTGCCGGTGGCCGACGGCTCGGACTTCATGGGCTCGCTGCGCAACCCCGCGGCCTGGAACCATGTCTTCGGCCTGCGCCCCAGCCAGGGCCGGGTGCCGATGTGGCCGGCCGCCGACACCTGGGTCAGCCAGCTCGGCACCGAAGGGCCGATGGCGCGCACGGTGCGCGACCTGGCGCGGCTGCTGGCCACGCAGTCGGGCTACGACGCGCGGGTGCCGCTCTCGGTGGCCGCGCCGCCGCCGCCTTCGGAACCCACGCCCGCGCGGCTGGCCGGCCTGCGCGTGGGCTGGCTCGGCGACCTGGGCGGCCATCTGGCCATGGAGCCGGGACTGCTCGACTGCTGCGAATCGGCGCTGCGCCGCTTCGAAGGCGAAGGCGCCATCGTCGAGCCGGCGCGGCTGGGCGTCGACCTGGAAGCGCTCTGGCGCGCCTGGCTGGTGTGGCGGCGCGCCCTCGTCGGCCCCAAGGTGGGCGCGGTGCTGAAGGCCACCGGCGCGCGCGACCGCATCAAGCCCGAAGCGCTGTGGGAACACGACCAGGCCGAGAGCCTGACCTTCAACGAGTTCATGCACGCGAGCGAAGTGCGCAGCGCCTTCCGCGCGCATTGCGTGCGGCTGTTCGAGCGCTACGACCTGCTGGCGCTGCCGGTCACGCAGGCCTGGCCCTTCCCGATCGGCGAACGCTGGCCGAAGGTGGTGGCCGGCCGCACGATGGACACCTACCACCGCTGGATGGAGGTGACGCTGTACGCCACCTTCGCCGGCCTGCCCGCGCTCAGCGTGCCGGCCGGCTTCCACACCAACGGCCGCTGGCCCTGCGGGCTGCAGCTGATCGGCCGGCCGCTGGGCGAAGGCGGCCTGCTGGGCGTGGCGGCCGCCTACGAAGGGCTGGCGGCCGAACTGCTGGCGCGCCGGCCCTGAGCGCGCCTCAGCCGATGCTTTCCACCTGCCGGCTCTGCTGATACGCGCTGCCGAAGCGGTTGGCCAGGAAGTCGGGCAGGCGCACCTGCTCCTGGCGCACGAAGCCGCGCTGCGGCAGCTTGCCTTCGCGGAACAGGTCCAGCACGCCGCAGATGCCGGCGGCGGTGGTGATCTGGATCGCCGACTGCGGCGCGCGTTCGTCGCGGTCGGCGAAGATCTTGCGGGCGAAGACCTCCTGCACCAGCGAGCCCTTCTTCATGCCGCTCACGGTGACGAAGACCAGCACCACGTCCTGCATGGTGCTGGGGATCGAGCGGCGCATGATCGCCTTCAGCGTCTCCTGGTCGCTCTTCAACTGCAGCTCTTCCAGCAGCAGCTTCATCAGCGCGCGGTGGCCGGGGTAGCGCACGCTCTTGTAGTCCAGCGCCTGCACGCGGCCGGCCAGCGTCTCGCACAGGGTGCCCAGGCCGCCGCTGGTGTTGAAGGCCTCGTACTCGGTGCCGTCCAGGCTGAAGTGCTCCAGCCCTTCGAGCGGCAGCACCTCGATGTTCTGGCCGTCGCGGATGGCCTCGCAGGGGTGGCAGTACTCGTTGATGAGGCCGTCCACGCTCCAGGTGAGGTTGTATTTCAGCGCGTTGGTGGGGAAGGCCGGCAGCGCGCCGACGCGCATCTTCACCTCCTGCAGCGTGTCGAAACCCTGCGCCAGGTGGTGGGCGACGATGCCGATGAAGCCCGGCGCCAGCCCGCACTGCGGCATGAACACGGTGGAAGCGCCTTCGGCGAGCTGCTTGATGGCGCGCGTGGCGGCCACGTCCTCGGTGAGGTCGAAGTAGTGCACGCCGGCGGCGCGCGCCTGCGTGGCCGCCAGCGTGGCCAGGTGGTAGGGCAGCGCGTTGACCACCGCGTCCTGGCCCTGCAGCGCGGCGCGCAGCGCGCCGGCGTCCGAAGTCTCGACGAGCGCGGTGCGCACGCCGGCGACCGGCGCCACGAGGGCCAGCGCCTCGGGGCTGCGGTCGACGACCGTGACCTGGTAGTCGCCGCAGCCGGCGAGCAGGCGGGCGATGGTCTGGCCGATGTGGCCGGCACCGAGCAGGGTGACGCGCATGGCAGGGGCTCCTGGGGAAATCGGACCGCCGCAGTCTAGGAAAGCGTGCGGACGAAAGAAAGCGCGAGTTCGTCGAAAGTGCGCGCAGAATCGACGTTCCGTCAGCCGACGCACGACATTCCGCCGCCATGCCCCGCGACGACCTCGACCGCCAGCTGCTGGCCCTGCTGGAAGCCAACGCGCGCGAGAGCGCCGCCAACCTGGCGCGCAAGCTGGGCGTGGCGCGCACCACCGTGCTGGCACGCCTGGCGCGGCTGGAACGCGAAGGCGTGATCGTGGGCTACACCGTGCGCCTGGGCCACCACGTGGCCGAGCGCTCGGTGCAGGCCTACGTGGGCATCGTGACCGAGCCGAAGAAGGCCAAGGAGGTGGTGAAGAAGCTCGGCCGCCTGCCCGAGCTGCGCCAGCTCGCTTCGGTGAGCGGCGAGTTCGACTACATCGCGCTGCTGCGCGCCGACTCCACGCCGCGCCTGGACGCGCTGCTCGACGAGATCGGCGAGATCGACGGCGTGCTGAAGACCACCAGCTCGGTGGTGCTGGCGCTGCGCGTGGACCGGAAAGCCTGACGCCGCCTCAGGCCGCGCGGTACCAGGGCCCGGCGATCGCGCCGCGCTCGCCCATGCTGGCGCGGAACAGCATCTCGTCGGTGGCGCGCAGGCGGCGGCAGACCTCGCGGCCGATGTTCATCTGGATGAGCGCGAACTGCTCGGTGTCGAAGTGGAAGAGGTCGTACATGACGGCGGTGCCCAGCTCGATGGCCAGGCAGTCGGTCACCGCGCGCACGTTGGCGCTGCGCGGGAACAGGTCCAGCAGCGCCATCTCGCCGAAGCAGTCGCCCGGCGCCAGGTTCAGCAGCACGAACTCGCGCTGCTGCCAGGTCTTGAAGACCTCGGCGCGGCCGGCTTCGAGCACGAACATCGACTCCGCGCTGTCGCCCTCGCGGAAGAAGAAGCCGCCGGCGGCCACTTCCACCATGCGCGCGCGCTCGAGCAGGAATTGCAGCGTGTCCTCGCGGATGGCGCCGAAGACGGGCGCGCCTTGCAGCAGTTCGATGCGGGTGGGCATGGCCTCTCGCGCTGGCTGGACGGTCAGGTCGCGAGCTTACGCCCGAGGCGCTCCTCCACGCGAGCGGTCTTGCTCTTCAGCCGCCCGCCCGGCCCGGCGCGGTAGTCCATCTTCAGGTTCATCCCGATACGGCTGCAATCGGGCTGCAGCGCGGCGAAACAGGCGCTCACCACGCCCATGACCTGGTCGAACTCGCCTTCCAGGATCGTGCCCATGGGCGTGAGCTGGTAGGGCACGCCGCTCTTGTCGATGACGTCCAGGATGCGCGCGACGTACTCGCTCACGCTCTCGCCCTTGCCGCCAGGGGCCATCGCGAACTCAAGCAGGACCATGGGTCTTCTCCTCGTGGGGGTGGGGTGGGACGACGCGCGCGAAGCGTTCGGCCAGGGCCTGCAACACCCGCGCCTCGAACTCGGGCGTGGGCGATGCGCCCAGCGCCAGCGCGACGCTGGTCAGCGCGTCGGCGCGGTAGCGGCGGCCGCTGCCCAGCGCGGCCTCGAACTCGTTGGCCCGGGCGGTGATGGCCGCCGGGTCGGCCGTGACGACGACCAGCGCATGCGCCAGCACCATCGGCCGGCCGCCCACGCGGCGCCAGCTCTGCGCGGTGCCGACCAGCTTGCGCCCGCCGGCGGCCAGGTTGAAGCGGCCGTCGCAGAAGCTGCCTTCCACCGCCTGCACCTCGGTAGCCAGGCCCAGGCGCGCGAAGGCCGCGGCCAGTTCGGCACACAGCGCGCGGTAGATGGCGTCGGTGGCCACCGGCGTGACGCTGTCGGTCGGCCAGACCAGGCTCAAGTTCCAGAGGCCGGGCCCCTGCGGCACCAGCCCGCCGCCGGAAGAACGCACCTGCACCGGAAAGCGCGCCGCCGCAGCGGCCCAGCCGGGTTCCTGCGCCACGCTCCGGGGCGCCACCAGCCCCGGCGCGCCCTGCCACAGGTGGGCGGCGGCGCGGCCGCTGGCCGCGGCGCGCTCCAGCCACTCCACCTCTTGCGCCATGCCGTCGGCCAGCGCCTCCTGGTGGCGGGCGACGAAGCCGAAGACCGGCAGGGTCACGCCTTCACGTGCTCCTTCAGCAGTGCATTCACCTCGCTCGCCTTCTCCATCATCACCATGTGGCCGGCGCCTTCGATGACGACCACCTTCGACCCCGCCGGCGCATGGTCGGCATGGGCCGCCGGGATGATGCGGTCTTCGCGGCCCCACAGCACCAGCAGCGGCAGGCCGCTGCCTTCCAGCTCGAGCACCGGCGCCTCGGCCTGGCGGCCGCCGGCGAAGAGCGCCTGGCCGAGCGCGGTGAGCGCCTCGCTCACGCCGTCCAGCCGCTTGTACTTCAGCAGGTCGTCCAGCAGCTGCCGGCTCACGAGCGAAGGGTCGGCGAAGAGCTGCTCCACCACCGGCTTCAGCTCGCGCCGCGAGGCGGCCGAGACGAAGCCTTCGATGTAGCCGGCGTTCACCTCCTGCCCGAGGCCGGCGCTGCCGATCACCGCCACCGAGGCCACGCGCTGCGGGTGGTCCTTCGCCAGCTGCGCCGCGATGGCGCCGCCCATCGAATGGCCGACCGCGTGCACGCGCTCCACGTCCAGCTGGTCGAGGAAGCGCGCCACGAAGCCGGCCATCGCCGCGAGCGACGCCCCCGGCAGCTTCGGCGTGCTCTGGCCGTGCGCCGGCAGGTCGAGCGCGATCACCGGGGCGGCTTCGGCCACCGCGTCCAGGTTGAACAGCCAGTTGTCGAGGTCGCCGCCGAAGCCGTGGATGAAGAGCACCGGCACGCCCCGGCCTTCGCCGCGGCGGGCGTAGCGAACGCGCAGGCCGTCGATCTCGGCGAACTCGTAGGCGGCGGCGCCCTCCTCCTCGTCGGCACCGGCGGCCGGCACCACGAAGGCGGCGACGAAGGCGTCGATCTCGGCGTCGCTGACATCGGCCTCGGCCAGCACGCCCAGCAGCGCCTTCACCGGCAGCGTCTCGCCGGCCTGCGCCACCTTGCGGCGCAGCAGGCCGGGGTCGGGCGCTTCCACCGCGTTCGAGATCTTGTCGGTCTCGACGTCGACGATGGGTGTGCCGACCTCGATGCGCGCGCCTTCCTCGACCAGCCAGGCGGCGACCCGGCCCTCGCGCATCTCGAGGCCCCACTTGGGCATCACCAGGGGCGTGATCGCGCTCATCTCAGTGCCGGCCTCCGGCCATCGTCTTCTTCACCGCGGCCACGACCTGCGCCGCGCTCGGGATGTACAGGTCCTCCAGCGGCGGGCTGAAGGGCACCGGCACGTGCGGCGAGGTCACCATCTGGATCGGCCCCTTCAGCGCGCCGAAGGCGTTCTGCGCCACCTGCGCCGCCACGTCGGCGGCGATGCTGCAGCGCGGGTTGGCCTCGTCGACGCAGACCAGGCGGCCGGTCTTCTCGACGCTCTCGATCACGGTGTCCATGTCGATCGGGCTCAGCGTGCGCAGGTCGATCACCTCGGCTTCCACGCCTTCCCTGGCCAGCGTGGCGGCGGCGTCGAGCGCGCGGTGCACCATCATCCCGTAGCCGACGATGGTGACGCTCTTGCCGTCGCGCACCACGTTCGCCTCGCCGAAGGGGATGGCGTAGCTGGTCTCGGGCACCTCGCCTTCGAAGCCGTACAGGTTCTTGTGCTCGAGGAAGATCACGGGGTCGTTGTCGCGGATGCTCTGGATCAGCAGGCCCTTGGTGTCGTAGGGCGTGCTCGGGCACACCACCTTCAGCCCCGGGATGTGGGTGAACAGCGGCGTGAGCATCTGGCTGTGCTGCGCCGCGGCGCGGAAGCCGCCGCCGCACATGGCGCGGATCACCACCGGCGTCTCGGCCTTGCCGCCGAACATGTACTTGAACTTGGCGGCCTGGTTGAAGATCTGGTCGAAGCACACGCCCATGAAGTCGACGAACATCAGTTCGGCGACCGGGCGCATGCCGCAGGCGGCGGCGCCGATGGCCGCGCCGATGTAGGCCGATTCGCTGAGCGGCGTGTCCATCAGCCGGTCGCCATGCTTGGCGTACAGGCCCTTGGTGACGCCGAGCACGCCGCCCCAGGCGTCGCGCTCGCCGTTGCCGCCGGCACCGCCGACGATGTCTTCCCCCATCACGATCACCGAGGGGTCGCGCGCCATCTCCTGGTCGAGCGCCTCGTTGATCGCCTGCTTCATGCTGATCTTGCGTGCCATGTCCTGCGCTCCTCTCAGTAGGCGACGTAGACGTCGGTGGTCAGGTCGGCGGCGGTCGGCAGCGGCGCCGCCTTCGCCTCGGTGACGGCCTTCTCGATCAGGCCCAGCACCTCGTGGTCGATCTTCTGCAGCTCGGCCGCGCTCACGACGCCGGCCTTCGTGACGGCGCTGCTGAACTTCTTCAGGCAGTCCTGGTTGCTGCGGATGTCGTCCAGCTCGCCGGGCGCGCGGTAGGTCTGCGCGTCGCCTTCGAAGTGGCCGTGGAAGCGCACCATCTTGCATTCCAGCAGCGCCGGCCCGCCGCCCTTGCGCGCGCGGGCGATGATCTCGCCGGCGGCTTCGTGCACGGCGAAGAAGTCGGTGCCGTCCACCGTGACGCCGGGCAGCCCGAAGCCGGCCGCGCGGTCGACGTAGCTGTCCACCGCCACGCCGTAGTCGCGGCTGGTGCTCTCGGCGTAGCCGTTGTTCTCCACCACGAAGAGGGCCGGCAGGTTCCACACCGCGGCGAGGTTCAGGCTCTCCAGGAACGTGCCCTGGTTCGACGCGCCGTCGCCGACGAAGCTGATCGCGATCTCGCCCTTGCCGCGGAACTTGGCCGCCAGCGCGGCGCCGCAGGCCAGCGGCGCGCCGGCGCCGAGGATGCCGTTGGCGCCCATCATGCCCTTGCTGAGGTCGGCGATGTGCATCGAGCCGCCCTTGCCGTTGCACGAGCCGCCCTTCTTGCCGTAGATCTCCTTCATCATCGCCACCGGGTCCACGCCCTTGGCGATGCAGTGGCCGTGGCCGCGGTGCGTGCTGGCGATGCGGTCGCCGTCGCCCAGGTGCATCATGATCCCGGTGCCCGCGGCTTCCTCGCCCGCGTACAGGTGCACGAAGCCGGGGATGTCGCCGCGCCCGAAGTCCACGTGCAGACGTTCCTCGAATTCGCGGATCGTGCGCATCGTTCGATAGGCCTGGAGCAGCTGCTCCTTCGAAAGCGGGAACGGATTGCCTGCCATCGTCTGTCTCCTTGAGGTCTAGCGTCGGGGGGAAGATCGGAGCAGCCCGTCGCGGGCCGCCACGGCCATGCAACGCGCCACGTCCACGGTGAAGAAGGCGTTCTCGCGCAGCGTCATCGTCACGCGCTCGCCGTCGTCGAAAGCCAGTTCGCGCTCGCCGTCGAGCGCCACGGTGCCGCCCTTCTGCTGCACCACCAGCGGCTCGTCGGCCACCATGCGGCGCCAGCTCGCCACCGGCACCGGGCGCACCATGCCCGGCGCGATCGGCGCGTGCAGGTCCACCAGCGCGTGCGCGGGGTCGGCGGCGACCTGCACCTCCAGCCCGCCGCCTTCGCGCCGGCCCACCGGCTGCAGCAGGCCGCCGATGGCCGACAGGCCGATCGACTCCGGGTCGGCGAAGGCCAGGTAGGCCGCCGCCAGCGATTCGGGCTTCCAGAGTGCGCGCGCGCCCACGCTGCGGTCGTGGGTGACGACGGCGTCGACGATCGCGATGTCGCGCGCGCGCTCGGCGATCTGGACTTCGATCAGCTTGTTGGGCACCAGTGCTTCGCCGGCGGCGATGCGGCCGCAGGCGTAGAGCCCGGCCGCCAGCCCGGTGATCGTGGGCTCGCGCATCTCCGGGAAGGCGTTGTTGGTGCCGGTGGACAGGCCGGCCACCGGCACCGGCGCGCCGGGCTGGCCGACCAGTTCGCGCACCACCGCGCGGTGGGTGCCGTCGCCGCCCAGCACCACGATCGCGGCCACGCCCTCTTCGCGCAGCAGGCGCGTGGCGGCGAAGGTGTCCTCCACCGTCGAGGTGGGGTCGAGGTCGAGGAACTCGATCGCGGGCAGCGTGTCGTCGCCGCGCTTGAGGTGGCGTTCGACGAGCGCGCGGATGCCGCCGCGGTCGGGCATCAGCAGCGCGCGCTCGACGCCGGCCGCGCGCGCGGCCTGCAGCACGCGCAGCACGATGTTCACGCGGTCGGTGATCTGCAGGTTGCCGGCATTGGCGACGATGCGGCGGATGTCGCGCGCCGACACCGGGTTGGCGACCAGGCCCAGGGTGCGGGGTTTCACGGTCCGGCACAGCGCAATGCGCGTGCCAGCGGCAGGGTGATCGCGGCGTTCCCTCTCGAACGCGGCGGCGCCTGCGGGCAAACCCTGGGCGCCGGCGGCGTCACGCCGAGACAGCTGTCACAGCGTCGGCGTGACAGGCGCCGCGGCATGGCCTTGTTCTTCTCAAGACTCATCGGGGCCGCGGCCGCGGGGGCCGATATGATTTTCCGCAACGTCAGGCTGGGACAGACCCATCGAACCTTCCACTGCCACGGGCGAAGCAGGCTCGGGCTCGCGCGCGTTGCGCATCGCGCTCGCCTACGCGATCGTGGGCGCGGTCTGGATCCTGCTCTCCGACTGGCTGCTGGTGCAGATCATCGCCGACGGCGACCTGCGCTCGCAGGTCTCTGCCGTCAAGGGCTGGTTGTTCGTCGCCGTCACCACGGCGCTGTTGTTCGCCGTGCTGCGCAAGGGACAGCCCACGGCCCCCGTGCCGCGGCTGGCGCTTTCGGGCCGCTGGCTGTGGGGCGCGCTGGCGGCGGCGATGTTCGTGCTGGCCGGCGCGGTGGAGCTGGCGCGCCTGCGCATGGCCGCGCAGGACGCGGCGCTGGCGGCGCAGCTGGAGTCGATCGCCGAGTTGCGTGCACAGGAGGTCGCGAACTGGATCCTCGTGCGGCGCGACCGCGCCCGCCTCGCACGCAGCAGCCAGCTCTGGGCCGAGCTGGCGCGGCGCTGGCTGGACCAGCACGACGAGGCCGCGCGAACCCAGCTGCTGGACCGGCTGGGCGAGATGCGCCGCTCGCACGGCGAAGGCCTGACCGCGCTCTTCGACGCGAGCGGGCGCTTCATCGGCGGCGACGACGCGCTGGCCGATGCGACCGGTTCGGAGGAATTGCGCGACGCGATCCGCCGCGCCATCGCGGACCGGATGGTGGAGGACACCGGCCTGTATGGCGTGGGCGGCGACCGCAGCCGCAACTGGCTGGACGTGGTGGCACCCCTGGTCGGCGAAGGCGCGCCGCGCGTGGTCGCGGTGTTCCGCAGCGACAGCGGCGCCGAGCTGCTGCCGCGCCTGCGCCAGTGGCCAGGCAGCGAACGCACGGCCACCTCGTTGCTGGTGCGGCGCCAGGGCGACCAGCTGGTGGGCGCCTACGGCACGCAGCCGATGCCGCTGGCGTCGCCCGACCTGCTGGCGGCGCGTGCGATCCGCGGCGAGACCCCGCTCGGCAAGGCCGACGCCGGGGTCGACTTCCGCGGCAACCCGGTGCTGGGCGCGGTGCGGCCGGTGGCCGGCACCGACTGGTACGTGGTCACCAAGATCGACCGCGGCGAGGCCGACGCGCTGCGCCTGGCCTCGGTGGCCTGGATCGCCGCCAGCGGCCTGCTGGCGCTGTTCGTCATCGGCGCCGGCACGCTGATCCTGCGCGAACGGCGCGCCACCGCCGCCGCCCAGGCGGCGCGCGCGCTGCACGAGGAGCGGCTGCGCTCGCTGCTGCTGATGCAGGCGATCGCCGACGGCAGCGGCGACGCCATCTTCGCGAAGGACCTGGAAGGCCGCTACCTGCTGTGCAACCGCGAGGCCGCGCGCCTGATGGGCCAGCCGGCCGAACGCATCCTGGGCCAGGACGACCGCGCCTGCTTCCCGCCGGAGGAGGCGGCCGAGATCATGGCCAACGACGCGCGCGTGATCGGCGAAGGCCGCGTCCGCACCTACGATGAGGTGCTGACCACGCGCGACGGCGTCGTCACCTTCCTGGCCACCAAGGGCCCGCTGCGCGACTCGAAGGGCGAGCTGATCGGCATGTTCGGCATCTCGCGCGACATCAGCGACCGCGTGCGCTCCCAGGACCAGCTGGCCGCCGCCTACGCGATGGTCGAGGCGGTCGGTGACTCGGTCGTGCACCGGCTGGCGATGCTGGACGAGCACGGCACCGTGCTGACCGCCAACGCCGCCTGGCGCCGCCACGCGCTGGAGGCCGCCGGCTCGGCCGACCCGCTGGCCACCACCGGCGTCGGCGGCGACTACGTGGCCGCCTGCCGTGCCGCCGCACCCGAGATCGGCGCCGGCATCCTGGCCGTGATCGGCGGCCGCAGTGCGCATTTCCGCGCCGAGTACGAGCGCGAGAGCCTGGGCAAGCGGCGCTGGTTCGAGGTCGACGTGACGCCGGTGCGCGCCGGCGGCGCGGTGGTCGTGCACAGCGAGATCACGCGCCTGAAGCTGGCCAACGAGGAACTGGACCGCCACCGCCACCGCCTGCAGGAGCTGGTGGACGAGCGCACCGCGCAGCTGACGCGCCTGAACGAGTCGCTGGCGCGCGGCGAGCGCTTCATGCGCGCGATCGCCGACAACATGCCGGGCATGCTGTCGTACTGGGACCGCGACCTGCGGTGCCGCTTCGCCAACCGCGCCTACCGCGAGTGGTTCGGCCGCACCGAGGCGCAGATGGAGGGCATCGCGCTCGCCGACCTGCTGCCGCCGGACCGGGTGGCAGAGAACCGGAAGATCAGCGCGCGGCTGCTCGCCGGCGAGCGCGTCCACCAGGGGCCGCAGCGCGTGACCAGCCCCGCGGGACACTCGATCGATGCGACGGTCGACTACCTCCCCGACGTCGATCAGGGCGCGGTGCGCGGCTTCCTGGTGCTGGTGATGGACGTCTCCGACCTGCGCCAGGCCGAGATCCGGCTGCAGCAGGCGAACGCCGATCTGGCGCTGGCGCGCGACCGCGCCGAGGCGGCCAGCCGCGCCAAGAGCGCGTTCCTGGCCAACATGAGCCACGAGATCCGCACGCCGCTGAACGCCGTCATCGGCCTCACGCACCTGCTGCGTCGCGACGTGCGCGAGCCGGTGCAGTCCGACCGCCTGGGCAAGGTGGCCGACGCTGCCGGCCACCTGCTGGCCATCGTCAACGACGTGCTGGACCTCTCGAAGATCGAGGCCGGCCGCATCGAGATCGAGGAGACCGACTTCTCGCTGCGCGCGGTGCTGGAAAGCGCGCGCGCGCTGGTCGCCGAACGCGCCCGCGCGAAGGGGCTGGCGCTCACGGTCGACGCCGGCGACGCGCCCGACGCGCTGCGCGGGGACCCCACGCGCATCGCGCAGGCGCTGCTCAACCTGCTGGGCAACGCGATCAAGTTCACCGAGCACGGCAGCATCGACGTCTCGGTGGACGCGGCCGCCGAACCCGACGGCCGCGTGCGCCTGCGCTTCACGGTGCGCGACACCGGCATCGGCATCGAGCCGGCGCAGCTGGGCACGCTGTTCGACGCCTTCACGCAGGTCGACGCCTCGACCACGCGGCGCTTCGGCGGCAGCGGCCTGGGGCTGGCGATCACGCGCCGCCTGGCCGTGCTGATGGGCGGCGAGGTGGGCGTGGAAAGCACCCCCGGCGTGGGCAGCCGCTTCAGCTTCAGCGTGCGCGTGCGGCCCGGCAGCGCGCCGCCGATGCTGACCGCCGCGCCGGCCGCCGGCGGCGGCGAGCAGGCGCTGCGCCAGCGCTCGGCCGGCGCCCGCGTGCTGCTGGCGGAGGACAACCTGGTCAACCAGGACGTGGCGAAGGAACTGCTGCAGCTGGCGGGCCTGCGCGTCGAGGTGGCCTCCGACGGCCTGCAGGCGGTGCAGGCGGTGCAGCGCGGCGGCCACGACCTCGTCCTGATGGACGTGCAGATGCCCGTGCTCGACGGCCTGGAGGCGACGCGCCGCATCCGCGCCGCCGGCCTGCGGGTGCCGATCATCGCGATGACGGCGAACGCCTTCGACGAGGACCGCGCCGCCTGCCTGGCCGCCGGGATGGACGAGCACCTGGCCAAGCCGGTGGACCCGCAGGCGCTGTTCGCGATGCTGCTGCGCTGGCTGCCGGCGGTCTCGCCGCCGCCCGCACCGCCACCCGCGCCGGCCCCCGAAGGCGGCGCGGCGCCGGTCATCGACGGCCTGGACGCCGAACGCGCGCTGCGCTACCTCTCGGGCCGGGTCGCGGTGTACCGGCGCATCCTGCGCCAGTTCGCCGACCTCTACCGCGGCGGCATCGCCGGCTTCGAGGAAGCGGTGACGGCCGGCGACGGCGTCACGCCGCGCCGGGTGGCGCATTCGCTCAAGGGCGCCGCCGGCACGATCGGCTCCACGCGCGTGCCGGCGCTGGCCGAGGCGGTGGAGAACCTGGTCTCCCAGGGCCGCCCGCCCGAGGAAGTGCTGGCCGCCGGGCGCGCGATGCTGGCCGAGCTGCGTTCGCTGATCGCGGCGATCGACGCCGCGGCGTGAGCCGGTTCAGTCGCCGCCGGCGCGCGGCGACTGGATGCCCCAGCGCTTCATGCGCCGGTACAGCGTCATGCGCGAGACGCCCATCTGGTGCGCCACGGCGCTCACGTTCCACTGCGCCGCGCGCAGGTACTGCAGCAGCAGCTGGGCTTCGGCCGGCTGGGCGCCCGCCGCGGCACCGCGCGCGGCGGCGAGCAGCGAATCGGGCAGGTCCTGCACGCCGATGACGCCGCCGTGGCACATGGCGAGCGCGTACTCGACCACGTTGCGCAGCTCGCGCAGGTTGCCCGGCCAGCGGTGCGCGCGCAGCCATTCCTCGGCCTCGGCCGAGAGCACCGGCGCGGGGTCGTGCTCGTGCAGCATGCGGTTCACGAGCCAGGCCAGGTCTCGCCGCTCGCGCAGCGGCGGCAGCACGATCTGCGCGCCCGCGAGGCGGTAGAACAGGTCGTCGCGGAAGCGGCCTTCGCGCACGCGCGCGGTCAGGTCGGCGTGGGTGGCGGCGATCACGCGCACGTCGACCTTCTGTGCCCGGGTGGCGCCGATCGGCAGCACCTCGCGTTCGGCCAGCACGCGCAAGAGCCGCGCCTGCAGCGCCAGCGGCATGTCGCCGATCTCGTCCAGGAAGAGCGTGCCGCCGTCGGCTTCGACGATGAGGCCGCGCTTGCCCTTGGGGGTGGCGCCGGAGAAGCTGCCCGGCAGGTGGCCGAAGAGCTCGCTCTCGATCAGCGTTTCGGGGATGGCGGCGCAGTTCACCGCCACGAAGGGCTTGCCGCGCCGCTGGCTCGCCGCGTGCACCGCCTTCGCGAGGTACTCCTTGCCGCTGCCGGTCTCGCCGGTGACGAGCAGGCTCACCGGCGAATCGACCAGGCGCGCGGCGCGCCGGATCTGCTGGTCCAGCAGCGGGTCGCCGCCCGACAGCGCCGCCAGCGGCGCCGGCAGGTCGCGTTCGGCCACCGCGGCGGCGGCCGCTTCGGAAACGCCCGCGCCGTAGCGCGCCGGCGGCGGCACCGCGTGCAGGAACAGCACGCGCCCGCTGGCGGCCAGCGTGACGGCGCGCCGCTCGCCCGGCATCGCGCGCATGAAGCGGCCCAGGTCGTCGAAGCGGGCGTTGAACAGATGCTCGAAGGGCAGGCCGAGCACGCAGGTGCGCGCCTCCGCTTCCAGCATCAGCTGCGCCGGCCGGTTGTGGCCGACGATGCGGCCGGCGGCGTCCAGCGCGACCAGGAAGTCGGGGCTGATCTCGATGAACTCCGGGCTGGGGTGCAGCTTGAGCACCCAGTCGTTGCGGAACCAGCGCAGGAAGTTCGCGTTCTCGACCCGGTTGGCGTAGACCTTCACCAGCTGCAGCGCGAGGTGCTGGCTGCTCTTGGCCTGCGGGCTGGTGAGCGCGCTGATGTCCAGGATGGCGGTGAGCCGGCCCAGCGGGTCGTGCACCGGCGCGGCGGTGCAGGTGAGCGGGATGTGGGTGGCGTCGAAGTGGTCGCCCTGGTGAACGGTGAGCGCCTGGCCGGTGGCGATGGCGGTGCCCACGCCGCAGGTGCCGGCGTGGTGTTCGCTCCAGTCGCTGCCCAGGTACAGGCCCGCCTTGCGCAGCGTGGCGTCGAGCTGCAGGTCGCCGATGAAGTCGACCGTGACGCCGCGCGCGTCGGTCAGCAGCACGCAGTAGCCCATGCCGGCCACCTGCTGGTACATCGCCTCCAGGCCATGGCGCGCGATGCCCAGGAACTCGTCGAGCCGCTCGCGGTGCTCGCGCACGCGCTGCTGCGGCAGGATGATGGCCTCCTGCATGCGCGTGGGGTCGAGCCGGTACTCGTGGACGCAGCGGGTCCAGCTCTCGCGGATGATGTCGTCGGGCGTGAGCGCCTGCGGCACCTGCCGGCCTTCGCCGGCGAGCGCCATCACGGCGTGGATGTGCTCGCGCTGCCGCAGTTCCATGACGAACGTCTCCTTCGTCCGCGCACGCTGCATCGGCGCGCGCCGCCCCAGGGCGGGGAGGCCGAATGTACACCGCGGGGAACCCTGCCGGCGCCATGCCGGACCGCGCACCGGCACAATCGCGGCCAGCCATGGACGCCCCCTCGGCGCTGGAGACGGCGCGCACCCTGGGACTGACGCTGCCGACCCCGGCCTACCTGTTCTTCGCCATCGTGTTCGGCGTGGTTGGCATCGCCGCCTTCCGGCTCGGGCGCCGGCGCGAGCGGCCGCCCACCGTGGTGATGGGGCTGGCGCTCATGTTCTACCCCTACCTGGTGAGCGGCACCGGCTGGCTGGTGGCGATCGGCGCCGCGCTGTGCGCCGGAGTGTGGTTCGACCTGCGGCGCTGAAGGCTCAGCGCGCGAGCTCGGCCCGCATCGCGTCGATCACGCCCTTGTAGTCGCGCTGGCCGAAGATGGCGCTGCCGGCGACGAAGGTATCCGCGCCGGCGTCGGCCACGCGGCGGATGTTGTCGACCTTGATGCCGCCGTCGACCTCGAGCCGGATGTCCTTGCCGCTGGCGTCGATGATCCTGCGCGCCTGCTCCACCTTGCGCAGCGCGCTGTCGATGAAGCTCTGGCCGCCGAAGCCCGGGTTCACGCTCATGACGAGCACGAGGTCGACCTTGTCGATCACCCATTCCAGCACGTCCAGCGGCGTGGCCGGGTTGAAGGCCAGCCCGGCCAGCTTGCCTTCGCCCTTGATGAGCTGCAGCGTGCGGTCGACGTGCGCGCTGGCGTCGGGGTGGAAGCTCACCAGGTCGGCGCCGGCCTTGCAGAACGCCTGCGCCAGCGCGTCCACCGGCTGCACCATCAGGTGCACGTCGATCGGCGCCGTGGTGTGCTTGCGCAGCGCCTGGCACACCATCGGCCCGAAGGTGAGGTTGGGCACGTAATGGTTGTCCATCACGTCGAAGTGGATCCAGTCGGCGCCAGCGGCCACGACGTCCTTCACTTCCTCGCCCAGGCGGGCGAAGTCGGCCGAGAGGATGGACGGAGCGATGCGGTAGGTGCGCATGCGGCGGATTCTAGGAGCCGGTGCATAGAATGGTCTGATGAGGACCCCCACGCTTCGCTGCCCCCCGAGGGGGCGTTCAGCCGCCTTGGGGCGGCCCGGCGGCGGCTGATGCCCAAGCCCGAGTTCACCTGCGAGGTCCGCGTCCAGTACCTGGCCGAGCAGTCGCAGCCGCCGGACGGGCCCTTCGCCTTCGCCTACACCGTGACGGTGAAGAACAGCGGCGACGTCACGGCGCAGCTGATCGCGCGCCACTGGGTCATTACCGACGCCGACGGCCAGGTGGAGGAAGTGCGCGGGCTGGCGGTGGTGGGCCACCAGCCGCTGCTCAAGCCCGGCGAGAGCTTCGAATACACCAGCTGGACGCGCATCGGCACGCCGCACGGCCAGATGCGCGGCACCTATTTCTGCATGACCGAGGACGCGCATCCGTTCGAGGCGCCGATTCCGGAGTTCCAGCTCGTCTACCCCGGGCTGCTGCACTGAGAGGCTGAGATGTCATCCCGTGTGCCCGCACACGGGATGGCCTCCAAGCCTCTGAGGCATTGACACGGGTCAGCGGCAAGGGCACCGCAGCAGCGCAGCATTGATGTTGTCAACGCAGCCGAAAGGAAGGCACCCGATGGTCACCCGCAAGCCCCGCAATCCCGAACTCGCCCAGGCCGCCGACAACCTCGGCCAGGCCGCGCAGCATGTGCGCAACGCGGTGCGCGGCAAGATCGACGAGGTGCGCGCCGGCGCCGCCGCCGAACTGGCGAAGGCGAAGGCGAAGGCGCAGAAGAAGACCGACGCCGCCCACGGCCGCGTCGAGGCGGCGCTGATCAAGGCCGAAGCCAAGCTGCACAAGCTGATCGCGACCGCCCAGACCCGGCTGGACAAGGCCGTGCGCGAAGCCGAGAAGCGCTACGGCGCGGCGCCGGCGGCGAAGAAGCGCTCGACGACGAAGAAGGCCGGCTGAACCGGCAGGGCCGGCCTCAGGCCCGCCCGGCCCAGCGCAGCGTCTGCCGCCGCACAACTTCGGCGAGCAGGCGCTCGCTGTCGTGGGTGGCGCGGATCCAGGTGGCGTCGTTGCCGCTGCCCATGAGTTCGCCGCGCAGGTAGGCCAGCGCGCCTTCGGCGCGCAGCACCTGCGCGTGCGGCGCCAGCCGCTCGAGCGTGCGTTCGATGTCCTCGCGCAGCGTGCGGTGCTCGCCGGTGCGCGGGTCGACGAACGGGCCTTCCAGCCCGAAGCGGCAGGCCTGGAAGCGGTTGAAGGTGTAGGGCAGGTAGTCGTCTTCCTGCGGCTCGAAGGGCCGGTCCACCGTGAGCCAGCGCGCCAGGCACTGGATGAGGCCGGCCATCGCGGCGGCCTTCTCGATCGTGAGCGGCGTGTCGAGCACGCGCACCTCGATCGTGCCGTACTCGGGCTTGGGGCGGATGTCCCAGTAGAAGTCCTTCATGCTCCTGACGACGCCGGTGCGCGCCATCTTGTCGAAGTAGGTGCCGAAGTCCTGCCAGGTCAGCACGAAGGGCGCGCGGCCCGAGAGCGGGAACGCGAACACCGAGTTCAGGCGCGCCGAGTGGAACGTGGTGTCGGTGCCCTGCACGAAGGGCGACGAGGCCGAGAGCGCGATCAGGTGCGGGATGAAGCGGCTCATGCCGTGCAGCAGCACCAGCGCCTGGTCGGCCGAAGGACAGCCGACGTGCACGTGCTGGCCGAAGATGGTGAACTGCTTGCTCAGGTAGCCGTAGAGCTCGCTGATCTGGCGGAAGCGCGGCTTGTCGAAGATGCGGCGCTGGCTCCAGTCCTGGAACGGGTGCGTGCCGCCGCCGGACAGCGCCACGCCCAGCTTGTCGGCCGCGCGCACGAGCGCGTCGCGGATCCCGGTGAGCTGCGCCAGCACGTCGGCGTGGTCCTCGCAGATGCCGGTGGACAGCTCGATCATGCTGTCGGTGATCTCGGGCACCACGCTGCCCGGGCCCTTGCGCTTGCCCAGCAGGCGCAGCAGGTCGGCGGCCGCCGGCGTGAGGTCGTAGTCGTGGGTGGAGACGAGCTGCAGCTCGAGCTCGACGCCGAGGGTCAGGGCGCGCGAGGTGGCGAAGGTCTCCAGGCTCATGACAACCCCTCGTCCGACGGGTACGTCGGCCGATCCCCCGAGGGGATCGCGGGCCGGCCTGGGAGCGGCCCGGCGCTCGGCCCGCTCATGCGACCGCCTCCCGCACCACCTGCGACTCGCTCTGGCGCCGCGCCACCGGCTGCGGCTCGCCCGCCACGTGCAGGCCCCACTGCACCGCCAGCGGCCCCAGCAGTTCGGTGAAGGCGATCGCCGACAGCACGATGGGCACCACCTGCGGCGCGAACTGCGGGTGCGTGCTCTGCAGGTCGGCCAGCAGCACCAGCACCGTGCCCGACAGCGGCGTGAGCGTGAGCGCGAGGCCGAAGCCCTGGCGCCAGCGCAGGCCGCTCCAGGGCGCGAGCGCGATCACCGCCGAGGTCTTGGCCGCGAAGCGCGCCGCCAGCATTACCAGCGCGGCCAACCCGCCCTGCAGCACCGCGCTCACCGACCACGCGCTGCCGACGATGACGAACATCATCAGCACCAGCACGCCGCCGGCGGTGCCGAAGTGGCGCGGCCAGACCCAGGGCCGCTCGGTGGTGTTGCGCAACAGCACGCCGGCCAGCAGCGGCACCAGCAGCGTCGAGAGGTTGAACAGGCGCGCGCCGATCAGCGCCAGCACCACCAGGCCCAGCAGCAGCAGCGCGGCGTTCTCGTCGACCAGGTCGAGCCGGCGCGCGACACCCGCCACGCCCTTGGCCAGCAGCGCGGCCAGCAGCACCGAGCCGCCGAACACCCACAGCGGCTGCGAGACCGCGCGCACCGCGTCGCCGGCCACGTCCAGGTGCAGCCAGCCGATGACCAGCCGGTGCGCGAGCACCGCCACCAGCGTGTTCAGCGTCGTCAGCACGATCATGCGCTCGGTCACCTGGCCGGCGGACTTCAGCTCGCCGGCGACGCGCGAGACCACCGCCCCCGAAGCGCAGCTGCCCAGCGTGGCGCAGGTCAGCGCCACGTTCACCGGCAGGTCGATCCAGCGCAGCGCGGCGTAGATGGCGAAGAAGCCGGCCGTGACCTCGACGACGCTGGTGAGCAGCAGCGCCGGGTTGGCGCGCAGCCACGAGAGGCGCACGCGGCTGCCCAGCTCGAACAGCAGCAGCGCGAGCGCGAGGTCCACCACCCAGCGCGGGCCGCCTTCGACCGCGCCCAGGCCCTGGCCGAGCGCCAGGCCCAGCACCAGGCCGACGGCGCTGTAGCCCACCAGGCGCGGCCAGCCGGCCACGCGGCGCACCGCCTCGCCCAGCAGCGCGGCGGCGATGAGCGCGACCGCGGCCCACAGCGCGAAGGCCGGCATCGGCGGCCAGGGGTCGATCTGCAGGAACTCTGCAATGTCGGCCAGCATCGGGCCCTCCTCTCTTCGCTCCGGAAGTGAAGGTGAGAGAGCCGATGCTGCGGCTTCGGGTTCCGTGATCGCTGCCGCTCAGGGGCAACTTCGGTATCGAAGGGTTGTGATCACTTGTCTTCGTCGCGCGCAGGGCGTTCGCCCTTGCGCCGGCCGGCGAACATGGTCCACCACACGATCACCAGCAGCAGCACGAGGGCCAGCAGGGCCTCCAGCACAATCGTCCACATGCGATTCGCGTTCCCTCTCCGTGCAGCAGCGGCGGCGATGCTAGCAGCGCTGTCGGCCTGCGCCGACGCGCCGCTGGTCGAGCGCCGGCCGGCGCCGACAGCCGTGTCGCCGGCGCCAACGGCGCCGGTCGCAAGGCCGGCGGAACCGCCCGCGGCAGCGCCCGTGTTGCCCGAAGCCGTGCAGCGCGCTCGCTCGCGCTGGGTGCGTGCCGACTGGTCCGACCTGCCCGGCTGGACCGACGACCGCCTGGCGTCCTTCTGGCCCGCGCTGCAGGCCAGCTGCACGCGGCCGGCGCCGGGCTGGTCAGAGACCTGCGCACGCGTGCTGCTCGACACGCCCGCCGGCGAAGCGGCGCAGCGGGCCTGGCTGCAGCAGTGGCTGGCGCCGTGGCGACTGGAATCGCCCGACGGCAATCCCGAAGGACTGGTCACCGGCTACTTCGAGCCGCTGGTCGACGCGCTGCGCAAGCCGCGCGGCGAATTCAAGGTGCCGCTGCACGCGCCGCCGCCCGAGCTGGCGAAGGACCGCCCCTGGTTCACGCGCCAGCAGATCGACACCGTGCCCGCGGCCGCCGCTGCGCTGCGCGGGCGCGAGATCGCCTGGATCGCCGACCCGATGGACGCGCTGCTGCTGCAGGTGCAGGGCTCGGGCCGCCTGCGCGTGACCGAAGCCGACGGCCGCGTGCAGGTGGTGCGCCTGGCCTACGCGGCGCATAACGAGCAACCTTACCGGAGCGTGGGCCGCTGGCTGGTCGAACGCGGCGAGATGACGGCCGAGGCCGCCTCGTGGCCGGCGATCAAGGCCTGGGCGCGCGCGAACCCGAAGCGCCTGAACGAGCTGCTGTGGTCCAACCCGCGCGTGGTCTTCTTCCGCGAGGAGCCGCTGCCCGACCCCGCGGTCGGCCCCAAGGGCGCGCAGGGCGTGCCGCTGGTGCCGGGGCGATCGATCGCGGTCGACCCGCAGAGCGTGCCCTACGGCACGCCGGTCTGGCTGGACACCACCGAGCCGCTGGCGACCACGCCGCTGCGCCGCCTGGTGGTGGCGCAGGACACCGGCAGCGCGATCACGGGTGCGGTGCGAGCCGACTACTTCTGGGGCTGGGGTGGCGACGCCGAGTCGCAGGCCGGCCGCATGAAGCAGCCGCTGCGCGCCTGGGCGCTGTGGCCGCGCGGCCGCCGGCCCGACGCCGACGGCGCCACCACGGCCCAGCGCTGATCAGGCCACGGCCACGCGGTCGGGGCCTTGCGCGCGCGCCTCGGCGAGCGCGCTCTCGGCGCGCGCGAGCGTCTGCGCCACCGTCTCGCCGGCACGGT
>CAYVXO010000088.1:0-22845 GCA_964454485.1 uncultured Rubrivivax sp.
TGCTGAGCAGCTGGCGGCATTCGCGCTCGTCGGCCGGGCAGGCCAGGCTGACGTTGGGGATGCAGCGCAGGTAGGCGATGTCGTAGTTGCCGGCGTGCGTGGCGCCATCGGCGCCGACCAGGCCGGCGCGGTCCAGCGCAAACACCACGGGCAGCTTCTGGATCGCCACGTCGTGGATGAGCTGGTCGTAGCCGCGCTGCAGGAAGGTGGAATAGATGGCGACCACCGGCTTGAGCCCTTCGCAGGCCATGCCGGCGGCGAAGGTCACCGCATGCTGCTCGGCGATGCCCACGTCGTGGTAGCGCTTGGGGAAGCGCTTCTGGAACTCCACCATGCCCGAGCCTTCGCGCATCGCCGGCGTGATGCCGATCAGGCGTTCGTCGGCCTCGGCCATGTCGCACAGCCACTGGCCGAAGACCTGCGTGAAGCTGGGCTTGCTGGGCGCGCTCTTCGGGAAGCCCTCGGCCGGGTTGAACTTGCCGCTGGCGGCGTGGTACTTCACCGGGTCGGCCTCGGCCAGCTTGTAGCCGTAGCCCTTCTTGGTGACCACGTGCAGGAACTGCGGGCCGCGCTTGGCGCGCAGGTTCTCCAGCGTCGGGATCAGCGCGTCGAGGTCGTGGCCGTCGATCGGGCCCACGTAGTTGAAGCCGAACTCCTCGAAGATGGTGCCCGGCACCACCATGCCCTTGGCGTGTTCCTCGAAGCGGCGCGCCAGCTCGAAGAGGGGCGGCGCCGCCTTCAGCACCGCCTTCGCGCCTTCGCGCGCGGCGGCGTAGAAGTTGCCGCTCATCAGGCGCGCCAGGTACTTGTTGAGCGCGCCCACCGGCGGGCTGATCGACATGTCGTTGTCGTTCAGCACCACCAGCAGGTCGGCGTTGATGCCGGCGTGGCTGACGCCGGCGTTGTTGAGCGCCTCGTAGGCCATGCCGGCGGTCATGGCGCCGTCGCCGATGACGGCCACGGTGTGCCGGTCCTCGCCCTTGAGCTTGGCCGCCAGCGCCATGCCCAGGGCGGCGCTGATGCTGGTGCTGCTGTGGCCGGTGCCGAAGGTGTCGTACTCGCTCTCGTCGCGGCGCGGGAAGCCGCTGATGCCGCCCAGCTGGCGCAGCGAATGCATGCGGTCGCGCCGGCCGGTGATGACCTTGTGCGGGTAGGTCTGGTGGCCCACGTCCCAGACCAAGCGGTCCTGCGGCGTGTTGAAGACGTAGTGCAGTGCGATCGTGAGCTCGACCGTGCCCAGGTTGCTGCCCAGGTGGCCGCCGGTCTGGCTGACCGTGTCCAGCACGAACTGGCGCAGCTCCTGGGCCACGCCCGGCAGGTCGTCGCGCGGGAGCCGGCGCAGGTCGGCGGGGGAGTCGATCTGGCCCAGCAGCTTCTTCATCTCAGTTTTCCCGTTCGACGACCTTGTCGGCCAGTGCGGCCAGCAGGCCGGTGTTGCCCAGCCCGCTGCGCCGCAGGGCCGCGTGGGCCTGCGAACGCAGGTCCTCGGCGTGGCGGCGGGCCTCCTCCAGGCCCAGGATCGACACGTAGGTCGGCTTGTTGGCGTCGCTGTCCTTGCCCGCGGTCTTGCCCAGCGTGGCCGAGGCCTGCGTCACGTCCAGTATGTCGTCGACGACCTGGAACGCCAGGCCGAGCGCGGCGCCGTAGTCGGACAGCGCCGACCAGGCCTGCGCGCCGGGCCGGCCGCAGGCCGCGCCCATCAGCACGCTGGCCTGCAGCAGGGCGCCGGTCTTGCGCCGGTGCATGTCGCGCAGCGCCGATTCGTCGAGCGCGCGGCCGATGCTGGCGAGGTCGATCGCCTGCCCGCCGGCCATGCCGGCGTGGCCGGCGGCGCGCGCCAGCAGGCCCACCAGGCGCGCCTGCAGCCCGGGGTCGACACCGGTCTCGGGCGTCAGCACCTCGAAGGCCAGCGCCTGCATCGCGTCGCCGGCCAGCATCGCCTGCGCCTCGCCGTACTGCACGTGCACCGTGGGCTTGCCGCGCCGGAGCACGTCGTTGTCCATGCAGGGCATGTCGTCGTGCACGAGCGAATAGGCATGGATCAGCTCCACCGCCACCGCCGCGCGCATGGCGGCTTCCTGCGCGCCTTCCAGCGCGTGGCAGGCGGCCAGCACCAGCAGCGGGCGCAGGCGCTTGCCGCCGTCGAGCACGCCGTAGCGCATGGCCTGGCCCAGGCCGGCCGGCGCGTCGCCCGGCACCCAGGCGCCGAGCGCGGCCTCGACCGCTTCCAGCTCGCGCCGCGCCCAGCGGTCGAAGTTCAGGGGGCTGTCCATGACTTCAGCTGCCCGTCTTCGAGCAGCTTGACCTGTTCTTCCACCGCCTGCAGCCGGCCGCGGCAGTAGGCCAGCAGGTCGGCGCCGCGGCGATAGCCGTCGAGCAGCTGGTCCAGCGGCAGCTGGCCGCCTTCCATCTGCTGGACCAGGCGGTCGAGTTCGCTCAGGGCGGCTTCGTAGCTGGCGGGCTCTTTGGGGGCTGCGGGACGGGCCATTTCGAAGGGTGGAAACGGTTCTTGATTCTAGACAAACGCAAGTGGTATTTGCGCCTCACAGACCCGCATGGGCCCCTGGGTAGAATCGCCGGCCCGCTTCACCCCAGTACCAAGGCGGGACACAAGAAACCCGCCCGCGGGGCCACCGGGCGGGGGTTTGGACATCCTAGACAAGGAGGATCCGTTTGGATCATGTCTGACCTGAGCATCAGTCTCGAAGCTCTTGAGCGCAGCCGCTCGCAACTCCCGGTTTCCAGCTATTTCGACGAGGGCCTGTTCCGCAGGGAACAGGAACTCATCTTGCAGCCCGGTCCCCGCTACGTGGGGCATGAACTCGCCGTGCCGCACGTGGGCGACTACCTGGCGCTGCCGCAGGAACGCGAGGGTCGCGCGCTGGTGCGCACGAAAGACGGCGTCGAGCTGATCTCCAACGTGTGCCGCCACCGCCAGGCCGTCATGCTGAAGGGCCGCGGCCACAACCCCGGCCACGTGGTGTGCCCGCTGCACCGCTGGACCTACGACCTGCACGGGCAACTCGTCGGCGCGCCCCATTTCGCCGACGACCCCTGCCTGAACCTGCGCAACTACCCGCTGCAGCAGTGGAACGGCCTGCTGTTCGAAGCCAACGGCCGCGACGTCGCGGCCGACCTGGCGCCGATGGCCACCCTGCCGGCGCTGGACTTCGCCGGCTTCCAGTTCGACCGCGCCGTGCTCCACGAGTGCGACTACAACTGGAAGACCTTCATCGAGGTCTACCTCGAGGACTACCACGTCGGGCCCTTCCACCCCGGGTTGGGCGGCTTCGTGACCTGCGAGGACCTGCGCTGGGAGTTCGGCCGCCACCATTCGGTGCAGACGGTGGGTGTGAACGGCGCGTTGCGGCGTGCCGGCTCCAAGGTCTACCAGCGCTGGCACGAGGCGGTGCTGAACTTCCGCAACGGCGAGCCGCCGCCGCAGGGCGCCATCTGGCTCACGTACTACCCGACGATGATGCTCGAGTGGTACCCGCACGTGCTGGTGGTCTCCACCCTGTTCCCCAAGGGGCCGCAGAAGACGCTCAACCTGGTCGAGTTCTTCTACCCCGAGGAGATCGTCGCCTTCGAGCGCGAGTTCGTCGAAGCCCAGCAGGCCGCCTACATGGAGACCTGCGAGGAGGACGACGAGATCGCACTGCGCATGGATGCCGGCCGGCGCGCGCTCATGGAGCGCGGCGACGACGAGGTCGGCCCCTACCAGAGCCCGATGGAAGACGGCATGCAGCAGTTCCACGAGTGGTACCGCCGCGAGATGGGTCTGGAGCGCGAGGCCTGAAGTCCCTGCCCGCGGGGGCCGGCTGAGATGCCGGCCCCCTTCCTCATCGCCGGCGCCTCGCTGCTGTTCGCGCTCATGGGCGTGTGCGTGAAGTTCGCCTCCGCGCGCTACGGCCCGGGCGAGATCGTCTTCTACCGCTCGCTGGTCACCCTGGTCGCCACCGCCTGGCTGCTGCGCCGCGGCGGCGGCACCGTGCGCACCGCGGTGCCGGCCATGCACTTCTGGCGCAGCGTCAGCGGCGTGGCGGCGCTGTGCCTGTGGTTCTACGCCATCAGCCGGCTGCCGCTGGCCACCGGCATGACGCTGAACTACATGTCCAGCGTCTGGATGGCGCTCTTCCTGATGGGCGGCGCCGCGCTCACCGGCAGCGGCCGCATCGACGGCCGGCTGGTCGCCTCGGTGATGGCCGGCTTCGCCGGCGTGGCGCTGGTGCTGCGCCCCACCATCGACCAGCAGCAGGCCTGGCACGGCCTGGCCGGGCTGGCTTCCGGCGTGCTCTCGGCGGTGGCCTACCTGAACGTGCGCGCGCTCGGCCGCGCCGGCGAGCCCGAGCAGCGCGTGGTCTTCTACTTCTCGCTCGGCGGCGTGGTCGCCGGTACCGGCGTCGCGCTGCTGGCCGGCGGCTTCGCCGGCCACGACGCGCGCGGCCTGGCGCTGCTGCTGGCCACCGGCGTGCTGGGCACCGCGGCGCAGCTGATGATGACGCGCGCCTACGCCATCGGCCAGACGCTGTCGAACGCGACGCTGCAGTACCTGGGCATCCTGTTCTCGTTCGTCTTCGGCGTCTGGCTCTTCGGCGACCCCGTGAGCTGGGGCGCGGTGGCCGGCATCGTGCTGATCGTCGGCGCCGGGCTCACCGCCACGCTGATCTCGCTGCGGTCGCATACTCCGGCCGCCGCGACCCCCACCGAAGGCTGACCCCGCGATGAGCTTCACGACCCTCGTCTCCGCCGCCGAGCTGCGCGCCCTCGCCACGCCGCCCGTCCTGCTGGACTGCGGCTTCGACCTCGCCGACCCCGCCGCGGGCGAAGCGCAATGGCGCGCCGGCCACCTGCCCGGCGCGCACTATGCGCACCTGGACCGCGACCTCTCCGGCCCCAAGGGCGACGGCCGCCGCGGCCGCCACCCGCTGCCCGAGCGTGCTGCCTTCGCCGCCACCGCCGGCGGCTGGGGTGTGGCCCCCGGCATCCAGGTGGTCACCTACGACGCGCAGGGCGGCTTCTACGCCGCGCGTGCCTGGTGGATGCTGCGCTGGCTGGGTCACGAAGCGGTGGCCGTGCTCGACGGCGGCCGCGCCGCCTGGCTGGCCGCCGGCGGCACGCTCTCCACCGAAGCGCCCGCTGCCGCGGCGCGCCCGCCCTACCCGCTGGCCGAGCCTTCGCCGATGCCGCTGGTGGACGCCGCCACGCTGGAAGCACTGCTGGGCCGCGTGCGCGTGGTCGACGCGCGCAGCCCCGAACGCTTCCGCGGCGAAGGCGAGACGCTGGACCCGGTGGGCGGCCACATCCCCGGCGCCAGCAACCGCTTCTTCCGCGACAACCTGCAGCCCGACGGCCGCTTCAAGCCGGCGGCGCAGCTGCGCGCCGAGTTCGACGCCTGGACCACCCCTGCCGCCGATGTGGTCCACTCCTGCGGCAGCGGCGTCACCGCCTGCCACAATCTGCTGGCGATGGCGCACGCCGGTCTGCCGGGCTCCAGGCTGTATTCGGGCTCGTGGAGCGAGTGGTGCGCCGATCCGGCGCGCCCGGTGGCCCGCGGTTGATCCGCCTCAAGCCGCGCGGGCGCGCCGGCGCAACACTGAGCGCAAGAGAAGCATCGATTCGCCACTTCCGGAGACACGCATGTACAAGCGCATCCTCGTCCCGACCGACGGTTCGGAAATCACCGCCAAGGCCGTGCAATCGGCGATCTCGCTGGCCCGCCTGACCGGCGCCGAACTGCTGGCCATCGCCGTCAAGGAGCCCTTCCCCTACAGCGCCATCTCGGAAATGCAGCCGGTGCCGCCGCAGGAGTTCTTCGACGCGCAGGAGCGCATTGCCGCCGCGCGCGTGAAGACCGTGCTCGACGCCGCCGCCGCCGCCGGCGTGAAGTGCCAGGGCCACACGGTGGAAGCGCTGCACCCCTGGGAAGCGATCATCGACCACGCGAAGAACAACCAGGCCGACCTGATCGTCATGGCCTCGCACGGCCGCCGCGGCTTCGCCGCGATGATGCTGGGCAGCGAGACGCAGCGGGTGCTGATCCACACCGGGTTGCCGGTGCTGGTGGTGCGCTGAGCGTCAACGCCGCGCGAAAGACTCGCCTGCGGGGAGGCAGGCGATGCAGGGGTCAGGTTCACACCCGACCAGGGCGCGGTCCGTAGCGCAGCAAGGCTCGAACTTGAGCCGCCAGCGGCCCACCGCCGCTGGCCCCCTCTCCATAGCGAAAGCCGGCGTGCTCGTGGCATGCGCGGTCGGCGCTGGCCGCGGCATCCGTCGCCGAACCCGACCGGCACGAAAGCACAGCGCTTTCGGACCAACGGATCAATCGCCGCCAGCCGGCGCTGAGCCAGGTGCGCGCGCCAGCGCAGCGCCGACATCGAAAAGGGCAACGGAAGGAAGAAGGCTTGGGTCGTCGAACGAGAAGTGCCCGCCGTGCGGCCAAGGGGCTGGCTGCCACGGCGACGAAGATGCTGGGCCTGGGCGCCGTGTTCACGCTGTTGCCGTTGATGGTTCGAAACGGACCTCTGGCCAAGGCGCTCAGTGCCCTCGTGCCCGTCGGCCTGCTCTTGATTGCTGGAGGCGCGCTGTTGCTGTGGCTGGCGCGCAGGCCTGCCGCCCCGCCCGGGTTGCCCTCGGCGTCCGGCGATCGCAGGCCCGAGGTCGCATCGCACACCCCACCGAGCAGTTCCGCCAGCGCTTCAGCCCGAACCGCCTCGGCAGTCCGCGGTGGAACTGCGAATGCACCGGCGAACTGGGGCCCCCAGGTGTTCGAGGTCATCGAATGGCGCCGGTTCGAGGCCGTGGTCGAGCGGCTCTTCGCCCAGGCCGGCTTCGAGACCCGGTCGCAGTCGCACGGCGCTGACGGCGGGGTGGACGTCTGGTTGTACTCGCGGCACACGCCGGGCAAGCCCGTCAGCGTGGTTCAGTGCAAGCACTGGCAAGGCAAGCGGGTGGGGGTCGACAAGATCCGCGAACTGCGGGGCGTCATGGCTGCGCACGATGTGAAGCGCGGTCAGTTCGCGACGACCTCCACCTTCACACCGGAAGCCGAAGCCTTCGCACGCGAGAACGGCATCAACCTGCTGGACATCGGTCGTCTGCTGGAGCTGGTCGGCAAGCGGACGGCCGATCAGCAGCGCGAGCTGCTCGCGGTCGCCTTGGAGGGCGAGTACTGGCGGCCGACGTGCGTGAACTGCGGCGGCAAGCTCGTCGAGAGGACCGCGCGCGAGGGCGGGCGACTGTTCTGGGGTTGTCCGAACTTCCCCCGTTGCCGGACCACGATGCCGATGCGCGTCGATTGACCCGGCCCACCGGAGCCCACCTCACCCCTCGTGCAGCATCCCCCGCGCCAGCACGACGATCACCAGCCCCGCCCCGATCCAGAACAGTTGCGCCAGCGTCTCCCGCAGCGGCAGCCTTCGCTGCAGCTGCGGCAGCAGGTCGGCCACCGCCACGTAGATGAAGCTGCTCGCCGCCGCCACCAGCAGGTAGGGGAACAACGCCTTCCACGGCCCGACCACGAAGTAGCCCAGCACGCCGCCCACCACCGCGGCCAGGCCGGAGATCGTGTTGTAGGCCAGCGCGCGCGCGCGTGAGAGGCCGGCGTTGAGCAGCACGATGTAGTCCCCCACCTCCTGCGGAATCTCGTGCGCGACGATGGCCGCCGCGGTGACCGCGCCCAGCCGCATGTCGGTCAGGAAGGCGGCGGCGATGATGATGCCGTCGCAGAAGTTGTGGATGCTGTCGCCCAGCAGCACGCTCCAGCCGCCGCGGCCGGCCTGCTCGCGGTCGAAGCCGTGGTGGTGGTGGTGGTGCGGGTCGTCGCCCTCGTGGTGGTGGCCGTGGCGGTAGAGCTCGGCCTTCTCCAGCAGGAAGAAGAACAGCAGCCCGCCCAGCAGGGTGGCGAAGAGCTGCGATGGCGCGGCGCCGCTCTCGAAGGCTTCGGGCAGCACGTGCAGCAGCGCGGTGCCCAGCAGCACGCCGGCCGACAGGCTGACCAGGCTCTTCACCACGCGCGCCAGCAGCCCCACCGTCAGCGAAGCGGCCACCAGCACCGAGAGCACGCCACCGGCGGCGGTGGCGAACACGATCCACGCGAGCGTCATCGGGCGGGGTCGGTCACGCCACGCCGTTCGCCTTGAACCAGGCCAGCGCGCGCTGCCAGCCGTCCTTCGCGGCGGCCTCGCGGTAGCTCGGCCTGTAGTCGGCGTGGAAGGCGTGCGGCGCCTCGGGGTAGACGACGAACTGCGAGGCCTTGGCCGCCGCGTTGGTGGCGCCGGCGGCGGCGAGCGCGGCCTTCATCTTCTCCACCGTCTCGAGCGGGATGCCGCCGTCCTGGCCGCCGTACAGGCCCAGCACCGGCGCCTTCAGCTGCGCCGCCAGGTCGACAGGGTGCTTCGGTGTGAGCGCGGTGCTGTCGCCCACCAGGCGCCCGTACCAGGCCACCGCGGCCTTCACCGCCGGGCTGTGCGCGGCGTAGAGCCAGGTGATGCGGCCGCCCCAGCAGAAGCCGGTGACGCCCACGTTGGCGGCGTTGGCGCCCTGCCCCTTCGCCCACGCGAGGCAGGCGTCCAGGTCGCCCATGACCTGGGCGTCGGGCACCTTGGCGATGACCTCGCTCATGAGCTTCGCGATCTCGCCGTAGCTGCCGGCGTCGCCCTGGCGCACGAAGAGCTCGGGCGCGACGGCGAAGTAACCGGCCTTCGCGAAGCGCCGCGCCACGTCGGCGATGTGCTCGTGCACGCCGAAGATCTCGCTCACCACCAGCACCACCGGCGCGTTCGTGCGGTTCGCCGGCGCCGCGCGGTACACGGGCATCCTGAAGTCGCCCACCGGCACCAGCACCTCGCCGGTGACCAGGCCTTCGGTGTCGGTCTTGACGACGGTCTGCGCCGTCACCGGCAGCACCGCGGCGGCGAAGCCGCTGCCCACCGAGGTGCGCACGAAGTCGCGGCGGCTGAAGTCGCGCCGCGGCGCGAGGCTGTCGATTTCCTGCTCGATCATGACGGGGTGCCTTCCGGCGGTGGGTTTCGGAGAGCGGCGATTGTAGGAAGGCCGACACGAGGCTCGCGCACAATCGCCGCATGCACGAAGACCTGCCGGCCGCCGGCCCGCTGGCCGCGGTGGACATGGGCTCCAACAGCTTCCGGCTCGAGATCGGCCAGATCGTCCACGGCCGCTACCGCCGCATCGACTACCTGAAGGAGACGGTGCGCCTGGGCGCCGGGCTCGACGCCGCCGGCCTGCTCACCGAAGAGGCCGCCGAACGCGGGCTGGCCTGCCTGCGGCGCTTCGCCGCCCGGCTGGCCGGCTTCGAGACCGGCGCGGTGCGCGCCGTGGCCACGCAGACACTGCGCGAAGCGCAGAACCGCGACGCCTTCCTGCTGCGCGCGCAGGCCACGCTGGGCCACCCGATCGAGGTGATCTCCGGCCGCGAGGAAGCGCGCCTCATCTACGCCGGCGTGGCGCACCTGCAGCCGGGCGAAGGCCGGCGCCTGGTGGTCGACATCGGCGGCCGCTCGACCGAGATGATCCTGGGCGAAGGCACGGTGCCGCAGGTGGCGGAGTCGTTCCGCACCGGCTGCGTGAGCCTGTCGATGCGCTTCTTCGACGAAGGCCGACTCACCGCCGAAGCGTTCCGCGGCGCGCAGGTCGCCGCCGGCGCCGAGCTCGAGGAAGCGCTGCAGCCCTTCGCGCCGAAGCACTGGCAGCAGGCGCTGGGCTCCAGCGGCACCGTGGGCGCGGTCTCGCAGGTGCTGATGGCCGCCGGCGTGACCGACGGCCGCGTCACGCCGGCCGGGCTGCGCTGGTGCATCGAACGCTGCATCGAGGCCGGCCACGTGGACCGGCTGGACCTGCCGGGCCTCAAGCCCGAGCGGCGCGCCGTGCTGCCGGGCGGGCTGGCGATCCTGTACACGCTGGCGGCGCAGTTCGGCGTGCAAACGATGTGGCCGGCCAAGGGCGCGCTGCGCCAGGGCGTGGTGATCGACCTCCATGCGCGGCTGGAGGCGCGCCGCCAGGCGCGCGCGCGCGGCGACGTGCGCGAAGCCAGCGTGCGCGAACTGCAGCGCCGATTCGGCGTCGACCTGGCGCAGGCGGCGCGCGTGCGCCAGGTGGCGCTGGCGCTGTTCGACGGCGCGCGCCCGGGTGCCGACGACGAGAGCCGGCGCGAACTGGCCTGGGCCTGCGACCTGCACGAGATCGGGCTCATGGTCTCGCACCACGACCACCACCGCCACAGCGCCTACCTGCTGGCGCACGTGGACGCGCCGGGCTTCTCGCAGAGCCAGCAGCGGCGCGTGGGCGAACTGGTGCTGGGGCAGCGCGGCGGCCTGCGCAAGGTGGAGCTCGTGCTGGCCAGCGAGGCGCGCGCCTGGCAGGTCCTGTGCCTGCGGCTGGCGGTCATCAAGTGCCACGCGCGCGACGCCGTGCGCGCCGACACCCTGGAGCTGCGCGCGCGCGGCCGCAGCGCCTTGCTGAGCTGGGCCGCGCATTGGGCCTCGACGCACCCGCGCACCGTCTTCCTGTTCGAGGAGGAAGCGGCCGCCTGGGCGCGCAGCGGGCCGCTGGCGCTGCAGCTGCCGCGCTGATCCGGCCGGCCGGTCGTGGCCCGGCGCACGCAGGACGACGCGTAACATCGCGGCTACCCCACCCCTCGCTGCCGACAACGACCATGCCCCTGTCCCGACGCGAAGCGCTGGCCACCCTGGCCGGCGCCATGGCCGCCGCGGGCGCCGCGCGCGCCGCCGAAGGAGACATCGTGGTCGGCCAGGTCGGCCCCTTCACCGGCATTCCGGTGCCCGACGCGCCGCAGTCCAACGAAGGCCTGAAGGCTGCGTTCGCGCAGGCCAACGCACGCGGCGGCGTCAACGGCCGGCGGGTGGCGATGTTCGAGATCGACGACACCTACACCGGCGACGGCTTCGTGAAGGCCTTCGCCGAGGCGATGAACCGGCGCCCGCTGGCGCTGCTGCAGCCCATCGGCTCGGTGGCGATCAAGCGCATGCTCGACGACAGGCTGCTCGACAAGGCCGACGTGCTGGTGCTCAACGCCATCCCCGGCGCCGAGGCGCTGCGCAACCCGGGCCACCCGAAGCTCTTCCACGTGCGCGCCGGCGACCGCCAGCAGATCGAGAAGATCGTGACCCACGCCAACACGGTGGGCATCACCCGGCTGGGCGTGCTGCACCAGGACATTCCCATCGGCACCTCGGGGCTGGCGGTGGCGCAGGAGGCGGCCCGGCGCGTCGGCACGCTGGCGGTGGTGCCCTTCGCTTCCACGCTCGAGCAGCCCGCGCTGGCGGCCGCCGCCGCCAGGCTGAAGGCGGCGGAGACCCAGGCCGCGCTGGTGGTGGGCGCGCCGCGCTTCATGGCCGACGGCGTGGCCGAGCTGCGGCGCGCCGGCGTCGGCCACTTCCTGTTCGCGCTCTCCTACGTGCCGCCTTCGCTGCTGGTGAAGGTGGCCGGCAGCGGGGCGCGCGGCGTCGCGCTGGCGCAGACCTTCCCCAACCCTTCGGGCATCGCGCTGCCGCTGCAGCGCGAGTTCCGCGCCGCGATGACCGAGTCGTTCCCGAAAACGACCGCCTACACCTCGTTCCACCTCGAAGGCTTCATCACCGGCCGCCTGTTCGTCGAAGCGGCGCGGCGCACGAAGGAGCTCACGGCCGACAACCTGGCGCGCACGCTGCGCAGCATGGGCGAGCTGGACCTGGGCGGCTTCCGCCTCGACTTCAGCCGCGGCAACGCGGGCAGCCGCTTCGTCGACATCGGCGTCGTCAACACCGACGGCAGGCTGGTCTACTGAGCGCCGGCCGCCGCGCGCTCGCGGCGCTGCTCGACGGTCCGGTTCAGCTCCCCGCTGCGGCGGGCCGAGAAAGACTGCTCCCAGCGCGCGAGGTCCGGTCCCAGCCGCTGCCAGCGGCAGCGCACGCGAAATGGGGCGGCCATCGAACTCGCCCTCGCTTTCGAAGACACCGGTCTTGCCTTCGAAGCGGCCAATGACCGGGGCCTCGAGCGCGCCGCCAGCGGCACGTGCCGATGCGCCACCGCAGCGCAGACGGCGGGGAGACGGCGCGCGAGGTCGACGTCTGGGGCCTGGCCCGGCGCGGCGGTGCCTGGTACGCGGTGGGCCATTGCCACCTGCGCCGCGACCTGCGCAGCTTCCGGCTCGACCGCGTGCTCTCGGTCGAGGCTCGGCCGGGCAGCTTCGGCCGCCCTGAAGGCTTCGGCGTGCTGGCGCACCTGAAGAGCGCCTTCGCCGAGCTGCCACGGGCGCATGCCGTCGAGCTGCTGCTGCACTGCGACCTGGCGACGGCGCAGCGTTCGCTCTTCGTCGGGCTCGGCGTGCCCGAGGCCACGCCGCGCGGCGTGCGGCTGAAAGTGCAGGCCGACGACCTGGCCTGGGTGGCGCGCGTGCAGAAGCCGCTGGCTTAGAGGCGGGCGCTGGCGGTGCACGCGCGGCGCTGGCTCCGGCCGGCCGCGGGCTGAACAACGGGCGCGCCGTCCCGACGCCCGTCCTTGGCATACTTTCGCGAAGCAGCAGGGAGGTTTGATGGTGATGAGGTCGGGACGTGCATGTTGGTGGCAGTTCGCGCTCGTGGCCATGCTTTTCGGGTGCGCCGCCCCCAAGGGACTGCCCGAGGACAAGCAGGCTGCGAAAGGCCTGGGGTTGCTGCAAGGCCGGGAGCGAATCGTCAAGGGCGTTTCGTTCCTGGACTGCGTATATGGAACGCCGCGCAGCCACAACCCCAACGCGCTGATCCGGGCGATCTCCGATGGCAGCAAGGGCACGACCGTGGTGACCTTCTGGAACGCAAACCAGATCCCCACCGCCGACAGCGTTCTCCAGGTGTCGCCAGGCGGCTCCGGAACGTTCATCAGGCGCCCGTACCGGCAATGCCCAGCCGATCTGTCCAGGGTCATGACGATGCTCGAGGACTGGACGCCGGGCGCTCTGCCTGAGGGCCCCGAGGACGACGGCAGCACGGGCTCCAGCCTGGTCAACGTCGAGCGACTGCGCAACGATGTGACCGCGATGCACATGGAGGTGGGTTCCGGCCAAGTCTCGTTCAGCGCAGCGCTGCGCCGCATCGGTCACGATCACGCGCCCGGCCTGCGCAGGCTCGCGACGATCGCGCGCCCTGCAACGGCCGACTACGACGGCGTCGTGGAAGGGCGCGTCAAGTTCCCGGTGCGGCCCATCGCCGACATGAGCAAGCATGCGGCCGATACGCTGGTCGTGCTGCGCCGCTTCGTCGAGAGCAACTTCGTCGGGGGCATGCCTGAGACGGTGAGCCGCCAATGGGAACCGCTGCGCCGTCTCGACGACGACATCCGGGCTGCCAGCCGCGACACCCAGCGCGTGCTGGCCGAATGGAGCCGTCGCGGGGCCGAGGAGGACCGTCGCCTGGCAGCACTGGCGCGTGAAGAGCGTCGGCGGAATTCGTGCACCGGCATGAGCGGCGCTCCGACGCCCGGCTCAGCGGAACCGAGCGAGTTGCAGATGTGCGAAGCCATCGTGGCCGAACTGCGCTCCAATGCCGAGGGCTTCGAAAAGTCCGTCTCGATGATTGGGGAACTCATGGGGCGTTGGATCGAGGACGTCATCCGTTACCAGGGCACCGACATCGAGGGGCGATTGGTGGGATTCCGCAAGAACGGCTCCTGCCGGCAGGACACCGGCGACAGTGGGCGCGAAGGCTGGGTCTGCCGCCACGACGGCAACGTCCTGTTCCAGGGCAGCCAGATCCTGCGCAACCTTCAGGAGGCCGGCATTCCCGGCCTGGAACGCGAGAGCTTCTTCTGGCGCGACTCCGGCGGCGTTTGGCATCAGGATGCCACCCGCGAGCAGGCGAGCGCCATCCGGCGCATCGCGGCGGGACAGGCCGAGCAGGATCGCGAGCGCGAAGAGCGTCGGGTGCGCGCGCGAGACGACTGCCGCCAGCGGAACCTGATGAACGGTCGCTACTGGACCTGCGGCTTCTAGCCAGCGCCTCCGGGCCCGGACGGCCTCACAGCATCTCGGGCGCCAGCACCGCCTGCAGCACCACCTGCAGCTCGCCTTCGCGCTCGCGGCCGCGCAGCCACCAGACCGCACCCTTGCGCACCGACCACACCTGGGTCTGCTGCGCCAGCAGCCAGGCCGCCGCGATGCCCAGCGTGGGCTGGTGGCCGACCACCAGCACCGGCATGCGCGCGTCGGGCCAGCGCGCGGCCTGCAGCAGCGCCTCGACGCCGGCGCCGGGGGCCAGCGCCGGTTCGGTCTTCGCCTTGCGCTCGAGCGCGGCGGCGGTCTGCTGCGCCCGCACGGCCGGACTCGCCAGCACGCGGGTGCTGGCAGGCAGCTGCCGGTTCAGCCAGGCCGCCACGCGGCGCGCCTGCTTCTCGCCGCGCGGCGTGAGCGCGCGTTCCAGGTCGTTCTGCCCGGCCTCGGCTTCGAAGGCCTCGGCGTGGCGCCAGAGGATCAGGTCCATCGCGCGTGGCGCGCCAGCAGCGCCTGCTGCGCGCTGACGCCGTCTTCCGAGATGCGCCGGTAGCGGCCTTCGGCGTCGAGCTGCCAGGCGTCGCGCCGGTCGTGCAGGTAGGGCACCAGCGCCTCGTCGACGACACGCTGGCGCAGCGCGGGGTCGCGCACCGGCCAGGCGATCTCGATGCGGCCCAGCATGTTGCGGCTCATCCAGTCGGCGCTGGACAGGTACAGCGCTTCCTCGTCGTCGCCTTCGCCCCAGCGGAAGTACATCACCCGCGTGTGCTCCAGGAAGCGGCCGACGACCGAGCGCACGCGGATGTTCTCCGAAAAGCCCGGCCGCCCCGGCGGCAGCATGCAGGCGCCTCGCACCACCAGGTCGATGGGCACGCCGGCGGCACCGGCGGCGCGCAGCGCTTCGATGAGCGCCGGGTCGGTGAGCGCGTTCACCTTGGCGACGATGCGCGCCGGGCGGCCCGCGCGTGCCGCCTCGGCGGCCTGCGCGATGTGGCGCAGCAGCCGGCGGTGCAGCACGAAGGGTGCCGTCAGCAGGTGGCGCGGCGGCTTCACGCGCGCCTGGCTGGCCAGCTGCAGGAACAGGGCGTCGGCATCGGCCGCCAGCCCGGGGTCGGCGCTGAGGCAGCCGATGTCGGTGTACAGGCGCGCGGTGCGCGGGTTGTAGTTGCCGGTGGACAGGTGCAGGTAGCGCCGGAAATTCGCCCCTTCGCGCCGCGTGACGAGCAGCATCTTGGCGTGCGTCTTGAGCCCGACGATGCCGTAGACCACCTGCGCGCCCACCGCCTCCAGCCGTTCGGCCCAGTTGATGTTGGCTTCCTCGTCGAAGCGCGCCTTCAGCTCGACGACGGCCATGACCTCCTTGCCGCGCCGCGCGGCGTCGATCAGGAGGTCCATCAGCACGCTCTCGCTGCCGGTGCGGTAGATGGTCTGCTTGATCGCCAGCACCGCCGGGTCGTGCACCGCCTGGCGCAGGAACTCGACCACCGGCTCGAAGCTCTCGAACGGGTGGTGCAGCAGCACGTCGCGCGCCTTCAGGCAGTCGAAGACCGAGGCGCCACGCGGCAGCTGCGCTTCGGGCCAGGCCGGCTCGAAACGCGGGAAGCGCAGCGCGTCGCCTTCGGCCTGGTCGATCAGCTGCGTCAGCCGCACCAGGTTGACCGGGCCGTTGACCTTGTAGAGCGCCGCCTCCGGCAGCTGGAACTGCTCCAGCAGCAGCCGGTACAGCGCCTCCGGGCAGCTCTTCACCACCTCCAGCCGCAGCGCCTGGCCGAAGTGGCGGCGCGAAAGGCCGCTGCGCAGCGCCTGGCGCAGGTTGGTGACCTCGTCCTCGTCGACTTCCAGGTCCGAGTCGCGCGTGACGCGGAACTGCGAGAACGCCTCCACCGTGCGGCCCGGGAACAGCTCGCCCAGGTGGGCGCGGATCACGCTGGTCAGCAGCACGAAACCCTGGCAGCCGCCGGTCAGCGCCGCCGGCAGGCGCATCACGCGCGGCAGCGCCCGCGGCACCTTGACGATGGCGACCGCGTTCTCGCGCCCGAAGGCGTCGCGCCCGCCGAGGCGGGCGATGAAGTTCAGGCTCTTGTTGGCCACCAGCGGGAACGGGTGGCTCGGGTCCAGGCTCACCGGCACCAGCAGCGGCCGCACCTGCGATTCGAAGAAGTCGGCCACCCAGCGGCGCTGCGCGGCGTCGCGCTCGGCGTGGTTGAGCACGACGATGCCCTCGCGCTGCAGCGCCGGCGTGAGCACGTCGTTGAAGAGCGCGTACTGCTCGTCGATCAGCTCGTGCGCGGCCGCCGCCACCGCGGCCAGCGTGCCCTGCACGCCGGTCGTGCGCGCCTGCTCCAGCACGTCGGCGAAGCGCACCTCGAAGAACTCGTCCAGGTTCGAGCTGACGATGGTCAGGTAGCGCAGCCGTTCCAGCAGCGGCACGTCGGCACGCCGCGCCTGCGCCAGCACGCGGCGGTTGAATTCGAGGATCGAGCGCTCGCGGTCCAGCAGCGCGCGCGGCACGGCGGCCGCGACGGCGGGTACCGCCGCGTCGGCCGCGGCCTCGGGACGGGGGTCGTCGGCCATCGCCGCAGTTTATGAATCCGCGGCGACGTTTTTGTGACAGCGCTCAGTGCCGGTGCATTCAGTGCGCCTGGTCCCAGTTGGCGCCGACGCCCACTTCCGCCAGCAGCGGCACCTTCAGTTCGGCCACGCCGGCCATCAGCCGCGGCAGCTCGGCCCTGGCCCAGTCGAGCTCGGCATCGGGCACCTCGAGCACCAGTTCGTCGTGCACCTGCATCACCATGCGGCTGGCGCGGCGGCCGTCTTCCAGCGCCCGCTGCACCGCGATCATCGCCAGCTTGATGAGGTCGGCCGCGGTGCCCTGCATGGGCGCGTTGATGGCCTGCCGCTCGGCGCCGCTCCTGCGCGGGCCGTTGCCGGAGTTGATCTCCGGCAGCCAGAGCCGGCGCCCGAACACGGTCTCGACGTAACCCTGCTCCTTCGCGCGCCGCTTGGTCTCGTCCATGTAGCGGCGCACGCCGGCGAAGCGCTGGAAGTAGCGGTCGATGTAGTCCTTGGCCGCCTTCTGCTCGATGCCCAGGTTGCTCGCCAGCCCGAACGCGCCCATGCCGTAGATGAGGCCGAAGTTGATGACCTTGGCGTAGCGCCGCTGCTCGCTGGAGACTTCGGCCACCGGCACGCCGAAGACCTCGCTCGCGGTGGCGCGGTGCACGTCCACGCCTTCGGCGAAGGCGCGCAGCAGCGCCGGGTCTTCGCTGATGTGGGCCATGATGCGCAGCTCGATCTGCGAATAGTCGGCGCTCAGGATGGCGTGCCCCGGCGGCGCGATGAAGGCCTCGCGCACGCGCCGGCCTTCGGGCGTGCGGATCGGGATGTTCTGCAGGTTGGGGTCGTTGCTGGCCAGCCGGCCCGTCACCGCCACCGCCTGCGCGTAGTTGGTGTGCACGCGGCCGGTGGCCGGGTTCACCATCAGCGGCAGCTTGTCGGTGTAGGTGCCCTTCAGTTTGGCCAGGCTGCGGTGGTCGAGGATGCGCGCCGGCAGCGGGTAGTCGGCGGCCAGCTCCTGCAGCACGTCCTCGTCGGTGGAAGGGGCGCCGGTGGCGGTCTTCTTCTTCACCGGCAGGCCCAGCTTGCCGAACAGGATCTCGCCGATCTGCTTGGGGCTGCCCATGTTGAAGGGCTGGCCGGCGAGCGCGTAGGCCTCCTGCTCCAGCGCCACCATGCGCTCGGCCAGCTCGCGGCTCTGGCGCGCGAGCTCGGCGCTGTCGATCAGCACGCCGTGGCGTTCGATCTTCTCCAGCACCGCGGCCACCGGCATCTCGATCTGCTCGTAGACGTAGCGCAGCTTCGCGTCGGCCTCGACCTGCGGCCACAGCTTCGCGTGCACGTGCAGCGCCATCTCGCTGTCCTCGCCCGAATACTGCGTGGCCTTGGCGACGTCGACCTGGGCGAACGGGATCTGGCTCGCGCCCTTGCCGCACAGGTCTTCGTAGCTCAGCCCTTTGCGGCCCAGGTGGCGGTCGGCCAGGCTTTCCAGACCGTGCGACTTGTGCGCCTCGAGCACGTAGCTTTCCAGCATCGTGTCGTGGCGGTAGCCCTGGACGCGGATGCCGTGGTTCTCGAACACGTGCAGGTCGTACTTGATGTTCTGGCCCAGCTTCGGCTTCGTGCCGTCTTCCAGCCAGGGTTTCAGTCGCGCGAGCACCTCTTCCAGCGGCAGCTGCTGCGGCGCGTCGGGGCCGGCGTGCGCCAGCGGCACGTAGGCCGCGCGGCCGGGCTCGACGGCGAAGCTGATGCCGACGATGCGTGCCTTCATGCCGTCGAGCGAATCGGTCTCGGTGTCCAGCGCGGCCAGCGGCGCGGCCTGGAGCCGGGCGATCCAGTCTTCCAGCCGCTCCCAGGTGGCGACGGTCTCATATTCGCGCGCCAGCGGGGTTTCGTCTGCGGCCGGCGCAGCCGGCGCGGGCGCGGCGGCGCCCAGCGCCTCGTCGAGCTCGCGGCCCCAGGTCTTGAAGCCGAAGCGCTGGTAGAAGTCGCGCAGGCCGCCGCGGTCCACCTCCTTCAGCGCCAGCGCTTCCAGCGCCGGCCAGCCGGGCACGTGGCCGGCCAGGTCGCAGTCGGTCACCACGGTGACGAGCCTGCGGCCGGTGGGCAGCCAGTCGAGCGCCTTGCGCAGGTTCTCGCCGGCCACGCCCTTGATGGCCTCCGCCGCCGCGACCACGCCGTCGAGCGAACCGAAGTCGGCGATCCACTTGGCCGCCGTCTTCGGGCCCACCTTCTCCACGCCGGGCACGTTGTCGACCGTGTCGCCGATGAGCGCCAGGTAGTCCACGATGCGCTCCGGCGGCACGCCGAACTTGGCCTTCACGCCTTCCACGTCCAGCAGCTCGGGCGGCTTGGCCATCGTGTTGATGAGCGTCACCGCGGGCGTGACCAGCTGCGCCAGGTCCTTGTCGCCGGTGGAGATGAGCACCCGGTGCCCGCCGGCCGCGGCCACGCGCGCGAGCGTGCCGATGGCGTCGTCGGCCTCGATGCCGGGCACTTCCAGCACCGGCCAGCCGAGCAGGCGCACCACCTCGTGGATGGGCGCGATCTGCTGCGCCAGCGGCTCCGGCATCGGCGGGCGGTGCGCCTTGTACTGGTCGTACCAGCCGTCGCGGAAGGTGGGGCCCTTGGCGTCGAACACGCAGGCCGCGTGCTCGGAGGGGTAGCGCTCGCGCAGCCACTTCATCATCGCGACGAAGCCGTGGATCGCGCCGGTGGGAAAGCCGTCGGGCGACCGCAGGTCGGGCATCGCGTGGTAGGCGCGGTAGAGGTAGCTGGAGCCGTCGACCAGCAGCATCAGTTTGTCGCTCATCGGCGCATTGTGGCGCGGCCTGCTCTCGTAGAATCGGGGCCATGAGACTCTGCCTCGCCGTCGTCCTGATGGCGCCCCTGCTGGCGGCCGCGGCTGCGGCCGAGGACCGCCCCGCGCCGCCCGAAGCCGCCGTGCAGAAGCAGGTGAGCGAGGACGACAACGTGCGCATCGAGGAAGTGCGCGTGCGCGGTCAGACGCAGAGCATCACCGTCACCAGCAAGATCCGCGGCCACAAGGGCAGCCAGTACGAGATCGTGCCGCCCAGCGGCGCGCGCGACCCCTCCGTGGCCGGCAGCTCGAACGGCCAGCGCGTCTGGCACGTGCTCTCGTTCTAGATGGCGGTCTACACCGAAGTCGGCTTCGGCGAAGCCGACGCGCTGCTGCAGCGCCTGGGGCTGGGCGCGCTGACCGACCTGCGCGGTATCCGCTCGGGCATCGAGAACACCAACTACTACGCCACCACGCCGCGCGGTCAATGGGTGCTGACCGTGTTCGAGCGGCTGGCGGCGGAGCAGCTGCCCTACTACCTGCGGCTGATGCAGCACCTGGCGCAGCGCGGCATCCCGGTGCCCGCGCCGCAGCCCGACGCCGCCGGCAACCTTGTCCACGCCGTGGCCGGCAAGCCGGCCGCGGTGGTGACGCGCCTGCCCGGCAGCCACCGGCTGGCGCCCGACGCGCCGCACTGCGCGCAGGTGGGCGAGATGCTGGCGCGCATGCACCTGGCCGGCGCCGACTTCGGCCTCTCGCAGCCGCACCTGCGCGGCCTGGCCTGGTGGACCGAGACCGTGCCCGTGGTGCTGCCGCACCTGGACGCCGGACGCGCCGCGCTGCTGCGCGACGAACTCGCGTTCCAGCAGGCCTTCGGCGCCAGCGCCGCCGGCCAGGCGCTGCCGCGCGGGCCGATCCACGCCGACCTGTTCCGCGACAACGTCATGTTCGACGAGACCGCCGGCGAGGACCGCCTGTGCGGCTTCTTCGACTTCTACTTCGCCGGCACCGACGCCTGGCTGTTCGACGTGGCGGTGTGCCTGAACGACTGGTGCTGCGACCTCGCCAGCGGCCGCCTCGTCGAAAGCCGCGCCCTCGCCTTCTGCACCGCCTACCAGGGCGTGCGCCCCTTCACCGGCGCCGAGCGGCGCGCGCTGCCCGCCGTGCTGCGCGCGGCCGCGTTCCGCTTCTGGCTGTCGCGCCTGTGGGACTGGCACCTGCCGCGCGAAGCGGCGCTGCTGCAGCCCAAGGACCCGGCGCAGTTCGAGCGCGTGCTGCAGTCGCGCATCGAGTCGCCCTGGCACCCCCCGCTCTGAGAACCGCCCGATGCCGCTGCTGCTGAAGCCGGTCGAGCCCACGCGCGGCGCGCGCTGGGTGCGCGACGCCCTGACGCTGTACATGCGCCGGCCGCTCGCGTTCTCGATGATGTTCGTGGTCTACCTGTGCGCTGCGCTGCTGTGCCTGATGCTGGTGCCCTGGGTGGGCGGCTGGCTCTTCATGGCCTCGCTGCCGCTGCTGTCGCTGGGCTTCATGGTCGCCAGCCAGTCGGCGCTGCTCGACGGCCCGGTGCACCCGGGCCAGTTCGTCGAGCCGCTGCGCGGCGACGCCCGCAAGCGGCGCGCGCTGCTCCTGCTGTGCCTGGTCTTCGGCGCCTGCGGCATGGGCATCCTGACGCTGGTCGACGTGGTCTCGCACCACGCCGGCCAGCGCGTGATGGACCTCATGACCAGCGGCCAGGCCAACCCGGGCGAGCTGGCCGCCATCGCCGAGGAGCCCGGCCTCGCGCGTGCGCAGCTCGCCGGCACGCTGCTCTTCGCGCTGCTGTCGGTGCCGTTCTGGCACGCGCCGGCGCTGGTGCACTGGGGCAGCCAGGGCGTGGGGCAGGCGCTCTTCTCCAGCACGCTGGCGCTGTGGCGCTGCAAGGGCGCCTTCCTGGTCTACGGCGCGGTGTGGATGGCGGCGATGCTGGCCTTCAGCTTCGTCGCATCGCTGCTGCTGGCGCTGGCCGGCGCGGTGAATCTGGTGCCGCTGGTGGCCGGCGCGGCGATGCTGATGTTCCAGACCCTGTTCTGCGTGTCGCTGATCTTCACTTTCAACGACAGCTTCGGCGGCACCCAGGCGCGCCCGGAGGAGCTCACTCCACCGGCGTGAGCTTCGCCACCGCCAGCAGCAGCCACTTGGCGCCGTGGCGGCCGAAGTTGACCTGGGCCCGTGCGTCGGGCCCGGCCCCTTCCAGCGTGACGACCACGCCTTCGCCGAACTTGGTGTGGAACACGCTCTGCCCCACGCGAAGGCCGCCGCTGGCCGCCGGCGGCGGCGCCGGCGTCTTCCACGAAGGCGGCGGCTCCACGCGCCCCGCGCCCACGATGCCCGACAGCCCGCTGCCGCGGTTCCAGGCCTCGCGGTATTCGCGCGCGTAGCCGCTGCCGAAGCCCTGCTGCTTCGGGGTGATCCATTTCAGCGTCTCTTCGGGCAGCTCGTCGACGAAGCGGCTCTTGACGTTGTAGCGCGTCTGCCCGTGCAGCATGCGGGTCTGGCTGAAGCTCAGGTACAGGCGCTTCCTGGCGCGCGTGATGGCCACGTACATCAACCGCCGTTCTTCCTCCAGCCCGTCGGCGTCCGACAAGGCGTTCTCGTGCGGGAACAGGCCTTCCTCGATGCCGCTGATGAACACGGCGTCGAACTCCAGCCCCTTGGCCGAGTGCACCGTCATGAGCTGGATCGCGTCGGCACCCGCCTCGGCCTGGTTGTCGCCCGCCTCCAGGCTGGCGTGGGTCAGGAAGGCGGCCAGCGGCGACATGATCTCGCCCGTCTCGGCGTCGGGCGCCTGGTTCGCCGAAGCGGCGGCCTGCTCGTCCACCGGCAGCGCCACCGCGTCCTTGCCGAAGCCTTCCTGGGTGACGAAGCTCTCGGCGGCGTTGACCAGTTCCTCCAGGTTCTCGATGCGGTCGGCGCCTTCCTTCTCGGTGCGGTAGAAGTCCACCAGCCCGCTGGCGGCCAGCATGTGCTCGATGATCTGGCGCAGCGTGAGGCCGCGCGTGGCCTCGCGCATGGCGTCCACCAGGGCCACGAAGGCCTGCAGGTTGGCGCCCGCCTTGCCGGGCACCGCGCCCGCGCTCTGCGCCAGGCTGCGGCCGCTGGCCCGCGCCGCGTCCTGCAGCTGCTCCACGGTGCGCGCGCCGATGCCGCGCGCCGGGAAGTTCACCACGCGCAGGAAGCTGGTGTCGTCGTTCGGGTTCTCGATCAGCCGCAGGTAGGCGAGCGCGTGCTTGACCTCGGCGCGCTCGAAGAAGCGCAGGCCGCCGTACACGCGGTAAGGGATGCCGGCGTTGAAGAGCGCGCTCTCCAGCACCCGGCTCTGCGCGTTGCTGCGGTACAGCAGCGCGATCTCGCTGCGCGGCAGGCCGGCGCGGTGCAGCGCCTGCGCCTCGTCCAGGAACCACTGCGCCTCGGCGAAGTCGCTCGTCGCCTCGTACACGCGCACCGGCTCGCCGGCGCCGGCGTCGGT
>CAYVXO010000089.1:0-22777 GCA_964454485.1 uncultured Rubrivivax sp.
CCGGCCACCACGTTGAGCACGGTGCCCACCGGCGGCGTGATCAGGCCGATGGCGTTGTTGATGATGAACAGCACCCCGAAGTACACGGGGTCGATGCCGGCGGCCTTCACCACCGGCATCAGCACCGGGGTGAGGATGAGGATGGTGGGCGTCATGTCCATCGCCGTGCCCACCGCCATGGTGATGAGCATGATGACCACGAGCAGCAGCGTCTGGTTGCCCAGGAAGGGCTGCAGCATGGCCGTCAGCTCGGCCGGCAGGTTGGCCACCGTGATGAGCCAGGCCGAGACCATGGCCGCGGCCACCAGGAACATGATCACCGCGGTGGTCTTGGCCGCCGAGACGAACACCGGCAGCAGCTGCGAGAGCGAGAGTTCCTTGTAGACGAACACCGCCACGAAGAGCGCGTACACCGCCGCCACCACGGCCGCTTCGGTGGGCGTGAAGACGCCCATCTTCAGGCCCACGAGCACGATCACCGGCAGGAACAGCGCCCAGGTGCTGCTGCGGAACGCGGCCCACTTCTCGGCGCCGGTGGTCTTGGGCGGCGGCGTGACGTTCTCGCGCCGCGCCACCCACCACCACGTGAGGGCCAGGCTGCCGCCCAGCAGGATGCCGGGCACGATGCCGGCCATGAAGAGCTTGCCGATCGAGACGTTGGCGGCGACGCCGAAGATCACGAAGCCGATCGACGGCGGGATGATGGGCGCGATGATGCCGGCCGAGGCGATGAGCCCGCCGGCACGCGCCTCGTCGTGGCCGGCGGCCTTCATCATCGGCAGCAGCAGCGCGGCCAGCGCCGCGGTGTCGGCCACCGCCGAGCCCGAGAGCGCGGCCATCAGCACCGCGGCCAGGATGGTCACGTAGCCCAGCCCGCCGCGCACGTGGCCCACCAGCGTGAGCGCCAGGTTGACGATGCGGCGCGAGAGGCCGCCGACGTTCATGATCTCGCCGGCCAGCATGAAGAAGGGCACCGCCAGCAGCGGGAAGCTGTCGGCACCGTTGATGAGGTTCTGCGCCAGGATCTGCGCGTCCATCATGTCCAGGTGCCACATCAGCGCCACGCCGCACACCAGCAGCGCGTAGGCGATGGGCATGCCCAGCGCCATGGCGCCCAGCAGGGCGCCCAGGAAGACGGCGACGGTCACTTGGACCCCCCTTCGCCTTGCTGCTGCAGCTGCGCCAGGTCTTCGGACTCCTGCACCGCCACCAGGTCTTCTTCGCTCAGCTGGTTGGTGACCGTGCGCCACAGCTGCGCCAGCAGCAGCAGCCCGGCCGGCACCGCGAAGGCGATGCCGGCGGCGTAGACCACCGCCATCGGCCAGCCGGTGACCGGCGCCTCGGTCTCCAGATTGATGCGCGCCTGCTGCCAGCTGCCCGAAAGCAGCAGCCAGGTGCAGCCCAGCATCAGCAGCTGGCTCAAGCCCAGGCACACGCGCTTGCCGGTGCGGCCCAGGCGCGAGACCAGCATGTCGGTGCCCAGGTGCGCCTTCTCCTTCAGCGCGACGACGGCGCCGAGGAAGGTCATCCACACGAAGAGCCAGCGGCTGAGCTCCTCGCTCACGGCGATGCCGGAGTTGAAGACGTAGCGCAGCACCACGTTGCCGAACACCATGAGCGCCATCAGCGCCAGGGCGAGGGCGATCACGATGTCCAGCGTGCGCCAGACGGCGCTGAAGGGGCCGGCGGGCGGGCGTGGTTCGGGCACGTTCACGGCGCTTGTCTCCTGTGCCGGCCCGCATGCATCGTGGCCGTGCCGCAAATGTACGAACTGGTTAGTTCTGGAAAATGCGGAGAAACCCGCAATGCCGCCGCTGGGGTTTTTGGGAAGGCGAGTGCCTACTTGCGGACGAAGCGCACCAGCATTTCGACGATGCTGTCGCGGCGCGCGGCCACGGCTTCGGGCGATTCCAGGTCGCGCTGGAAGATGAGCGAGAAGGTGTGCCGGTTGGCCACGTTGAAGACCGAGAGCGCGCTGATCGACATGTGCAGGTCGATCGGGTCCAGCCCGGGCCGGAACACACCTTCGGCGACGCCGCGCTCGTAAACGCTGCGCAGCCCGGCGATGGCCGGCACGTTGAGGTCGCGAATCGACTTGCTGCGCGCCAGGTACTCGCCGCGGTGGATGTTCTCGGTCATCACCAGGCGGATGAAGTCCGGGTGCGCGAGCTGGTAGTCCACCGTGAAGGCGACCAGCCGGCGCAGCGCCTCTTCGGGCGGCAGGTCTTCCAGGTGCAGGCCGGATTCGATGGAGCGCATGCGGCGATAGGCCTCTTCCAGCACCGCCACGTACAGCCCTTCCTTGCTGCCGAAGTAGTAGTAGATCATGCGCTTGCTGGTGCGCATGGCCTCGGCGATGTCGTCGATGCGGGCGCCGGCCAGCCCCTTCTCCGCGAACTCGCGCATCGCCACGTTCACGATGTCCTCCATCGTGCGCGTGGGGTCGTTGCCGCGCGGCTCGCCCGGGTCGGCCTTGGGCCGGCCCGGTCGGTGGCGCTTTTGTACCGGTTGGTTCACAGTCACGAGTCTACGGGCCCGCCGACGGGTCGCGGGGGTCGTCGTGCCAGGCATCACGCCATTCCGTCTTTGCATGACGCCCCGCAAAGGCGGTGGTTACAGGCCGATTACAGTGGTCGCACAATCACCACCCCCGCGAAAGACGCATCGCGGTGCCGGTTTCGTTGAGCGCTGCTGGACAGCGCTGACCCAAACCTGACTTTCCCAATCCCATGATCGGAGATTCGATGAACCGTCCCGCAATGGAAGGGTTGCGCCTGAACGTGCCTGCCCACGTGAAGCACGCGCGCCTGGTGACCTGGGTGGCCGAGATCGCCGCCCTCACCGAGGCCGCCGACGTGTACTGGTGCGACGGCAGCGAAGCCGAATACGACCGCCTGTGCGAGCAGCTCGTCACCGCCGGCACCATGCTGCGCCTGAACCCGGCCAAGCGGGCCAACAGCTACCTGGCGCGCAGCGACCCGAGCGACGTCGCGCGGGTCGAGGACCGCACCTTCATCTGCAGCCAGAGGAAGGAAGACGCCGGCCCCACCAACAACTGGATGGCGCCGGCCGAGATGCGCGCCCTGCTGCAGACCGGCGACAAGGCCCTGTTCCGCGGCGCCATGAAGGGCCGCACCCTGTACGTGGTGCCGTTCTCGATGGGCCCGCTGGGTTCGCACATCAGCCACATCGGCGTCGAGCTGACCGACAGCCCCTACGTCGCGGTGAGCATGCGCGTGATGACGCGCATGGGCCGCCCGGTGCTCGAACTGCTGGGCGCCGACGGCGCCTTCGTGCCCTGCGTGCACACCGTCGGCGCACCGCTCGAAGCCGGCCAGAAAGACGTGGCCTGGCCCTGCAACAAGACCAAGTACATCGTCCACTACCCCGAGACGCGCGAGATCTGGAGCTACGGCTCGGGCTACGGCGGCAACGCGCTGCTGGGCAAGAAGTGCTTCGCGCTGCGCATCGCCAGCACCATGGGGCGCGACCAGGGCTGGCTGGCCGAGCACATGCTGATCCTGGGCGTCACCTCGCCGCAGGGCCGGAAGTACCACGTGGCCGCCGCCTTCCCCAGCGCCTGCGGCAAGACCAACTTCGCGATGCTGGTGCCGCCCGCTTCGGCCTACCACGGCTGGAAGGTCACCACCATCGGCGACGACATCGCCTGGATCAAGCCGGGTGCCGACGGCCGCATGTACGCCATCAATCCCGAGGCGGGTTACTTCGGCGTCGCCCCGGGCACCAACTTCCAGACCAACCCGAACTGCATGCACTCGCTCGAGCGCGACGTGATCTTCACGAACGTGGCGCTCACCGACGACGGCGACGTGTGGTGGGAAGGCATGAGCGACACCCCGCCGGCGCACCTGGTGGACTGGCAGGGCAAGGACTGGACGCCCGCCCTGGCCAAGGAAACCGGCGCCAAGGCCGCGCACCCGAACGCGCGCTTCACGGTCGCTTCCACCAACAACCCGGTGCTCGACCCGGACTGGGACAACGCCGCCGGCGTGCCGATCGACGCCTTCATCTTCGGCGGCCGCCGCAGCACCACGGTGCCGCTGGTGACCGAGGCGCGCAACTGGACCGAAGGCGTCTACATGGCCGCCACCATGGGCAGCGAGACCACCGCCGCCGCCGCCGGCCAGCAGGGCGTGGTGCGGCGCGACCCGTTCGCGATGCTGCCCTTCTGTGGCTACAACATGGCCGAGCACTTCCAGCACTGGCTCGACATGGGCAGCAAGCTGCAGGCCCAGGGCGCGAAGCTGCCCAAGATCTACTGCGTCAACTGGTTCCGCAAGGGTGCCGACGGCAAGTTCGTCTGGCCCGGCTACGGCGACAACATGCGCGTGCTGGAATGGATGATCGGCCGCGTCGAGGGCAGGGCCCAGGGCGAGGACAACGTCTTCGGCATCAGCCCGCGCTACGAAGACCTGCGCTGGGAAGGCCTGTCCTTCTCGCGCGAGCAGTTCGCCAGCGTGATCGGGATCGACAAGGCCGCGTGGAAGCAGGAACTGGCGCTGCACACCGAGCTGTTCCAGCAGCTCGAGCACCAGCTGCCGCGCGAACTGCCGGCCACCAAGGCGCGCATCGAAGAACGGCTGGGCGCCTGAGCCGGCGCGTGCGCTGAGGGCGCCGCGCAGTGAAGATCCAGCTGCTGTCGGACCTGCACCTCGAGACCGAGGCCTTCGACCCCGAGCCCGCGCCCGGGGCCGAACTGCTGGTGCTGGCCGGCGACATCGACGCCGGCTGGTCCGGCTACCAGCGTTTCGCCGGCTGGCCGGTGCCGGTGCTGGTGGTGGCGGGCAACCACGAGTTCGACGACCGCGACCTCGACAACGCCTGGCCCGCGCTGCGCGAGCACTGCGCCTTCCTGGGCCTGACGCTGCTGCAGCGCGAGTCGCTGGTCATGACGTCCGCCAGCGGCCGCCGTGTGCGTTTCCTGGGCACCACGCGCTGGAGCGATTTCGACCTCTTCGGCGAAGCCGGGCGCGAACGCGCCGAGCGCGCCGCCGGCTACTTCATGCGGCTGATGGGCGCGAAGCTGCGCGGCCGCCCGTTCGACGTGGCGGCGATGCGCGCCGAAGGCCACGCCTGCCGCGACTGGCTCGAAGCCGAATTGATGCGCCCGCCGGCCGGCCGCTGGGACGCCACCGTGGTCGTCACGCACTTCGGGCCCAGCCTGCGCAGCGCCGACCCGCGCTACGGCAACACGCCCGGCACCGCCAGCTTCTGCAACCCAGACGACGCGCTCATCCCGCGCGCCGACCTCTGGCTGCACGGCCACCTGCACTGCCGCCACGACTACGAGGAAAGACGCGCCGGCCGCAGGCCGACGCGCGTGGTGTGCAATGCCCGCGGCCTGGCCTCGAAGGGCGAAGCCGAAGGGTTCGAGCCGCTGCGCGTGATCGAACTGCGCTGAGCCGCTTGATGGCGCGCAAGCGGGCCCGGTCCGCGCGTGCAACACTTCACGCGTCAACAGACCGGAAGCCGCCATGAAGATCCTCGTCGCCGTCGACGGCAGCCCCTTCACCAAGCGCATGCTCGCCTACCTGGCCGCGCACGACGAATGGCTCGGCGCTCATCACGACTACACCGTCGTGAACGCGGTGTCCGCGGTGCCGCCTCGGGCCGCCGCGGTGCTGGACAAGGCCGTGCTCAAGCAGCACTACGACGAGGAAGCCGAGCGCGTGTTCAAGCCGATCCGCGCCTTCTTCGCGCGCCAGGGGCTGAAGGCCACGTTCGTCGCCAAGGTCGCGGCACCGGCCGAGCTGATCGCCAGTCTCGCCGACAAGGGCAAGTACGACCTGCTGATCATGGGTTCGCACGGCCACGGCAGCATCGTCAACCTGCTGCTCGGTTCGGTCGCGACCAAGGTGCTGGCGCGCTGCCAGACCCCGGTGCTGCTGATCAGGTAGCGCGCGGGCGCAGGCCGTTGAGGCAGGTGTCGACGACCCAGTCGGCCACCTGCGCGTCGGTCCAGCGGCCACCGGCCTTCATGACCGCCGGCACGGGGTCGCAGGCGAGCGCGTAGAGCCGGTACAGCACCAGCTCGGGCGGCAGCGCGGGGTCGAGTTCGCGCGCTTCCTGCGCCGCGGTGATCCATTCGCCCAGGCGGTCGCTCACCTGCATCAGCAGGTCCAGGTAGCCGCGGTGCGCCATCAGCTCGGCGCGCAGGGTGGAGTTCTGCGAAGGCAGCGAAGGCATCTCGCCGGCCAGCTGGCGCGCCGTGGCCCAGCGTGCGACCGCGCGCAGCCGCTCCAGCGGCCCGGCGCCGCCGCGCTCGTTCTCCTGCTCGATGAGGTCGCGCGCGTCCTGCAGCACGCGCACCATCGCGGCGGCGGCGAGCGCCTCCTTGGAGGCGAAGTGCTTGTAAAGGCTGGCCTTGGCGATGCCGGCTTCGGCGGCCACCTCGTCGACCGTCATCAGGTCGAAGCCCTTCTCGGCGAGCAGGCGGTTGACGGCGGCGACGATCACGTCCTCGCGAACGCGCAGCACCTGTTCGCGAAAGGGCAGTCGGGTCATCGGCCCGATTCTAGGGTTGCCGGTGGGGTCAGCCGGCCTTGCGTTCGCGCCGCGACAGGCGGTGGATCCAGCCGGCACCCGCTTCGCCCGGGCTGGCGGCCGGCGCGGGCGGGTTCGGCGCCGGCGTCAGGCTGAGCTCAAGCCCGAAGCAGGTGCCGAAGTCGGCGGCGTCGTCCTCGGCAGACGGTGCCGGCCGCGCCAGCAGGCGCTGGAAGAAACCCCCGGAAGCCGTTGCCTTGGCCATGTCGTCCACCCCACCCTTGTCTGCCCGTGAGCACGTGTAAACAAGTGTCGGCCGCGCGCGCCGCGCCATGAGCCCGAATCGAACCCGGATCGCGTGCCATTTCACGCGCGGAGTTCACGCCCTGGCGACGCGGCGGAGCGGCCGATAGAATCGCGCCCCCTTTCGCCCGCCCCGCCACCCTTGCCGACGTCACCTGCCGCGGCCTTCGCCGCCATCGACTTCGGCACCTCGAACTCGGCCGTCGCGCTGCCCGATGGCGGGCCCGGGGTGCGCCTGATCGAGCTGGAACCCGGCCAGCCGACGATGCCGACCGCGGTCTTCTACCGCGCCGACGGCACCGACCCCATGGCCGAGCCCGAGCGGCTGTACGGCCGCGCCGCCATCGCGGCCTACGTGGAAGGCATCGACGGCCGGCTCATGCGCTCGATGAAGAGCATCCTGGGCTCCTCGCTCGTCGAGCAGAGCACCGACGTCGGCGGCGGCCGCGCGGTGAAGTTCCTGGACGTGATCGCCGGCTACCTGCGCCAGCTGAGGCGGCGCGCCGAGGCCGAGGCCGGCGCGCCGATCGCGCGCGTGGTGCTGGGCCGGCCGGTCTTCTTCGTCGACGACGACCCCGAGCGCGACCGCCGAGCCCAGGCCGCGCTGGAGGAAGCGGCGCGCGGCGTCGGCTTCGCCGACGTGCGCTTCCAGTACGAGCCCATCGCCGCCGCGCTGGACCACGAGCGCACGACAGCCCACGAGCAGCTCGTGCTGGTGGCCGACATCGGCGGCGGCACCTCGGACTTCTCGCTCGTGCGCGTGGGCCCGGCGCGGCGCGGCCGGCCCGACCGGCGCGACGACATCCTGGCCAACCACGGCGTGCACGTCGCCGGCACCGACTTCGACCGCCGCGTCGAGCTGGCCGCCATCCTGCCGCTGATGGGCTACCGCAGCCTGGGCCCGGCGGTGAAGGGCCGGCCGGCGCGCGAGGTGCCGAGCACGATCTACTTCGACCTCGCGACCTGGCACCTCATCAACACCTGCTATGCGCCGGCGCGGCTGGCCGAACTGCGCGCGATGAAGGACTGGTACGCCGACCCGGCGCACCACCGCCGGCTGCTGCGCGTGCTGGAAACGCGCCTGGGGCACGCGCTGGCGGCGGCGGCGGAGGCGGCCAAGATCGAGGTCGCCGGACAGGGCCTGGCGCGCATCGACCTCGAAGGCGTGGAGGAGGGGCTCGCCAGCGTGCTGCAGGAAGCGCAGGCGGCCGAGGCGATCGAGGCCGACCTCGCGCGCATCGTCGGCGCGGCCGAGGAGACGCTGCGCCTGGCCGGCGTGGCGGCTTCCGCGGTGCAGGTGCTGTACTTCACAGGCGGCTCCACCGGGCTGGCACCGCTGGTGGACCGCATCGCGGCAGGCTTTCCGCAGGCGCGGCGCGTGCGCGGCGACCGCTTCGCCAGCGTCGCGCAGGGGCTGGGGCTGCACGCGCGCGCCGTCTTCGGCGCGTAGCTCCGGCTAGCGGCGCGCCACCGGGGCCCGACGCCGCGGCCGGCTGACGTCGGCGATCAGCAGCACCGCGCGCACCAGGTCTTCCACCGCTTCGGCCAGCGTGGCCGGCGGCTCCAGCGTCTCGATCACGGCCAGCAGGTCGTCGGCGTCTTCCAGGTCGGCCGGGTCGAAGTGCGCGTACAGCAGCGCCAGCGGTTCGACCAACGCCGGGTCGTCCAGCTGCATCAGCGCCGGGAAGCGGTCCATCGCGGCCGCGAAGCCGGCGACCCAGGGCAGCACCGCGTCGGAAGGCGCGGCCGAGTCCTCCAGCTCGAAGACCCAGGGGTCGAACCATTGCCGCGCCGCCACCGCGGCAGACAGCTCGGCATGGCGGCGCCGCACCAGCGTGTGCAGCTCGGCGGCCGGGAAGCCGGCGGGCAGCGGCCGGCCTTCGAGGTCACCGACGAAGCGCAGCCAGCGTTCCGGCGCCGGCACCTCCGGCTGCAGCAGCACGCCGCAGAGGAAGCCGTCGAGCGCCACCACGTCCAGCGCCTCCAGCGGCGCGGGCACCTGTTCGAGCAGCGTGTCCAGGCGCGCCATCTCGGCGTCGGTCAAAGCGCGTGGCTTCGGGGCGGGCTTCACGGACATCCCGCCCCCCCAACTTGAGCGGGGGCCCCGACGCATTGGGGATGTGCCCCTCGCGGGGCGGCGGATAAAGTGCTTGCCATCGGTTCGCGATTCTCCTCTCCTCTCTCGCGCACCGACCGTTCCCAACGACGTCCTTTTCGGAGGACTTGCGAGCGCCCGCCCTCACCGGCGGGCGTCTTTTTTTGCCCCCGCCCCAAGCGGCGGGCGCATATTTTTTCCGCCGTAGACTTCTCCTTCCCCCTGCCAAGCGATGGAGACAGCTCGATGGGCGCAGCATTCAACGTCAGCACCGACGTCGGCCACTGGATCGGCGGCGCGCGCACGCCCGGCAGCGGCAGCCGGTCGCAGCCGGTGTGGAACCCGGCCACCGGCCAGCAGGGCCGCAAGGTGCTGCTGGCGAGCGAAGCCGACGTCGCCGCCGCGGTGGCCAGCGCGAAGGCCGCGCAGCCGGCCTGGGGCGACTTCCCGCCGATCCGCCGCGCGCGCGTGATGAACGCCTTCCTCGCGCTGCTCAACCAGCACCGCGACACGCTGGCGGCCATGATCACCGCCGAGCACGGCAAGGTCTTCGGCGACGCGCAGGGCGAGGTGACGCGCGGCATCGAGATCGTGGAATTCGCCTGCGGCGTGCCGCAGCTGCTGAAGGGCGACTACACCGACCAGGTGAGCACCGCGATCGACAACTGGGTCTTCCGCCAGCCGCTGGGCGTGGTGGCCGGCATCACGCCGTTCAACTTCCCGTGCATGGTGCCGTGCTGGATGTTCCCGGTGGCGCTGGCCTGCGGCAACGCCTTCATCCTGAAGCCCAGCGAACGCGATCCCAGCGCCAGCCTCTTCATGGCCGAGCTGCTGAAGGAAGCCGGCCTGCCCGACGGCGTGTTCAACGTCGTGCAGGGCGACAAGGTGGCGGTCGACGCGCTGCTCACCCACCCCGACGTGAAGGCGGTCAGCTTCGTCGGCAGCACGCCGATCGCGCAGTACATCTACGAGACGGGCGCGAAGAACGGCAAGCGCGTGCAGGCGCTGGGCGGCGCCAAGAACCACATGGTGGTGATGCCCGACGCCGACCTCGACCAGGCGGTGGACGCGCTCATCGGCAGCGCCTACGGCTCGGCCGGCGAACGCTGCATGGCCATCAGCGTGGCGGTGCTGGTGGGCGACGTGGCCGACCGCATCGTGCCGCGGCTGGCCGAACGCGCGAAGGCGCTGAAGATCGGCAACGGCATGGAAGGCGCGGTCGAGATGGGCCCCATCGTCACGCGCGAGGCGCGCGACCGCATCGAGAAGATGATCGGCGTCGGCGTCGAGGAAGGCGCGCAGCTGGTGGTCGACGGCCGCGGCCACAAGGTGGCCGGCCACGAATCCGGCTTCTTCACCGGCGGCACGCTGTTCGACCGCGTGAATCCGTCGATGCGGATCTACAAGGAAGAGATCTTCGGCCCCGTGCTCGCCTGCGTGCGCGTGAAGGACATGGCCGAGGCGCTGCAACTCGTCAACGAACACGAGTTTGGCAACGGCGTCGCCTGCTTCACCAGCGACGGCGGCACCGCGCGCGAGTTCAGCCGCCGCGTGCAGGTGGGCATGGTGGGCATCAACGTGCCCATTCCCGTGCCGATGGCCTGGCACGGCTTCGGCGGCTGGAAGAAGAGCCTCTTCGGCGACATGCACGCCTACGGCGAGGAAGGCGTGCGCTTCTACACCAAGCAGAAGAGCGTGATGCAGCGCTGGCCCGACAGCATCGGCAAGGGTGCCGAGTTCGTGATGCCCACGTCGAAGTGAAGCGGCGCGGCCTGCTCGGCGCGGTCGCGCTGGCCATCCGCTCGATCGGCACCGACCGCGACCGCATCGCCCACACCGGCGCGATGGGCTACGAGATCGGCGTGCCGCGCATCCCCGCCTTCGCCGTCTCGGGGCCCGCCGCCGTAGCGGGCGCGTCTCCGCGGAACTAGGGAGCCCAAGCCGGCGGCGTGTGGCTAGACTCGCCCGCGTGGCCTACGAGTTCTTCTTCAGCTACACCCGCGCCAACAACGACGCGTACCTCAAGCGCTTCTTCGACGACCTGAGCCAGGAGGTGCGCCACCGCCGCGGCCTGGGCGCCGAGGCCGCCGTCGGCTTCTTCGACCAGCGCTCCATCGAGCTCGGCGAGGAATGGGACGCCGCCATCGTCGAGGCGCTCAACAGCAGCAAGGTGATGCTGGCGCTGGCCTCGCCGGCCTACTTCAAGAGCGAGTACTGCGGCCGCGAATGGGCGCTGTTTCGGCGCCGCTGCCGCGTCGCCGCGCCGCCCGGCGGCAAGACGCCGCCGCTGCTGAAGACCGTGCTCTGGTACGAGACGCCGATCGACCCGCTGCCGGCCGAAGTGAAGGCCACGCAGATGCTCTTCGGCGACCCGGCCGCGCCGGCCAACCGCAAGGGCGTGTACTACCTGCTCAAGCGCCACGCCGACCACGCCAGCGCCTACGCCGACCTCATCGACGCGCTGGCGCAGCAGATCGTCGAGGCCGCCGACGCCCACCCGCTGCCGCCGCTGGCGCCGCTGCCCACGCTGGCGCAGACGCCTTCGGCCTTCGCGCAGGCGATCGCCGCCGCGCCCGCCGCCGCCCCGGCCGGGCCGCGCCACGTGAGCTTCATCTACGTCGCCGCGCACCCGGCCGAGATCGCCGGCGCGCGCCCGACCGACGCCTACGTCGACGCCGGCGGCGGCGACTGGCGGCCCTTCTACCCGGCCGACCCGCGCCGCGTGCACCCGCTGATGCAGCACGTGGCCTCGGACGAGTCGCTCGACTTCTCCAGCGCCGAACTGCCCTTCGGCCCCGACCTGCTGCAGCGCATCGAAACCGCCTGGCAGGCCCGCCAGATCGTCGTGCTGGTGGTCGACCCCTGGTCGCTGCACTGGGACGCGCAGCGCCAGCAGCCGGCCTACCAGGACCTGCTGCGCCGCCTGGACGGCCGGCTCGACGTGCACTGGTGCGTGCTCGTGCCCTGGAACGAGGCCGACCCCGCCGGCGCCGCCGAGCGCGACGCCATCCAGGCCACGGTGCACAGCACCTTCGACCGCCACGTGCGGCTGGCGCCCAACCCCACCTTCTTCCGCAGCGGCATCCGCAGCGCCGACGACCTGAAGTCGCAGGTGCGCGAAGTGCTGCAGCAGCTCAAGGCCGAGGTGCTGCGCCAGGCGCCGGTGGTGCGCCCGGTGCCGGCCGGCCCGGCGCGCGCGCAGCTCTCCGGCGCCGGGGCGTGAGATGAGCAGCGCCCGCCCGCCCGGGCGCGTCGTCACGTTCTATTCGTACAAGGGCGGCACCGGCCGCTCGATGGCGCTCGCCAACGTGGCCTTCATCCTGGCCGCCGCCGGCAAGCGGGTGCTGGTGATCGACTGGGACCTGGAAGCGCCGGGCCTGCACCGCTACTTCAGGCCCTTCCTCATCGACCACGAGCTGGCGTCTTCCGACGGCCTGATCGACCTCGTCGACCGCTACGCCAGCGAGGCGGTGGCGCCGCGGCCGGACGGGTCGCCGCCGCCGGCCGACTGGTGGCACCCGCTGGCCGAGATCGACGACCACGTGCTGGCGCTCGACTTCCCGCACTTCCCTTCGGGCGGCAAGATCGACCTGCTGCCCGCGGGCCGCCAGACCGAAAGCTACGGCCACAAGGTCAGCGCCTTCGACTGGCAGACCTTCTACGACCGCCTGGGCGGCGGCGGCTTCATCGACGCGGTGCGCGAACGCGCGCGCGCCGCCTACGACTGGGTGCTCGTCGACAGCCGCACCGGCGTGAGCGACACCGCCGGCATCTGCACCGTGCAGATGCCCGACGCGATCGTCGTCTGCTTCACCTACAACAACCAGAGCATCAAGGGCTGCGCCGCGGTGGCCGCGCAGGCGCGCAGCAAGCAGGCCGAGGTGGCGCAGCAGCGGCGCCGCGCCGCCGGCAGCACCATGCTGGCCGACACGCCGGCGCCGTACCGCGTGTTCCCGGTGCCGATGCGGGTGGACGCCGGCGAGAGCGACCGCCTGGCGCTGCGCCAGGCCTACGCGCGCGAGACCTTCGCGCCGCTGCTGGACCACCTCGCGGGCCGCGACCCGGCCGACTACTGGGCCGCGGTGGAAGTGCCGCACCGCGTGTTCTACGCCTACGAAGAGGTGCTGGCGCCCTTCAAGGACGACGCGCGAGACCCGAAGACCGTGCTCGCGGCCTTCGTGCGCCTGACGCAGCAGATCACCGACGGCGAGGTGGCCGACTTCCGGCTGCCGATCGCGCCCGAACTGCGCCAGCGCTACCTCGAAGCCTTCGCCGAGACGCCGCAGACCGCCGCCGCGCGCCAGGCGCGCGAGGAACACACGCGCGAGACCGACCTGCAGCAGCTCTGGCGCCTTGCCGACGAAGCGCTCTATGCGCTGCCCGAGGACCAGCGCGCAATGGCGCGCAGCGTGCTGTGCCGGCTGGTGCGCCTGGGCCGCGAGGAAGACGGCGGCGGCGTCTTCCCGGTGCGTGCGGCGCTGGGCGAGTTCGACCCCGAGCAGCACGAGGTGATCCGGCTGCTGCTGGCACGCAGCCTGCTCACGCTGGCCACCGAGGCGCGCACGCAGGCGCAGACGCAGGTGATCGGCCGCGAGCAGGTGCTGGCGCTGCAGGACAAGCTGGCCGCGGGCTGGCCCACGCTGCACCAGTGGCTGGCCGAGGACCGCGACTTCATCCTCTGGCGCCAGCGCGTGCGCGACGCGCGCCACGACTGGGAACGCGCGCGCGACCCCGGCAGCCTGCTGCAGGGCGTGGCCTTGTCGGAAGCGCGGCTGCAGCTGCGCCGGCGCGAACGCGACCTGAACGCGAGCGAGCGGCGTTTCATCCAGGCTTCGATCGACGCCGCCGACGCGACGCTGCCGCCGCTGGCCGCGAGCGTGCCGCCGGCGGCCGCGGCGGCGCCCCCGCTGCGCAGCTCCGCGGCCCCGGCGCGCCCGGCCGTGGTCGGCACCGGCCCGGCCAGTCCCGCGCCGCGGCGTTGGGGCTGGGTGCTGGTCCCGGTGCTGCTGGTGCTGGCCGGCTTGCTGGGCTGGGGCCTGCTGCGGTCGCCGGCACCGCGCGTGCCCGACGTGACGGTCGCCGCGCCCGCATCGGCCCCGCTGCCGAGCCAGCCTGCATCGGCGCCGGTCGACACCGCCGCCCTCGTCGCCGAAGGCGACCGCCTGGCCGATGCCGGCCAGCCCGACAAGGCGGCCGAGAAGTACCGCGAGGCCGTCAACGGTGGCCTCGGCAGCGACGCGCCCACGCTGCTGAAGCTGGCGCGCGTGCTCGACCGCAATGGTGACTTCGGCGGCTCGGCGCCGCTGTACGCGCGCGCGATCGAGCTCGCGCCCACGCAGGCGCAGCCGCTCGTGGACCGCGCCGCCAGCGCGATGGCGCAGCGCCGCTTCCCCGACGCGCTGGCCGACCTGGACCGAGCGCGCCAGCTCGAGCCGACGAACGCGCTCGTGCACTTCAACCGCGGCGTCGCGCTCGAGAACATGAACCGCGCCGACGACGCCGTGCGCGCCTACGGCGAGGCGCTGAACTGGCAGTCGGACTACGTGCCTGCGCTGCTCGGGCGCGCCCGGCTGCGCGAGCGCAGCGACCCGGCGCGCGCCATCACCGACTACCAGACCGTGATGCGGCTGCCGGCGTCCGAGGCCGAGTCGCGCAGCGCGCGCGAACGGCTGCAGGCGCTGGGCGTCGCCGAACGCAAGCCGCCCAAACCGGTCGCCGCGGCGAGCGCGCGCCCGCGCGTGTTCATCCAGTTCGCCGACGAGGCCGACCGCGCGCGCGTGGAAGAGGTGCGCCGCACGATGCAGGCGTTGATGAAGACGGCCGAGCTGCCCGGCATAGAACATGTGTCGGCCGGCAGCGCCAGCGAGGTGCGCTACTTCTTCCCCGCCGACCGCACGCTCGCGCAGCAGGCGGCCGAGGCGGCCAACGTGGCCCTGGCCAAGACCGGGCGCGGCAGCCAGCCGCTGGCGGTGACCTACCGCGACGCCAAGGCCTACCCGAACGCGCACCAGGGGACGGTCGAGCTCTGGCTGCCTTCGCTCAGCTACGTGCCGCCGACGCGCAGCCTGCGGCCGAAGTACTGAGCGCGCTGAGCGTACCGGGCGTACCCGGCGCTCAGCCGCGCGCGCGCCCGATCCAGCGCGCCAGCGTGTCGTGCAGCCGGTCCGGTTCCACCGGCTTGGCGAGAAAGTCGCACATGCCCGAGCGCAGCGCTTCTTCGCGTTCCTCGACGAGTGCCGACGCGGTGAGCGCGATCACCGGCGGCAGCGCGTCGCCGAGCTCGCGGCGCAGCGCGCGCGCCGCTTCGTGGCCGCCCATCACCGGCATCTGCATGTCCATCAGCACGGCGTCGAAGGGGCGGCCTTCGCGCAGCGCCGCGTGCACCGCCTGGCAGGCGAGCGCGCCGTCGGCGGCCTGCCCGACCTCGACGCCCCATTGCTGCAGCAGCTCGACCGTGATCAGCATGTTGATCGCGTTGTCCTCGGCGACGAGCACGCGCTTGCCGGCCAGCGTGCCGCCGCCTTCGGCCGCCGGCGGTGCCGCCGCCGCGGGGGGCCCGGCCGCCGGCAGCGGCAGCTCGGCCCAGAAGCGGCTGCCTTCGCCGGGCCGGCTGTCCACCCCCACGGTGCCGCCCATCAGGCGCGCCAGTTCGCGGCAGATCGACAGGCCCAGCCCGGTGCCACCGTGGCGCCGCGTGGTCGAGGCGTCCACCTGCGTGAAGGGCTGGAACAGGCGCTCCTGCGCCGCCGGGGCGATGCCGATGCCGCTGTCGTGCACGGTGATGCGCACGCGGTCGCCGGCCGCCGGCCGGGCCTCGAGCCGCACGCCGCCGCGCTCGGTGAACTTGACCGCGTTGGAGAGGTAGTTGGCGACGACCTGACGCACCCGCAGCGCGTCGCCGCGCACCCAGGCCGGCAGCGCGGCGTCGGCCTGCAGCTCCAGCGCCAGGCCCTTGGCGCGCGCCAGCGGGGCGTGCGCCAGCTGCAGGTCCTGCAGCAGCGCGCGCAGGTCGAAGGCCGCCTGCTCGATCTCCAGCCGGCCGGCCTCGATCTTGGAGAGGTCCAGGATGTCGCTCATGATCGCCGCCAGCCCCTGCGCGCTGTCGGCGATGCTCTGCAGGTAGTCGCGGCGCTGGGCCTCGGTGGTGCCCTCGCGCAGCGCCAGCCGCGCCAGACCCAGCAGGCCGTTGAGCGGGGTGCGGATCTCGTGGCTGGTGTTGGCCAGGAACTGGCTCTTCGCACGGCTGGCCGCCTCGGCGGCGTCGCGCGCCTGGGCCAGCTCGCGCTCGGCGCGGCGGCGTTCGGTCACGTCCTCGGCGATCCAGATCGTGCCGCCGTCGAAGCCGGCTTCGGCGTCCAGCGGCCCGGCCTGCAGACGGCACCAGAAGCGGCTGCCGTCGCGCCGGGCCACGCGCGCTTCCAGCACCTGCGGCTGGCCGCGCGCGGCGCGCTCGGCGAACAGGCGCTCGAGCGCGGCGCACTGTTCGTCGTTCGCGCCCACGGCCTCGGCGCCCTGGCCGGCCATCGCCCCGCGCGGCCAGCCGAACATGTCCTCGAAGGCCGGGTTGGCGCTCACCACCTTGCGCCGGCGCGTGAACGCGATGCCCACCGGCGCCTGCTGCAGCAGCGCCGCGTACTCGGCGCGCGTGCGCTCGGCCTCGGTGACGTCGCGCGCGGCGATGAGCAAGGCGTTCGCAGCCCCCAGCGTGACCAGGCGCGCCGAGACCTGCATCGTCAGGCGCCGCCCGTCGCGGGTGCGGAAGAAGGCGCGCCAGCCGCTGACGCGGCCTTCGCGCTGCACGGCGGCCAGCAGCTGGAGCCGGTCGTCCGCCGAATCCCAGGTGCCCAAATCGACCGAGGTGCGCCCCACCGCCTCGGCGCGCGTGTAGCCGAAGAGGTCCTGGAAGGCCTGGTTGACCATCAGGAAGCGGCCGCTGTCCGCGTCGGTCAGCGCCAGCACGTCGGGCGAGGCCTCGAAGGTGGTCTGCAGCGTGGCCAGCGCGTCGCGCGACTCGGCCTCGCGCCGCACCTGCGCCGTCACGTCGTCGGCCACGCCCCAGTAGCCGGCGAAGCGGCCCTGCGCGTCGTGGCGCGGCTGGCCGCTGAGTTCCACCACCTCCGTCGCCGCGCCGGGCGTCAGGCGCAGGCGCAGCTGGGTGAAGGGGCGCCGCTCGCGCAGCGCCTGCAGCGCCTCGGCGGCGGCGGCGGGGTCGGCCGCCAGCGCGGCCAGCGTCTCCTCCAGCGGCCGCTGCAGCTGCGGCGCCAGCAGCGGGCTGGGCGCCATCGAGCGGCTGTCGTCGCAGCGCACCAGCCGCAGGCGTTCATCGGTCTCCCAGTAATGCTCGGCGGCGATCGCCAGCAGGCCGCGGAAGCGCGACTCGCGCTCCGCCGCCTCGCGGTACGAGGCGTTGGACACGCGCAGCAGGATCGCGCCCACCATGAAGCCGGCGCCCAGCAGCAGCGCGTGGGTGGACAGCGGGTGCGACAGCGGCGAGGCGCCCAGCGCCGCCGCGCCCGGCACCCAGCCCAGCAGCTCGGCCACCGCGAGCAGCACGACGACCGCGCCGCAGGCCAGCGCCAGCACCATCGCCGCGCCGGTGCCCACCAGCACCGCCGCCACGCACACCAGCAGCGGGTAGAAGGCCAGGTCGAGCGAATGCGCGCCATGGCCCAGCGTGAGCGCCACCACGGTGGCCACGAGCGCGCAGGCCCAGGTGCCGGCCAGCACCAGCGTGCGCGGCGCCAGCCGGTCGACCAGCCGCGTTGCGCCCAGGCAGAGCAGTCCCAGCAGGACCTGGCTGCCGACTTCGAACAGGCGCGCCAGCGGGCCGAGCGGGAAGTTCTCGAACACCGAGACGGCGGCGCCGCAAAGGCAGACCACGACGCCGGTCCAGAGGAAGCGCAGCGCCATCGCGCGCGAGACGAGGCCACGCGCGTCGGCCTCGAAGAACGGCCTGCGGCCGGCCGCGAGCGGCATTTCTTCCACGGCGCATTCCCCTCCGGCACCCGACTCCCCGCAGGAATCGCCACCGGTCGTCGGTGCCCACCCCGGCGTTGTACCTCTTCGCGGGCCGCCGCGGCTACAGCTTCTCGGTCTCGCCCGCCTTGGGCTGCCACTTCATGAGGCGCTTCTCGATCCGGCCGACGGCGGCGTCGAGCACCAGCGCGAAGGCCGTGAGCACCACGATGCCGGCCATCACGGTGTTGATGTCGAAGGTGCCCTCGGCCTGCAGGATGAGGTAGCCCACGCCCTGGCTGGAACCCAGGTACTCGCCGACCACCGCGCCCACGAAGGCCAGGCCGACGCTGGTGTGCAGGCTCGAGAAGACCCAGCTCGTGGCGCTGGGCAGGTACACGTGGCGCAGCAGCTGGCGCTGGCTGGCGCCCAGCATGCGCGCGTTCGCCAGCACCACCGGGCTCACCTCCTTCACGCCCTGGTAGACGTTGAAGAAGACGATGAAGAACACCAGCGTCACGCCCAGCGCCACCTTGCTGCCCACGCCGAGGCCGAACCAGACCGCGAAGATCGGCGCCAGGATGATGCGCGGCATCGAGTTGAGCGCCTTCACGTAGGGCTCCAGGATCGCCGACGCGGTGGGCGCCAGCGCCAGCCACAGGCCCATGCCCAGGCCGAGCGCGGCGCCGATGCCGAAAGCCAGCAGCGTCTCCAGCAGCGTCACGCCAAGGTGGCGGTAGATGTCGGCGTCGACCGCGAACCAGGTCCACACGCGCGCCGCCACGCGCAGCGGCTCGCCGAAGAAGAACGCGGCCTGGCGGTCGTCGGCGAACATGAAGGGCGGCACGAGGCCGGGTTTCGTCATCACGTGCCAGAACACGAAGACGGCCGCCAGCAGGCCCGCCTGTGCGGCACGCAGCTGCCAGCGCTTCACGCCGGACTCGCCTGCAGCTGCTGCGCGTAGCCCTTGAGCACCTCGTCGCGCAGCACCGCCCAGATGGCGGCGTGCAGATCGACGAAGCGCGGGTGGCTGCGCACCTCGGCCACGTCGCGCGGGCGCGCGAGGTCGATCGCGAACTCGCCGATCGGGTGCGAACCCGGGCCGGCCGAGAGCACGACCACGCGGTCGCTCATCGCGATCGCCTCGTCCAGGTCATGCGTGATGAAGAGCACCGCCTTCCGCTTCTCCGCCCACAGGCCCAGCACCTCGTTTTCCATCAGCTGCCGGGTCTGGATGTCGAGCGCGCTGAAGGGCTCGTCCATGAGGATGATGTCCGGGTCCAGCGCCAGCGTCTGCGCGAGCGAGGCGCGCTTCCTCATGCCGCCGCTCATCTGGTGCGGGTAGCGGTCGCCGAAAGCGGCCAGGCCGACGCGGCGCAGCCAGTCCTGCGCCTTCGCCTCGGCGGCGGGGTCGGCGCGGAACTCGAGCCCGGCCTTCACGTTGCCGAGCGCGGTGCGCCAGGGCATCAGGCTCTCGGACTGGAACATGTAGCCGGCACGCCGGTTCAGGCCCTGGAGCGGCTGGCCGAAGACCTTCATGCGGCCGGTGCTGGGCGCGAGCAGCCCGGCGGCCAGGTTGAGCAGCGTGCTCTTGCCGCAGCCGGTGGGCCCGACCACGGAGACGAACTCGCCGGCGCCCACCGCGAGCGAGACGTCGCGCACGGCGGTGTAGCGCTGGCCGGGGTCGTCGCGGCTGACGAAGGTGCAGCCGATGGCTTCGAATTCGAGCGCGGGGGCTTCGGGCATGGGGCGGCAGCATAGCGCCGGCCGCGGCCAAGGCCCCGCGCGCCGCAGGGGATGCGGAACTTCGGCCGCGCGGCCGCACTCCATGCCGCCGCGCGCGGGGATGGGCCCCACGCCGGAAACCACTTTTCAATCGAGGACCGGTCCGACCATGCTGACGAAAAGCCTACTGCCCCTGGCCCTGGTCGCCGCCTGCGGTGCCGCGCTGGCCGCCGACGCCCCGAAGACCCAGATGCCGCACAAGACCATGCCGCAGGCCGCTGGCGCCACCCACGCGGGCGCCCAGGCGGTGGCGCACACCATGCCCGCGGTGCGCGACTGGAACCAGGTCGACGCCAACGGCGACCACCTGGTCAGCCCCGAGGAGATGGAGAAGTACCTGGCCGCCAACCCCGGCCCGCTGAAGCCGAAGACCTGATCAGGCTTTCGGGTACTTCGCGTTCGCCTTCTTCACGAACTCGTTCGTGTAGACGGCGGCGAGGTCCAGCTTGGCGCCGGCGATCTCGGCGTCGATGCTGGCCAGGGCCCGGAACGCGGTGTCCGGGCCCTTCTCCGGGATGCTGCCGTCGGGCGAGAGTGCGCCCTTGGCGGCCATGAAGGCGTCGATGTAGACGGCGCGGTCGCCGAGCAGGTAGCTTTCGGGCACCGCCTTGATGATGTCGCCCGGGCCGGCGGCCTGGATCCACTTGTCGGCGCGCACGATGGCGTTGGCCAGCGCCTGCACGGTGGCCGGGTTCTTGTCGACGAAGGCCTGCGGCGCGTAGAGGCAGGCCGCGGGCATCGGGCCGCCGAAGACCTTGTCGGCCTCGGAGACGATGCGCGTGTCCGAGAGGATCTTCAGGTCGCCCGAACGCAGCAGCAGCGAGATCACCGGGTCCAGGTTGGAGATGGCGTCGATCTGGCCGGCGCGCATGGCCGCCACCGCGCCCTGCGAGGCCCCGACGCCGATGACCGAGACGTCGCTCGGCTTCATGCCGTGCTTCGCGAGGAAGAAGTTCAGCATCACGTTGGTCGACGAGCCCGGCGCGGTGACGCCGACCTTCCTGCCCTTCAGATCGGCCGGGGTCTTGTAGCCGGCCATCGTCTTCGGGTTGATGCCCAGCACGATCTGGGGCGCGCGCCCCTGCAGCACGAAGGCGCGCAGGCGCTGGCCCTTGGCCTGCATGTTCACCGTGTGCTCGAAGGCGCCGCTGGTGACATCGGCGCTGCCGCCGATGACCGCGCGCAGCGCCTGCGCGCCGCCGGCGAAGTCGACGATGGTGAGGTCCAGCCCCTCGGCCTTGAAGTAGCCCAGCTGCTCGGCGATGGTGAGCGGCAGGTAATAGAGCAGATTCTTGCCGCCCACCGCGATGGTGAGCTTGGGCTTTTCGAGCGCCTGCGCGCTGGCGAACCGGGGGGCGCCGATCAGCGTTGCGCTGCCGGCGATCAGGAGTTGGCGACGGTGGAGCTTCATCATGCGCGCACTCTAGCCGCGCCGCGGCGGTGCGCACATCGGGGCTTCAACTGCCCTGCGCTTGCGCCTTCTGCGAAGCGACGAAGGCCTGCGCGTCGGCCAGCGCCTGCAGCGCCTTCTGCTGCGTCTCGGTCCACTGGCGGTTTTCCTCGGCGATGAGCGCCTCGGTGCGCTCGGCCAGCAGGCGCAGCGCGTCGGGCAGGGGCTTGTCGCGGTAGTCGCCCGCGCCGGCCAGCAGCAGCGAGCGTTCGCGCTTCAGGCCCTCGGCGGTGGCGCGGTACTTGACCCACAGCTCCGGGTACTGGTTGAGCAGCAGCAGCCCTTCGAGCAGCGCGATCACCACGCCGGCGGCGGCGACGATGAATTTCTCCGCCCCGCCCAGCGGGCTGAAGGCGAGGATGGGGATGGCGGCCGAGACCATGATCTGCGCCAGCTTGATGCGCTTGTACAGGGTCTGGCAGTGGCCCGACTTGCCGCTGTAGTACTTGAGCTGGTCCTCCAGCCGGTCCCACGCCGCGCTGTTGTCGATCTCGGGCGGCGGCTTGTAGCCCTTGCTGTCGTCGGCCATGTGCGCTTCCTCTTTGGGGCGAGATGCGGGTTCTATCATCGAGCGATGAACGATGCACCTGTGCTTCTGGTGACGGGCGGCAGCCGCGGCATCGGCGCCGCCACCGCGCTGCGTGCCGCCGCGGCGGGCTGGGACGTGGCGGTCAACTACGCGCGCGACGCGGCGGCCGCCGAGCAGGTGGCCGCGCAGGTGCGCGCGGCCGGCCGCCGCGCCTTCACGGTGGCGGCCGACGTGGCCGACGAGGCCGCGGTGCTGGCGATGTTCGCCCGCGTCGACGCCGAATGGGGCCGCCTGGACGGCCTGGTCAACAACGCCGGCGTGGTGGACGTCGCGCAGCGCGTCGACGAGATGAGCGCGGCGCGCCTGCAGCGCATGTTCGGCATCAACGTGCTGGGCACGATCTACTGCGCGCGCGAGGCGGTGCGCCGCATGAGCCGGCGCCACGGCGGGCGCGGCGGCGCGATCGTCAACCTCAGTTCGGCGGCGGCGCGCATCGGCTCGCCCGGCCAGTACGTGGACTACGCGGCGGCCAAGGGCGCGGTCGACACCTTCACGCTGGGCCTGGCGCGCGAGGTCGCGGCCGAAGGCGTGCGCGTGAACGCGGTGCGCCCCGGCATCATCGAGACCGAGATCCACGCTTCCGGCGGCCAGCCCGACCGCGCGCGCCAGCTGGCGCCGCAGGTGCCGATGCAGCGCGCCGGCAGCGCCGACGAGGTAGCGGCGGCGATCTGCTGGCTGCTGTCCGAAGAGGCCAGTTACACCACCGGCGCGGTGCTGGACGTGACCGGCGGGCGCTGAACCAGCCGGCCCTCAGGCGAACACCGCCTCGACCGAGCGCAGCGCCTTCACCGTCGCGCCGCCGAGAGGCGCCGCCAGGTCGGCCAGGAAGGTCACCTGCTCCCGCATCGACGCCTGCTCGCGCGCGCTCGCGCCCATCGCGAGCGCGCGTTCGTAGCCCTGGCGCGCGCGCGCGGCCTGTGCCTGCACGGCGGCGGGATCGGCGGCGTCCAGCAGCAATTGCACCAGTGCCAGGTCGGCCGCCGCGGTGATGTCCCAGACATCGGCGGCCCGGTCGGCGCGCGCCGCGCTGGCCGCGGCCTGCACGGCCACCGCGCTGCGCAGGCGCGCTTCGTCGGCCGCCCGCAGCGCCGGCGCG